>NZ_CP060131.1:6007500-6307500 GCF_014235185.1 Pseudonocardia petroleophila | reverse complement strand
CACGTCGAAGCGGCAGACGGCCACGCCCCGCTCCTTCGCCCGCACCGCGTAGCGGTAGGACTCGCCGGGGTCGGTCCAGCGCTCGCGGTCGCCGTGGGCGATCAGGACGGTGCGGCCGTCGAGCTGGACGACGGGGTCGGACCGGTCGAGCCAGGGGGCGAGCGCGCAGACCGCCACCACGTTGGACGATCCGGCGGCGCCGAGCGCGGCCCGCCCGCCCATCGAGTGCCCGACCAGCGCGACCGGCACCCCGGGGAACCGCTCGGCGAGCTCGGCGAGGGCCCACTGGGCGTCGCGCAGGGCGTCCTTGGCGGGGGCGTTCCAGCCGCGGTAGCGGTAGCGCAGCAGGTACACCGCGGGCCCGCGGCGGCTCAGCGCGCGGGCGAACGGCACCATCCGCCGGTAGGTCAGCCGCTTGCGCTCGCCGCTCTCCCGGCTGTGCGCGCGACCGCCGTGCAGGACGAGGACCAGGGCGGACGGGGCGTCCTGCTCGCGTCCCACGGGTTCCAACCGGGGCAGACCGGACTTGTCGGGCACGACGACCTCACGTACGGGGGGATGGGCGGAATCAGTGTCGCCGGACATTCCGTCGCGGTCCCGTCGCCGGATGGGGGCTGGGACGCACGTCACACCGGACCCGTGCGACACAATGGACGCATGAGGCCGCTCACGACCTGGCAGAAGCTGCGCCTCACCGTCACGCGGCGGTGGGACACCTCCGGTTTCTGGTTCGGTTTCGCGATCTGGCTGCTGTGGCCGTTCACGATGTTCGGCACCCGGATCGGCTGGAGCGGCGGGGAGCACATCCCGCGCACCGGCGGCGCGCTCCTCGCGCTCAACCACGTCTCGTTCGCCGACCCGATCTTCGACGTCGCGTTCACCGTCTCGCACGGGCGGATGCCGCGGTTCCTGGCCAAGTCGGAGCTGTGGGACGTGCCGGTCGTGCGCTCGGTGCTGGGCAAGGGCGGCCACATCCCCGTCTACCGCTCGTCCGCGCGCGCCGGCGACGCCTACCGCGAGGCGATCAAGGCGGTCCAGCGCGGGGAGGTCGTGGCGTTCTACCCGGAGGCCACCTACACCGCCGACCCCGCGGGCTGGCCGATGAAGGCCAAGAACGGCATCGGCCGCATCGCGCTGGTCACCGGGGCGCCCGTCATCCCCGTCGCGAACTGGGGCACCCAGGACGTCCTGCCCCCCGGCACGTCGACGCCGCGGCTGTTCTTCCCGCGCCGGCGCGTCACCGTGGTGGCGGGCCCGCCCGTCGACCTGTCGCAGTGGCTCGGCGGCCCCCGCACCCGCACCGCCCTCGACGGCGCCACCGGCGCGATCATGGCCGACGTCACCGCGCTGGTGGCGGGGATCCGCGGCGAGACGCCCCCGGCCGTGCCCTACGACCCGGCCACGGCCCGCGCCGAGCTCCCCTCCGGCCCGCCCGCCGTGGACCCGACCCCGGCCGAGGAGCGCCCGACCGCATCGTGATGGCCCGCGCCCCGCGACCATGATCGCCAGGAGTGGTCCGCCGGTGCCGCTGGTGACACCCGCTGACCACTCCTGACGATCGTCGACGACGGGGCGTCCCGTTCGGCCACGGGCCGGGCGGCCTGCGCGCCATGCTCACCCGGTGTCCTCCGAAGCCCTGCTCGCACCGCTGCTCGCCCGGCAGGCCGGTGTGGTCACGCTGCGGCAGGCCGTGGCCGCCGGGATGTCGGCGAGCTCGGTGCACCGGCGGGTGCGCTCCGGTGCGTGGGAGCTGCTGCAGCCCGGCGTCTACCTGGTCGGCGGCCACCGGTACACCGACGAGGTGCGCATCCGGGCCGCATGGCTCGGGGCCGGTGGCGCGCCGGCGATGGTGAGCGGGCCCGCTGCGGCGTACTGGTACGGGATGCTCGACCGGGCCCCGGCCGTCGTCGAGCTGACGGTGCCGCGACGTCGACACCTGCGGCCCGGTCCGGGCGGGTCGGTCGTGCGGCGTGACCTGTCACCCGTCGACCGCGTCGAGGACCGTCACCTCGTCCTGACGGCCCCACCGCTGACAGCGCTGGAGACGGCTCTCGTCCTGCCCGGGGGATCGGCCTTCCTCGACCGGGCGCTGCAGCGCCACGTCCGCTTCCCGACGCTCTACCGCGCCTACTGCCGCAACCTCGGCCGCCGCGGGTCGGGTGCGGCCGGTCGGTTGATCGCCGCGGCCGCCGACCGGGCCGACTCGGCGGCGGAGCGCCTGCTCGTCACCCTGCTGCGCGACGCGGGGATCACCGGCTGGGTGCTCGGGCACCCGTTCGGGCCGTGGCGGATCGACGTCGCGTTCCCGCGGGCGAAGCTGGCGATCGAGGTCGACGGGTGGGCGTGGCACGTCGACGTCGAGAGGTTCCGCAACGACCGGCGCAAGGGCAACGCCCTGCACCGCAGCGGCTGGGACCTGCTCCGCTACACATGGCACGACCTCGACGGCAGGCCCGCCGCCTGCGTGCGGGAGATCGCGGACTCGCTCCTAGCGGCGGCATGATCGGCGGAAGTGGTCGGCTGGTGTCACCGGTGACACCAGCCGACCACTTCTGGCGATCATCGGTGAGATGCGCGCGTCTCGCGGGCCGGTGGCCGGCGTGGGGGCCGGGTCCGCGCTGCTGGTGTTCGGGGCGCGCGCCGCGCTGCTGGTGATCTAGGCGCGGGCCAGCTTCTCCAGGCGCTTCGTGGTGGGCCAGCGGACCGAGTGGGCCCAGCCGAGCTTCTCGAAGATCCGGATGACGCGGGCGGAGATGTCGACCTGGCCGCGCTGCACGCCGTGCCGGGCGCAGGTGGGGTCGGCGTGGTGCAGGTTGTGCCACGACTCGCCGAAGCTCAGGACGGCGAGCGGCCACACGTTGCGGGAGTGGTCGCGCGAGGCGAAGGGCTGCTCGCCGATCATGTGGCAGATCGAGTTGATCGACCAGGTGACGTGGTGCAGCAGCGCGACGCGCACGAGCCCGCCCCAGAAGAACGCGGTGAGCGCGCCGGCCCAGGACAGCGTGACCAGCCCGCCGATGACGCCCGGCAGGACGAGCGAGAGCGTGGCCCACAGGACGAACAGCCGGTCGACCCGCACGATGTCGCGGTCGGCGAGCAGGTCGGGGGTGAAGCGCTCCTCGTTGGTCTGGTCGCGGCCGAACAGCCAGCCCATGTGCGAGTGGTAGAAGCCCTTGGCCAGCGCGCGCGGTCCGGTGCCGAACAGCCACGGGGAGTGCGGGTCGCCCTCCTTGTCGGAGAACGCGTGGTGGCGGCGGTGGTCGGCCACCCAGTCGATGACGGGCCCCTGCAGCGCCAGGCTGCCCGAGATCGCCAGCGCGACGCGCAGCACCCGGTTGGCCTTGAAGGAGCCGTGGGTGAAGTAGCGGTGGAAGCCGACGGTGATGCCGAGGCCGCTGACGACGTAGAACGGCAGCGCGATCGCGATGTCGACCCAGCTCAGGCCCCAGCCCCAGGCGATCGGCACGGCGGCCAGCAGCGCGAGGAGCGGGGTGATCACGAAGATGTAGACGGCGACGGTCGACGCGACCCCGCGCTGCCCGTCGAGGATCGGCTTCGGACCGGACGGCCGGGTGGGGCTCTCGGCTACGGACATGGGCGGCACCTCGGGTGTCGACGGAGGAAGGGTGGCCTCACTGGCCACCCCAGTATCCAGCATTCGACGCCCGAGCCCCTACAGATCGAGCCCGAGCAGTGCGTTCTCGACCACTTCCGGCAGCGCGGGGTGGATCCAGTACTGCCCCTCGGCCATCTCGCGGGCGCCGAGACCGAACGCCATGGCCTGGACCAGCGGCTGGATGACCGTGCTCGCCTGCGGTCCCATGACGTGCGCCCCGAGGATGCGCCCGGTCCCGCGCTCGGCGATGATCTTGCAGAACCCGGTGGTGTCCTCCATCGCCCAGCCGTAGGCGACGTCGCCGTAGGCCTGGATCTTCACCGCGACGTCGAGCCCCTCCGCGCGGCACTGCGCCTCGGTGCGTCCGACGGCCGCGATCTGCGGGTCGGTGAACACCGCGGCGGGCACCGCGTGGTGGTTGGTGGCGCGCAGGTCGTCGGGGTGGGCGAGGTTGTGCGCCACGACCTTCGCCTCGTGGTTGGCCACGTGCTTGAGCTGGTACGGCGAGCTGATGTCGCCGAGGGCGAACACCCCGTCGACGCTCGTGCGCTGGTGCTCGTCGACGGCGATCCGGCCGTCCACGTGCACCGCGATCCCGGCCCTGTCCAGGTCGAGGCGGTCGGAGTTCGGCTTGCGCCCGGTCGCGACGAGCACGAGGTCGCCGCGGACCGACGAGCCGTCCTGGAAGGTGAGCTCGATGCCGTCGGCGCCGTGCCGGGCGGTGGTGATCGACTGCCCGAGACGGACGTCCCAGCGGTCGCGGACGGCGTCGGTGAACCGCTCGGCCACCGTCTCGTCCTGCGAGCGCAGCAGCTGCCGGCCGCGTCCGATGATCGTGACCCGCGAGCCGAGCGCGGAGAACACGTGCGCGAACTCGGCGCCGATGTAGCCCGCGCCGACGACGAGCAGGTGCTCGGGCAGCGTGTCGATCCGCATGATCGTGTCGGACGTCTCGTACGGGATGCCGGAGTCGGTGATCGGCTGCGGGATCGCGGGGCGGCCCCCCGCGGCGATGACGATCCGGTCGGCGCTGAACGGCTCCCCGCCGTCGACGGAGATCTCGCGCGGGCCGGTGAACCGGGCGTGCCCCTCGTAGACGGTGACGTTGGGGCAGCGGTCGACCCGGTACTCGCGCCCGCCCGCCGAGATCGGGTCGATGCGGCCGAACACGCGGTCGCGGATGTCGGTCCAGCGCACCTTGTCGACGGAGGCGTCGATCCCGTACGTCGACGACTTCCGGATGAGCCGGGCGACGTCGGCGGGGTAGACGTACATCTTCGTCGGGATGCAGCCGACGTTCAGGCACGTGCCGCCGAACACCCCGTGCTCGACGATCGCCACGTCGAGGTGGTCGAAGCGGGGGTCGACGATGGAGTTGCCCGAGCCGGTGCCGATGACGGCGAGATCGTGGTGGCGCACCCGGCGAGGTTAACCGGGGTCGGTGGTCCTCGTCGGACCCGTCCGCGAACCGTCACCACCCCGTACGGGCCCCGACCTCGCGGCTACTCGATCCCGTCGTCCCCCGGTGCGCCGCGGGCCAGCGCGGCGAGCCGGTCCAGCGCCCGGGCGAGCACCGGCAGCGGGGGAGCGGCCAGCGCCAGGCGCACCGCGTCGGGCGCGTGCGCGGGACCCACGGCGAACGCCGCGGCCGGGGTGACCGCGATGCCGAGCCGGGCCGCCGCGGCCACGAACGTCTCCGCCCGCCACGGCGCCGGCAGCTCCCACCAGCAGTGGTACGCCGCCGGGTCGGCGCGCACCGCGATCCGCTCCCGCACCAGGGCCTGGCGGGCGGCGGCGTCGACGCGCTTCGCGGCCTCGATCTCGGCGACCGCCCCCGACGCCATGGCCCGGGCGGTGGCGTCGAGCGCGAAGCCGGTGGCGGTCCAGCCGCCCGAGCGCAGCGCCGCGGACACCCGCTCGGCCCAGGCGGGCGGGGGCACCACGATCCCGACGCTGAGGCCCGGCGCGAGGCGCTTGGACAGCCCGTCGACGACGAGCGTCCGCTCCGGGGCCCACGTGACCAGCGGCGGGGGACCGTCGCGCAGGAACGCGTAGACCGTGTCCTCGACGCACGGCAGGTCGCGCTCGCGCAGCACCGCGGCCAGCTCCGCGCGGCGCCGGGGCGGCATGGTCACCCCGAGCGGGTTGTGCAGCGTCGGCTGGACGTAGACGGCGTCGAGCGGGCCGGCGTCGCGCACGCCGTCGGGGACGAGGCCGTGGTCGTCGACGGGCAGCGGGACGAGCCGCACGCCCAGCCGCGCGGCGATCCCGCGCACGACCGGGTAGGTGAGCAACTCGACGCCGAGCCGCCCCCCGACGCCGACGAGCGCGGCGACGGCGGCGGCGACGGCCTGGCGCCCGTTGCCCGCGAACCGGATCGCGTCCGGGTCGGGGGCCCAGCCCGGGCGCGCGAACGTGGCGGCGGCGGCCGCGCGGGCCGCCGGGGTGCCCATGACGCCGACCGGCGCGAGCGCGGCGGCGAGCGCGTCGGCGCGCAGCAGCGGGCCGACGGCGCGCGCGAGGATCTCGGCCTGGCCGTCGACGACGGGGAAGTTGAGCTCCAGGTCCACGCGCCCGTCGGCGGGGTCGGGCAGGTCGGGGCCGGGGTCCCGGGCCCGCACGAACGTGCCGCGCCCGACCTCGCCGACCGCGATCCCGCGCCGCACCAGCTCCGCGTAGACCCGCGACGCGGTGGACACGGCGATCCCGCGGTCGCGCGCGAACCGGCGCTGGGTCGGCAGCCGCTCGCCGGGGCGCAGGCGTCCGGCGTCGACGTCGGCGGCGAGGGCGTCGGCCAGCGTGCGGTAGTCGTCCACGATTGCTCCGAGAACATTGTCCGTCTTGAATGCGGTGAATGTACCGCGCAGACTCGGACCGTGATCGCCGTCGACGACATCGGGCCCGTACCGCTGCTGCTGGTGCACGGGCATCCCTTCGACCGCTCGATGTGGCGGCCCCAGCTCGCGCGCTTCGGCCCGCGGCGCCGCGTGCTCGCCCCCGACCTGCGCGGCTACGGCGCCACCGGCGGCGCGACGCCGTCGTGGCGGGCACTGGCCGAGGACCTCGTGGCGCTGCTCGACGGCCGAGCGGTGCCGCGCGCGGTGGTCGTCGGCCTGTCGATGGGCGGGCAGGTGGCGATGGAGCTGCACCGGATCGCCCCGCGGCGCGTGGCCGGGCTGCTCCTGGCGGCGACGACCCCGGCGGCCGAGCCCGACCGCGCGGTGCGCCTCGCCGCGGCCGAGCGGCTCGAGCGCGAGGGGACGGGGCCCTACACGGACGAGGTGCTGGACCGGATGGTCGTCCCCGGCTCGCCCGCGGCCGCGCACGTCGAGGCGATGATGCGGGCCGCGGACCCGCACGGTGCGGCCGCCGCTCAGCGCGGCCGCGCCGACCGGCCCGCCTACCCGCTGCACGACGTGGCGGTGCCCGCGGCCGTCGTGGTCGGGACGCGCGACGGCTTCACCTCCGTCGAGGAGGCCCGCCGGACGGCCGACGCGCTGCCCGACGCCGAGCTCACCGTCGTCGACGGGGTGGCGCACCTGCCCAACCTGGAGGCCCCCGACGCGTTCGACGCGGCACTGCAGCGGCTCCTCGACCGGGTGGAGCGGCCGGTGTCTGGTACTGATGGCGCATGAGCAACGACGTGTTCGCGGCCACGGTGCACCGGGCCTGGGCGGCCGACCTGGACCCGCGCACGTTCTACGAGCTGCTGCGGCTGCGCGTGGACGTGTTCGTCGTCGAGCAGCACTGCGCCTACCCCGAGCTCGACGGCCGGGACCTCGAGGACCGCGCCCGGCACTACTGGCTCGGCGGCGAGGGCCGCCCCGAGCCGATCCTGGGCACGCTGCGGCTGCTCAAGGAGCCCACCGGCGAGCACCGGATCGGGCGGCTGTGCACCGCCGCCTCGGCGCGCGGGCACGGTCTGGGCCGGCGGCTGATGGAGGCCGTGCTCGGCGAGATCGGCGACCGCCCCTGCGTCCTCGACGCGCAGTCGCACCTCGCCGACTTCTACCGCAGGCTCGGGTTCGAGGCCGTCGGCGAGCCCTTCGACTGGGACGGCGTCGCGCACCAGTCGATGCGCCGCGGCGCCCGCTAGGGGCCCGGCGGGGCTCAGCCCGCCGCGCGCTTGCGCGGGTCCGGCGGGAACGCGCCCGCCGCCACGCACTGCTCCGACCAGCCCGCGAGCGCCGCGGTGACCGGGCCGAGGTCGTCGCCCAGCGCCGCGACCAGCGCGTACTGGGAGGTGTCGGTGGCGTCCTCGATCCCGTCGCGGACGGCGCGGCCCCGCTCGGTGAGTGCGCCGTCGGCGAGCAGGCCGTCGGCCTCCAGCCGCGCGACGGCGGCCGCGGCGGTCTCCTCGGGCCAGGCCCGGGTGCCGGAGTACTCGCCGACCGGGTAGCCCAGCCAGACCTCCATGAGCACCCCCATCCGCACCGGGTCGAGCCCGGCGGCGACGGACGCGGCGACGTGGCCGTCACCGCGGTGCTCGCGCACGAGGTCGGCGGCGCGCCACAGGCGGCCGAAGGCGTCGTCGAGGCGGGGCTGGGCGCGCAGCGCGGCGAACAGGACGCGGCCGGTGCCGTCGAGTCCCGCGACGGCGTCCTCCAGGATCCCGGCGACCCGTGCCGCCTCGGGCTCCGCGGCGTCGCCGAGCACGGCGCGCAGGCTCGCGGCGGTGGCGGCGTCGCGCAGCGCGATGAGCTCGGGCAGCGGGACCAGCGCGCGGCCCGCGGTCCACAGCGCGTCGACGAGGCCGGGTTCGAACACCGCGAACGTGGCCGCCACGACCGACGACGGCACCTCGCCCAGCGGCGCGGCGCGGCCGGTCACGTAGCCGGTGAGGAAGTCGTGGCCGCGCTCGGCGAGCGCCCGGTTGACCGGGGCGGACCAGACGGCGTGCATCGCGACCGGTTCGAGGGCGTCGCGCAGGGCGCGTGCGGGGGTCGGGGACGGTCCGCCGGCCGGGCCGGTGGTGTCCGGCGGGGCGGTGAAGAAGGTGTCCAGCGCGGCGGCGTAGTCCATGGTCGGACGTTAACCGACCGTGCTCTGCCTCACACGGCCGGTTGCGGGATACTTCGCCGCGCAACCGGTGAGACGAACAGGATGGTGGCGGCATGAGCGAGGACCCGACCCGGGCGACGCGATCTGGGGGGCCCAGCTACGGCAGTGTCGGTCCGCACGACCCGCACGCCGACCCGGCCACCAACCCGGGCATGCGCCCGGTCGGCCCGGCCACGGACCCCGAGGGGCGGACCGTCGCGGTCCCCTCGGACCCGGACACGGCCCCCGTCCCCACGACGCCCCCGCGTCCCGACCCCGTCATCGGGCACACCCGCAGCGGCGGGCTGTGGACCGGGCTGATCCTCTCGGCGATCGTCGGCATCTTCCTGCTGGTGTTCATCCTGCAGAACAACGTGCCGGTGGAGATCAACTTCCTGGGCTTCACCGGGTCGCTGCCGACCGGGGTGGCCCTGCTGCTGGCCGCGATCGCGGGGCTGCTGCTCGTCGCGATCCCCGGTGGGCTGCGGATCCTGCAGCTGCGCCGCGCGGCCAAGCGCGCGTCGCGGTAGGGCTCTCCGCAGGGGCGCGCGTCGACGCGCGCCCCTGCGGGAGGTCTCGGGACGTCAGGAGTACGAGTGCTCCGCGTCGGGGTACTCCCCGCCGCGCACCTCGTCGCCGAACCGCCGCGCCGCGTCGACCAGGATCGAGCCGACGTCGGCGTACTGCCGCACGAAGCGCGGCTTGCGGCCGCGGTTCATGCCGGCCATGTCCGACCAGACGAGCACCTGCGCGTCGCAGTCGGGGCCCGCGCCGATGCCGATCGTGGGGATGGCGAGCTCGCCGGTGACGCGCTTCGCGACGTCGGCGGGCACCATCTCCAGCACGACCCCGAACGCCCCGGCGGCCTGCATGGCCAGCGCGTCCTCGATGAGCCGCTCGCCGTGGTCGCCGCGGCCCTGGATGCGGAACCCGCCGAGGGCGTGCTCGCTCTGCGGCGTGAACCCGAGGTGGGCCATCACCGGGATCCCGGCCCCGGTCAGCGCCTCGACCTGCGGGGCGTAGCGGGCCCCGCCCTCGAGCTTGACGGCGTGCGCGCCGCCCTCCTTCATGAACCGGAAGGCGGTGGTCAGCGCCTGTTCGGGGCTGACCTGGTAGCTGCCGAAGGGCAGGTCGGCGACGACGAGCGCGCTCTTCGCCCCGCGGACGACGGCCTTGACCAGCGGCATCAGCTCGTCGACGGTCACGGGGATGGTGTTGTCGTAGCCGTAGACGTTGTTGCCGGCGGAGTCGCCGACGAGCAGGACCGGGATGCCGGCCTCGTCGAAGATCTCCGCGGAGTAGACGTCGTAGGCGGTGAGCATCGGCCAGCGCTCGCCGCGGTCCTTCATCTCCCGCAGGTGGTGCACGCGGGTGCGCTTGGGGGCGGCGGGGGCGCGGTAGGGCGCCTGCACCTCGGCGTTGTCAGACATCGTTGTCCGTCCTCCCTCGAGGCCCGTCGGGGTCCCCGGGTTGTCAGGTGGTGACGAGGGAGAGCGTGACAGCCCGCGGGGCCGGCGGCACCGGCGAGCGACGGAGTTCACACCGGCCGGGTGATCCGCCGGACGGGGGCCGCCGGTCGGCTGGCATGCTCGGGACGATGGACGTCCGACGTGTCGCCGCCCCCGCCGCCGCGCTCGCGCTGGCGCTGGTGGCCGGGTGCACCACCACGGTCGCGGGCACCGGTACCGCCGCGGGGTCACCCGCGCCGGCCGGCCTGGAGTCGTTCTACGGCCAGGAGCCGAGCTGGGGGCCGTGCGCGCCGTTCGCGGTGACCGCCGACGACCGCGACTCCTACGCCGACCCCGCCCTGGACTGCGCCACTGTCACGGTGCCGCTGGACTACGCGCGGCCCGACGGCGACACCGCCGAGATCGCGATGCTGCGCAAGCGCGCCACCGGGGACCGGATCGGGTCGCTGCTGCTCAACCCGGGCGGGCCCGGCGCGTCCGGGATGAGCTTCGGGCCGTCGATCGCCGCCGGGATCGCGGGCACGCCGCTCGCCGAGCGGTTCGACCTCATCGGCTTCGACCCGCGTGGGGTCGGGGCCAGCGAGCCCGCGATCGACTGCGAGACCGACACCGAGCGCGACGAGGAGCGCGCCGACATCGACGCCGACGGCTCGCCCGCCGGCGTCGCGCTGGTGGAGGCCGACTCGCAGGAGTTCGTCGACCGCTGCGTCGAGCGCGTCGGGCTCGACGTGCTGGCCAACGTCGGCACCCGCGAGGTCGTCCGCGACCTCGACATCCTGCGCGACGCCCTCGGCGACCGGCAGCTGACCTTCCTCGGCTACTCCTACGGCACGTTCATCGGGGCGAAGTACGCCGAGGCGTTCCCGGCGAACGTGCGGGCGCTCGTCCTCGACGGGGCGGTCGACCCCGCGCAGGACCCGGTGGAGAGCTCGGTGGACCAGGCGGCCGGGTTCCAGCTGGCCTTCGACGCGTTCGCGGCCGACTGCGCCACCCGGCCGGACTGCGCGCTCGGGACGGACCCCGCGGCCGCCGTCGACGCGTTCCGGGCGCTGGTCCTGCCGCTCTACGACACCCCGGCGGCCGTCGGCGACGGGCGGCAGCTCGGCTACGCCGACGCCATGACCGGCGTCGTCCAGGCCCTCTACAGCGACCAGCTCTGGGAGGTCCTGCGGCTCGGGCTCACCGAGCTGACGGCCGGCAGCGGCCGCGTCCTCGCGCTGCTCGCCGACAGCTACGAGGGCCGCGCCGAGGACGGCACCTACGACAACGACCTCGAGGCGTTCCCGGTGATCGCCTGCGTCGACGACCGGCGCATCACCGACCCCGCGGTGTACCTGGAGATCGACACCCGGTACCGCGAGGTCGCCCCGTTCCGCGACGACGGCCGCGGCCCGAGCGCGGCCCGCCCGCCGTGCGCGTTCTGGCCGGTGCCGCCGACCACCGAGCCCGCGCTGCCCGTCGTCGACGGGCTCCCGCCGGTGCTGGTGATCTCGGTGACCGGCGACCCGGCCACGCCGTACGAGGCCGGGGTGCGCCTCGCCGACCAGCTCGGCGCCGCGCTGCTGTCGGTCGAGGGCAACCAGCACACCGTCGCGCTGACCGGCGTGCCGTGCGTCGACGACGCCGTCACGCGGTACCTCGTGGATCTGGAGATCCCGGCCGACGGGGCCTCCTGCACGATCTGATGACGTCGCCGACACCACAGTGACCAGGCACGAAACACGTTCGTAACGCGGCGTTCCTACTCTCCGGCCCATGGATCGCCAGCAGGAGTTCGTGCTCCGCACGCTCGAGGAACGCGACATCCGCTTCGTGCGGCTCTGGTTCACCGACGTGCTCGGTTACCTCAAGTCGGTGGCCGTCGCGCCCGCCGAGCTGGAGGGGGCCTTCGCCGAGGGCATCGGGTTCGACGGATCGGCGATCGAGGGCTTCGCCCGCGTCTACGAGTCCGACATGGTCGCCCGCCCCGACCCGTCGACGTTCCAGGTGCTGCCGTGGGAGACCGCGTCCGGCGAGCACTACTCCGCCCGCATGTTCTGCGACATCGCCATGCCCGACGGCTCGCCGTCCTGGGCCGACCCCCGCCACGTCCTGCGCCGCGCGCTGAGCAAGGCCGCCGAGGCCGGGTTCACCTGCTACGTCCACCCCGAGATCGAGTTCTACCTGCTCCGCGAGCTCACCGCCGACGGCACCCCGCCGGTGCCCGCCGACTCCGGCGGCTACTTCGACCAGGCCAGCCACGACGTCGCCCCGCACTTCCGGCGCAACGCGGTGGAGACCCTGGAGTCGATGGGGATCTCGGTGGAGTTCAGCCACCACGAGGGCGGGCCGGGCCAGCAGGAGATCGACCTGCGCTACGCCGACGCCCTGACCATGGCCGACAACATCATGACCTTCCGGTACGTGGTGAAGGAGGTGGCGATCACCCAGGGCGTGCGCGCGTCGTTCATGCCCAAGCCGTTCTCCCAGCACCCCGGCTCGGCGATGCACACGCACTTCTCGCTGTTCGAGGGCGACCGCAACGCCTTCCACGACCCGAACGACCCCTACGAGCTGTCCGAGACGGGCAAGGCGTTCGTGGCGGGCGTGCTGCGCCACGCGCGGGAGATCAGCGCCGTCACCAACCAGTGGGTCAACTCCTACAAGCGCCTGATCACCGGCGGCGAGGCCCCGACGGCGGTGTCCTGGGGACACGCCAACCGCTCCGCGCTCGCGCGCGTGCCGATGTACTCGCCGGGCAAGTCCTCGACGCGCCGGGTGGAGATCCGCACGCTCGACACCGCGTGCAACCCCTACCTGGCGTTCGCGGTGATCCTCGGCGCCGGCCTGCAGGGCGTCGCGAAGGGCTACGAGCTGGGCCCGGCCACCGAGGACGACGTGTGGTCGCTCACCGACACCGAGCGCCGCGCACTGGGCTACGAGCCGCTGCCGCAGAACCTCACCGAGGCGCTGCACGCGATGGAGGGCTCGGAGCTGGTGGCCGAGATCCTCGGCGAGCACGTGTTCGACTTCTTCCTGCGCAACAAGCGCGCCGAGTGGGACGCCTACCGGCGCAACGTCACCCCCTACGAACTGGCCACCTACCTGCCGGTTCTCTGACGGAACCCGCTCGCCCCCGGTGCGACGATGGGGGCATGCGGGTCACCGTCCACGAGTCGGTCGCGGCGTTCGACGCCGCGGCCGGTCCGCTCTACGCCGCCGACCCGGTCCGGCACACGCTCGCCCACACCGTGCTGGACCGGCTCCGCGACCGGCCCGACCGCGCCGCCCTGCTGGTGACGGTCGCCCGGGCCGGGGAGACGGTCGGCGCGCTGCTGCAGGAGGTCCGGCGGCCCGCGGTGGCCTCCGCGCTGCCCCCGGGGCTCGCCGCCGCGGTGGCGGAGCGGGCAGGCACCGACCTGCCCGCCGTCAACGGGGAGGTGCCGCAGGCGGAGGCGTTCGCGGCCGCGTACACCGCCCGGACCGGCCGGGGCAGCGAGGTCGCGATGCGGATGCGGCTGTTCCGGCTGGTCGCGCTCACGCCGCCGCCGCGGGTGCCGGGGTGCGCGCGCGTCGCGGGGCCGGCCGACGTCGACCTCGTGGCGCGGTGGCAGGCGGCGTTCGGGGCGGAGGCGATCCGGTCGCTCGGCCCGCCGGCCGACGCGCGGCCGGGCGTCGTCGAGTCGATGGAGCGGGGCGGGGGGCACCTGCTGTGGGAGGTCGACGGCCGCCCCGTCGCCTACGCCGCCGCGCGCCGACCGGTCGGTCCGATGTCGCGGGTCGGGCCCGTCTACACCCCACCGGAGCACCGCGGGCACGGCTACGGCTCGGCCGTCACGGCCGCGGCCACGGCGTGGGCGCAGGACGCGGGGGCCCGCGAGGTGGTGCTGTTCACCGACCTGGCCAACCCGGTCAGCAACGCGATCTACCCCCGGATCGGCTACCGCCCCGTGCTGGACGCCCTGGAGCTGACCTTCACCGAACGCGCCTAGACTCGGCCCCGTGGCGGGACGCATCAGGGATTCGGACATCACCGAGGTCCGCGACCGCACCCGCATCGACGAGGTGATCGGCGACTACGTGGCCCTGCGGCGCGCGGGCGCAGGGTCGCTCAAGGGCCTGTGTCCCTTCCACGACGAGAAGTCGCCGAGCTTCAACGTCCGTCCCACGCACGGCACGTTCCACTGCTTCGGCTGCGGCGAGGGCGGCAGCGTCTTCGACTTCGTGATGAAGATCGAGGTCGTCGGGTTCGCGGAGGCCGTGGAGCGCCTCGCCGACCGCATCGGGTTCCGGCTCACCTACACCGGCGGCGGGGCGTCGGTGCAGCGCGACAAGGGCACCCGGTCGCGGCTGCTGGAGGCCAACAAGCGGGCCGCGGAGTTCTACGCCGCGCAGCTGCAGACGCCCGAGGCCGCGAAGGGCGTCGAGTTCCTCACCTCCCGCGGGTTCGACGCGGCGGCCGCGGCCACGTTCGGCTGCGGCTGGGCCCCCGCCGGCTGGGACACCCTCACCAAGCACCTGCTCGCCGCCGGGTTCTCCGTCGACGAGCTGGTCAAGGCCGGGCTGTCCAAGGAGGGCCGCCGCGGGCCGATCGACCGGTTCCACCGCCGGCTGCTGTGGCCGATCCGCGACCTCGGGGGCGAGGTCGTCGGGTTCGGGGCGCGGCGGATCTTCGACGACGACGGCATCGACGCCAAGTACCTCAACACCTCCGACTCGCCGGTCTACAAGAAGACCAACGTGCTGTTCGGCCTCGACCTGGCCAAGCGCGAGATCGCCAAGCGCCGCCAGGTGGTGGTGGTGGAGGGCTACACCGACGTCATGGCGATGCACCTCGCCGGCGTCACCACCGCGGTGGCGTCCTGCGGCACCGCGTTCGGCACCGAGCACATCGCGGTGATCCGCCGGCTGATCGGCGACGACTCGTTCGACCTGGGCGAGGTGATCTACACCTTCGACGGCGACGCGGCCGGGCAGGCCGCCGCGCTCAAGGCGTTCGAGGGGGAGCAGAGCTACACCGGCCAGACCTATGTCACGATCGCCCCCGACGGCCAGGACCCGTGCGAGCTGCGCCAGACCCACGGCGACACCGCGGTCCGCGACCTCGTGGCGCGGCGCGAACCGCTCTACGAGTTCGTCATCCGCTCGATGCTGCGCGAGCACGACCTGGAGACCGCCGAGGGCCAGACCGCGGCCCTGCGCCGCGCGGTGCCGCTGGTCGCGCGGATCAAGCGCGAGGACCTCCGCGACGAGTACGCGCGCCGCCTCGCCGGCTGGACCGGCTGGCCCGACGAGTTCGCCGTCGTGCGGCGGGTGCGCGAGGAGGCCGGCGTGCCGCCGGACAAGGTGCGCGGGCGCCGGGAGGTCCCGGCCCCGCCGCCGCGCAACGACCCCCGCCTGCACCTGCAGCGCGAGGCGCTCAAGGCCGCCCTGCAGCTGCCCGCGATCGCCGGCCCCGCCTACGACGAGCTGCCCGAGCAGGTGTTCAGCCACCCGGCGCTGGCCGGGGTGCACCGCGCGGTGCAGGCCGCGGGCGGCGTCTGCGCCGGGCTGGAGGGCCCGACGTGGCTGGAGGCCGTCAGCGTGGAGTGCGTGCCGGAGGTGCGGCCGCTGGTGCACGAGCTGGCCGTCGAGCCGCTGCAGATGCCGCGGCGCGGGATGGAGGAGGCGCGGTACGTGGGGAGCGTGGTGGCCGGGGTGAAGCTGGCGCTGGTCGAGGCCCAGGTGGCCGAGCTGAAGGGTCGGCTGCAGCGCACCAACCCGCTGGAGGACGCCGACGCCTACCACCAGCTCTTCGGCGACCTGGTGCCGCTGGAGCAGTACCGGATCGCGCTGCGTGAGCAGGCGTCCCGATGACCACCCGTGCGCGGAAGAGCGCGCCGGGGCAGCCGTTTCCGCGCACGAGGGGTGGACGCCGATGAGGCCCGCGAGGCTGAGCCCGCTGCAGGCGATCCGCCGGGTGCTGGGTCGCGACGAGCTGCCCGAGGGGTTCCCGGCGACGCTGGAGGCCGACGAGCGGGTGCTCGCCGTCGCCGTGCTCACGGGGGGCGGGCACCTGGTCGTCACGTCCTGGGGGCTGTGGATCCCCGCCGACGACGGCGACGTCCGCCGCGTCGGCTGGCACCTGGTGAGCCGGGCGGCCTGGGGCAACGGCGCGATCGAGCTCGTCGAGGCGGAGGAGGAGCGGGCCGGAGGGGCGGTGCTGCTCGTCGACCGGCCGGTGCGCCGGCTGCGCCTGGCCGACCCGGGGCGGGTGCCGGAGATCGTGCACGAGCGCGTCACCGGCTCGATCCGCAGCCGCCACCACCGCGACCTGCCCGGCGGCGGGGCGTGGTTCGTGCAGCGCAAGGTCCCCGGCCGCGACGGGACGGTGCTGCAGGTCCGCCCCGACCCGGGCACCGACCCCGCCGCCGCCCGCCAGGTCGCGGCCGACGCGGCCGCGGCGCTGGGCCTGGGGTCGTGACCTCCACCTCCTGGGACCCGGCGCTCTACCTGGACTTCGACGACCACCGGTCCCGCCCGTTCCACGACCTGCTCGCGCGCATCGGAGCGGTCGCGCCGCGCCGGGTCGTCGACATGGGCTGCGGCCCCGGCCACCTCACTGCGGTGCTCGCCGCCCGCTGGCCCGGTGCGGCGGTCGGCGCGTTCGACTCCTCGGCGGAGATGGTCGACGCCGCGCGTGCGCGCGACGTCGACGCCGAGCAGCTCGACGTCCGCGACTGGACGCCCGCCCCCGACACCGACGTCGTCGTCAACAACGCGGTGCTGCAGTGGGTGCCCGAGCACGTCGCGCTGCTGCCGGGCTGGCTCGCGGCGCTGCCGTCCGGGGCGTGGTTCGCGATGCAGGTCCCCGGCAACCTCGAGGCCCCGTCGCACGCACTGGTCCGGGAGCTGCTGACCGAGCCGCGCTGGGCGGGCACCACCGACCTGCGCGACGGCACCGCGGTCCTCGACCCCGCCGGCTACGCCGACCTGCTCTCCGGCGCCGCGGTCGACGCCTGGGAGACCACCTACCTGCAGCGCCTCACCGGCGAGGACCCGGTGCTGCAGTGGATCAGCGGCACCGCCCTGCGCCCGGTCCGCGACGCGCTGGAGCCCGCCGACTACGCCGCCTTCCGCGCCGAGCTGGCCCCGCGCCTGCGCGCCGCCTACCCCGCCCGGCCCGACGGCAGCACCTGGTTCCCGTTCCGCCGGATCTTCGCGGTCGCCCGCACGGCGTGAAGGTGCTCGCACAGCCGCGCCGGGAGGGTTAGTTTCGGTGGCGGCCGTGCAGTGTCGCGCGCGCACCGTCGCCGCACCAGGGAGATCCGTTGACCCAACCCGCCGTCAGCAAGCCCGTCATCCTCACGGTCGACGACGACCCCGGCGTCAGCCGCTCGGTGGCCCGCGACCTGCGGCGCCGCTACGGGCAGGACCACCGGATCGTCCGCGCCGAGTCCGGCGCCGACGCGCTGGAGGCCCTGCGCGAGCTTACGCTGCGCGGCGAGCCGGTGGCCGCGATCCTCGCCGACTACCGGATGCCCGGGATGAACGGCATCGAGTTCCTCGAGCAGGCGATGGACGTCGTCCCGCACGCCCGCCGCGCCCTGCTCACCGCCTACGCCGACACCGACGCCGCGATCCAGGCGATCAACGTCGTCGACGTCGACCACTACCTGCTCAAGCCGTGGGACCCGCCCGAGGAGAAGCTCTACCCCGTCGTCGACGCGCTGGTGGAGACCTGGCGCGCGGTGGGCCAGAGGCCCGTCGACGAGATCCGGGTGGTGGGCCACCGGTGGTCCGCGGAGTCGTTCGCCGCGCGCGACTTCCTGGCCCGCAACTCCGTGCCCTACCGCTGGTACTCCTGCGACGAGGGCGAGGGGGCCCGGCTGCTCGACGCCGCGGGCGCCTCCACCGACGACCTGCCGGTCGTCATCACCACCGACGGCACGGCGCTGCGCGCCCCGAGCGACGCGGAGATCGCGGCCGCGTGCGGGCTCACCGTCGACCCGGTCGCCGACTTCTACGACCTCATCGTGATCGGCGGGGGACCGGCGGGGCTCGGGTCCGCGGTCTACGGGGCGTCGGAGGGGCTGCGCACGGTGCTCGTCGAGCGTCAGGCCACCGGCGGGCAGGCCGGCCAGAGCTCGCGGATCGAGAACTACCTGGGCTTCCCCGACGGCGTGTCCGGCGCCCAGCTCACCGACCGCGCGCGGCGCCAGGCCGCCAAGTTCGGCGCCGAGGTGCTGACCGCCCGCGACGTCGTCGCGCTGGAGGCGCGGGGCTCGGCGCGGGTGGTCCGGTTCGGCGACGGCACCGAGATCGCGGCGCACGCCGTCGTGCTCGCCACCGGGGTCGCCTACCGCAGCCTCGACGCGCCGGGCGTCGCCGAGCTCACCGGGCGCGGCGTGTTCTACGGCTCCGCGGCCACCGAGGCCCCGGCCTGCGCGGGCGAGGACGTCTACATCGTCGGCGGCGCCAACTCGGCGGGACAGGCCGCGGTGTTCTTCTCCAAGCACGCGGCGACGGTCACGGTGCTGGTGCGCGGGCCGAACCTGGAGGCGTCGATGTCGCACTACCTGATCAAGCAGCTCGACGCGATCGAGAACGTGCACGTCCGCACCGGTACCGAGGTCGCCGAGGCGTGCGGCGACGGGCACCTCGAGCGGCTGGTGCTGTCGGACCGGAACTCGGGGGAGAAGGAGACCGTCGGGGCGGGGGCGATGTTCGTGTTCATCGGGGCCGCGCCGCGCACCGAGTGGCTCGACGGCGTGGTCGTCCGCGACGCACGGGGCTTCGTCCCGACCGGCCCGGACCTGCTCAGCGGCGGCTCCCCGCCGCCCGGCTGGACCCTCGACCGCGACCCGTACCACCTGGAGTCGAGCGTCCCCGGGGTGTTCGTGGCGGGCGACGTGCGGTCGGAGTCGGTCAAGCGGGTGGCGTCGGCGGTCGGCGAGGGTGCGATGGCGGTGACGCTGGTGCACCGCTACCTGGCGGAGCAGTGAGCACGCAGGTCGATCTGCGCAGCCTGTTCCTGTTCGAGGCGCTCGGCGACGAGCAGATGGCGTGGATCGCCGAGCACGCCGACGAGGTCGAGGTGGCCGCGGGCGGCGCCGTCGTCACGGAGGGCGATCCGGCGAGCTGCTTCTACGTGCTGCTCTCCGGCACGATCGCGATGAGCCGGGTCATCGGCGGCGACCCGGTGGAGACCACCCGCACCGACCACCGCGGCGTCTACTTCGGGGCGGTGCAGTTCTACCTCGACGACGAGAGCGCCCGGACCTACCCGGCCTCGGTGCGGGCGGTCACCGACTGCTGCGTGCTCGCCCTGCCCGCCGCGGAGTTCGCGCAGGTGTTCCAGCAGTGGTTCCCGATGGCCGTCCACCTGCTGGAGGGCATGATCCTCGGCCTGCGCAAGGGCGGGCAGATCACCGCGGAGCGCGAGCGCCTCCTGGCGCTGGGCAAGCTCTCCGCGGGGCTGACGCACGAGCTGAACAACCCCGCCGCGGCGGCGGGCCGGGCGGCCGACGCGCTGCGCGACAAGGTCACCGGGATGCGCAACAAGCTGGCGATGATCGCCGACGGCCGCATCGCCGGGCCGCAGCTGCACAAGCTGGTGCTCGCGCAGGACGAGTTCGTCAAGAAGGTGCGCCACGCCCCGTCGCTCTCCCCGATCGAGACCTCCGACCGCGAGGACGAGCTCGGCGACTGGCTCGACGACGCCGGCATCAGCGGCGGCTGGGACCTCGCGCCGGTGTTCGTCGCGGGCGGGCTGGAGGTCGACGACCTGGAGGCCGTGCGCACCGCGTCCGACCCGGCTGTGCTGGAGGGCGCGATCCGCTGGCTGGCCTACACGGTGGAGACCGAGAGCCTGCTCCGGGAGATCACCGACGCCACCTCCCGGATCTCCGACCTGGTGCTGGCGGCGAAGCAGTACTCGCAGATGGACCGGGCGCCGCACCGCTTCGTCGACATCCACGAGGGCCTCGACGCCACGCTGGTGATGTTCGGCCGCAAGCTGGGTGACGAGGGGGGCGTGGAGATCGTCAAGGACTACGACCGGACGCTGCCGGCCGTCCCGGTCTACTCCGCCGAGCTCAACCAGGTGTGGACCAACATCATCGACAACGCGATCGACGCGATGGACGGCTCGGGCACGCTCACCGTCCGCACCGCGCTCGACGACGACCGGGTGCTCGTCGAGATCGCCGACACCGGTCCGGGCATCCCGCCGGAGGTCCGGCAGCGGATCTTCGAGCCGTTCTTCACGACGAAGGGCGTCGGCAAGGGCACGGGGCTCGGTCTCGACGTCAGCTACCGGGTGGTCGTCTCGCGCCACCACGGCGACATCGCGGTGCACTCCGTGCCCGGCGACACCCGGTTCCAGGTGCGGCTGCCGCTCACGGAGGTCCCCGCGTGACGATGCAGATGCCGCTGGCCGCGGCCGAGGCGCGGATCGCCCCGACCGGCCCGGTCGCGCTGGGGCTCGGGGCGCACACGGTCGTCGTCGACCACGGCGACGCCGGCCCCAGCCCGCTCGAGCTCATGACGGGCGCCCTCGCGGCGTGCAGCGCGATGTCGGCGCGCACCCACCTGGCCCGCGACGGCGACATCGGCGAGCTGGAGGTGCTGGTCACCCTCGACGCGGGCCCGCCGACCCTGCTCTACCGGCGGGTGCTGCTGCCGTGGCGGCTGAGCGCGGCCGACGCCCACCGCCTCGCCGACGCGCTGGAGCGCACCGAGGTGACGATGATGCTGCGGCCGTCGTTCCAGATCCGGACGGCGGTGGAGCACGCGGGGGACGTCCTCAACTGACCTCGTTCCACCAGCGCCAGCGACCGACGTCGCCGCGGCGGCCGGTGGCGCGCAGCAGGGCCTCCCACGGGTCGTCGCCGGGGTCGACGGCGGGCATCAGCCGGGCGAGCACGCGGGCGCAGACGTCCGGGTCCGGGCGGTAGGCGAGCCCGAGGCCCTGCGCGAGGTCGTGGGTGTGCACGACCGTCTCCAGGATCCCCATCGCCGCCGACGCCACCGCGTCGGCCGCTCCGAACACGTGGAACCCGCGCTGCCCGGGCCGGGCGGTGGAGACGACGGCGACGAGCAGCGCCCCGCACGCGGCCACGATCTCGAGGAGCCCCTCCGGCCCGGCGTCCGGTGCGGCCCGGATGCTCCCGACCGAGCCGCCGGGACGGGTGGCCGCGACCGCCAGGGGGAGCGGGTGGTCGGTGATGCCGGAGCCGAGCTGGGCGGCGTAGCAGAACAGGTCGTCGGCCAGGTGCTCGGCGGTGTCCCGGCACGACCACTCCAGCCCGCCGGCGCGGACCGACCAGTCGGCGTCGAGCCCCGCCCGCAGCGCGTCGACGGACCCGGCGACGGCGGCGGCGAGGTCGCCGGCGGTGACGGGCTCGCGCGTCCCCGGGGCGCGGTGGGTCATGCCGCCAGCGTAGGGACCGCGCGTGAGCGGAACACCACGGTCCTCCGGGGGTGATCGGACAGCCGTGGCGTTCCGCTCACGCGTCGCGGTGCGCCCCCGCGCTCGGCTCGGCCGCCCGCACGTCCGGTGTCGCGAGTCCGGCGCGGGCGAACGCGGTCCGCACGGCGTCGGTCACCGCGTCGACGCTCGTCAGCGGCACCAGCGCGATCGCCGACCCGCCGAACCCGCCGCCGGTCATCCGCGCCCCCAGCGCCCCCGCCGCCCGGGCCACCTCGACGGCGAGGTCCAGCTCCGCGCAGGACACCTCGTAGTCGCCGGCCAGCGAGGCGTGCGAGGCGTCGAGGAGCGGGCCGACGTCGCGCAGCCGCCCGTCGTCGAGCAGGTCCACGACCTCGCGGACCCGCGCGATCTCGGTGACGACGTGCCGGGCGCGCGCCAGGAGGTCCGCGTCGAGCCCGCGGAGGTCGTCGGGTGCCGCGTCGCGCAGGCTCGGCAGCCCCAGCGCGGCCGCGGCCTCCTCCACGGCCGAGCGCCGCGCCCCGTACCGCCCGTCGGCGAGGTGGTGCCGGACCCGGGTGTCGATCACCAGGACGGCGAGCCCGTCGTCGGCGGGGGCGAAGGGGACCTGCCGCGCCGCGCCGTCGCGGGTGTCGAGCAGCAGCGCGTGCCCGGCCGTGCAGAGCAGGGACGCGGCCTGGTCCATGCCGCCGGTCGCCGCCCCGACGACCTCGTTCTCCGCGCGCACGCACGCCCGGGCCAGGTCGGTGCGGTCCAGGCCGAGGCCGAACAGGTCGTCGGCGGCCACCGCGACCGCGCACTCCAGCGCCGCCGACGACGACAGCCCGGCCCCCAGCGGCACGGTCGCGGTGACCGTCAGGTCCATCCCGCCGACGCCGTGCCCGGCCTCCCGCAGGGCCCACAGCACCCCGGCCGCGTACCCGGCCCAGCCTGCGGGGGAGCCCGGGCCGACGTCGTCGAGGGGGAGGTCGGTGGCGCCGCGCTCGGCGTCGCTGCGGGCGACGAACCGCCCGTCGGGGCGCACCGAGGCCTCCACGACCGTCCGCTCGGCCAGCGCGAACGGCAGGCACAGCCCCTGGGCGTAGTCGACGTGCTCCCCGATGAGGTTGACGCGCCCGGGCGCCGACCACGTCACGGGCCGACCTCCCGCAGCCGGGCGGCGATCCTCTCCGGCGAGGCGTCGTTGAGCCAGGCCGCCATGCCCGACTCCGACCCGGCCAGGTACTTGAGCTTGCCCGGTGCGCGGCGCAGCGAGAACAGCTGCAGGTGCACGCGGGTGAGGTCGCGCCCGGTGTGGACGGGGGCCTGGTGCCAGGCCGCGATGTAGGGCGGGTCGGTGGACTCGGGACCGAAGTAGCGCTCGACGCGGCCGAGCAGGTCGCGGTACACGACGGCCAGCTCGGCGCGCTCGTCGTCGGTGAGGGCGGCCATGTCGGGCACGGCGCGGTGCGGCACGAGATGGGCCTCGACGGGCCAGCGGGCCGCGGCGGGCACGTACGCCGTCCAGTGCTCGGCGTCGATCACCACGCGGGTGCCTGCCCTGCGCTCGCTGGAGAGCACGTCGTCGAACAGGTCGCGGCCGGTGCGCTGGCGGTGCGCCGCCGAGCGCGTCAGCAGCTGCGCGGTGCGCGGGGTGACGTAGGGGTAGCCGAAGACCTGGCCGTGCGGGTGCTGCAGCGACACCCCGATCTCGACGCCGCGGTTCTCGAACAGGAACACCTGCTCGACGCCCTCGCGCCCGGACAGCTCCGTCGTCCGGTCGGCCCACGCCTCGATCACCGTCCGCACCCGCCCGACGGGCAGCTCGGAGAACGCCGCGCTGTGGTCGGAGGTGAAGCAGACGACCTCGCAGGTGCCGGTGGCCGGGCGCTGGGGCCACAGCGGGTCGCCGTCGACCTCGGTGGGCACCGGCCCGCTGCCCGGGCCGAACGACGGGAAGCGGTTGTCGAACACGACGACGTCGTAGTGGTCCGACGGCACCTCCGACGCCTCGCCGCCCGGCCTGGTCGGGCACAGCGGGCACAGGTCGGCGGGCGGCATGAACGTGCGGTTCATGCGGTGCGCGGCGATCGTGACCCACTCGCCGGTGAGCACGTCGTAGCGCATCACCGAGCCGTGCTCGACGACGGGCAGGTCGCGGGTGTCCGGCGGCGGCACGCGCCCGGGGGACTCGTCGTAGTAGCGCAGGGTGCGGCCGTCGGCCATGGGGGCGTCGGTGCGGATCACGCCAGCACCAGCCGTCCGCACCGCTCGTCGAGGACGGTGCGCGCGGCGGGATCGAGCCCGTCGTCGCTGACCACCACGTCGACCTCGTGCAGCGCCGCGATCGTGCTCAACCCCACCACTCCCCACTTCGAGTTGTCGGCCACCACGGCCACCCGGCGCGCGCTCGCGACGAGCGCGCGGTTCGCCTGCGCCTCGGCCAGGTTCGGTGTGGTGAACCCGGCCTCGGCGTCCATGCCGTGCACGCCCATGACCAGCCAGTCGACGTGCAGGTCCGCCAGCGCGGCCGTCGCGACGGGGCCGACGAGCGCGTCGGACGGGGTGCGCTCGCCGCCGGTCAGCACGACCGTCGTGTCGCCGGCCCACAGCACCTCGGCGACGCGCACCGAGTTGGTGACGACGGTCAGCCCCGCCACCCCGAGCAGCGCCGAGGCGACCGCGTGCGTGGTCGTGCCCGCCGACAGGGCCACGGACGCCCCCGGCTCGATCAGCCGCGCCGCGGCCGTCGCGATCGCCTGCTTCGCCGCCGTGCGCAGCGCCGACTTGGCCGCGAACCCGGGCTCCTCCACGCTCGACCCCACCGCCGTCGCCCCGCCGTGCACGCGCGTGACGAGGCCGCGGGCGGCGAGGGTCTCGATGTCGCGGCGCACGGTCATGTCGGACACGCCGAGGCGCTCCACCAGGTCGGACACGCGCGCGCCGCCGGTGCTGCGGACCTCGTCGAGGATCAGCTCCTGGCGCTGGCGGGCGAGCACCGGCCCACTCTACGTCAGAGTCGAACGTTTTCCCACATTTTCACACATGACGGCCCGGGTCGGCGAGGAACGCACGGGTGGTGCGGACGGGCAGCGCGTCGTCGTAGCGGACGGGGGTGAGCGACCCGTCGTCGCCGATCTCCAGGATCCGGGCGCCCGGGACGGCCAGCAGGACGGGGGAGTGGGTCGCGACGAGGAACTGCGACCCGCCGCGGACCAGCTCGTCGATCCGGCGCAGCGCGCGGATGCAGCCGCGGGTGGACAGGGCGGCCTCGGGCTCGTCGAGGAGGTAGAGGCCGCGGGGGTGGAAGCGGTGGGTGAGCAGGTCGAGGAACGACTCGCCGTGGGAGCGGTCGTGCGGGGAGACGCCGCCGTAGCCGTCGAGCACCCCGCCGCCGATGTTCTCGAGCTCCGTCGCGACGTTGTAGTACGACTCGGCGCGCAGGAAGAACGACGTCCTCTCCCGCCCCGGCGCCCGCCCCACCCGCAGCGCCCGCCCCAGCGACGACTCGCTGCTGCGCGTCGCGAACCGGAACGACCGCGACCCGCCCTCGGCGTTGAACCCGGCCGCCACCGCGATGCCCTCGACGAGCGTCGACTTGCCGGACCCGTTCTCACCGACCAGGAACGTGACCCCCGGCCCGAGCGTCAGCCACGCGCGGCGCAGGCCGTCGACGACGGGGAGGTCGAACGGGTAGCCGGTGCCCGCGGCGTCCTCGTCGAGGGCGACGTAGCGCACGAACCTCCCCGGCACCACCCCATCCTGCCCGACCCACCCCCGCCCGTCCGCCCGGTGGCGGTGCGCTATGGTTCCGGGGCCGGACGGGGCTAGCGCCCCGTCGATACGGTCCTCCGTAGCTCAACGGCAGAGCACCCGACTGTTAATCGGGCGGTTACTGGTTCGAATCCAGTCGGAGGAGCAACAACCCCAGGTCAGCGCGTTCCGCGGAACGCAGCACAGTGCAGTACAGCGGTCGCGTACGCGCCCTGTCGCCGTCCGCACGGTGGGCGGCGCCGACCTCAGACGTCCACCCTCAGCCCCACCGTGACGACGTCGCCCAGCTCGATGCCCTCGGCCGCGCGGATCTTCACCTTCAGCGGCACGACGTACCGCCCGTCCTTGGGCCACAGCGACGTCGTCCACCGCGTCGCGCCGATGCGGGCGCGGACCGGGATCATGCCCCAGCCGTAGGTCACCTGCGCCGAGGCCGACTCGATGGCGGCGGACTCGGGGTCGGGGACCGTGACGAAGAAGTACGGTGCCGGGCCGCGCCAGTGCCACACCTCACCGGCGAACTCCAGGTCCATCGGGCCAGGATAGGAGGCATGCACATCGGGATCGACAGCTTCGTCTCCGCCGTCACCGACCCGGGCACCGGTGAGGTCGTCAGCCCGGTGGACCGGGTGGCGCACCTGCTGGAGGAGGTCCAGCGCGCCGACGAGGTCGGGCTCGACTCCTTCGGCATCGGCGAGCACCACCGCAGCGAGTACTACGACTCGGCGCCGTCGGTGCTGCTGGCCGCCGCCGCGGCGCGGACCAGCCGGATCCGGCTCAACAGCGCCGTCACCGTGCTCAGCGCCGACGACCCGGTGCGGGTGTTCCAGGACTTCGCCACCCTCGACCTGATCTCGCGCGGCCGCATGGACATGGTCGTCGGGCGCGGGTCGTTCACCGAGGCGTTCCCGCTGTTCGGGCTGTCCCTGCGCGACTACGACTCCCTGTTCGCCGAGAAGCTCGACCTCCTGCTCCGCATCCGGGAGTCCCCGACGGTCACGTGGTCGGGCAAGCACCGCGCCCCGCTGACCGGGCAGGGTGTCTACCCGCGGCCGCTGCAGGACCCGCTGCCGATCTGGCTGGGCGTCGGCGGCACGCCGGAGTCGTTCATCCGGGCCGGGATGCTCGGGCTGCCGCTGATGGTGGCCATCATCGGCGGCGAACCGCACCGCTTCCGGCCGCTGATCGACGCCTACCGCGAGGCCGGGCGCCGGTCCGGCCACGACGCCGCGGCGCTGAAGGTGGGGCTGCACGTCTTCGGCTTCGTCGGCGACACCTCCCAGCAGGCGAAGGACGACTTCTACCCCGGCTGGTCGGAGATCTTCACCAAGATCGCGAAGGAGCGCGGCGGGTCCGCGCCCACCCGCGGCGCCTACGAGGCCACCACCGGCCCGACCGGCGCCTACTTCATCGGCGACGCCGAGACCGTGGCCGCGAAGATGCTCGCCGTCTCCGACGCGCTGGGCGGCGTCGACCGCATCTCCCTGCAGATGACGAACGTCCGCCTCGCCCACGACAACCTGCTGCACGGCATCGAGCTGCTCGGCACGAAGGTCGCCCCGATCGTGCGGGCCGCGGGCGGGGACGCGGGGGAGCGGTAGCGTCGACGGCCGTGGAACTCCTCCCCGCCGTCCCGTACGAGAGCTGGTCCGGCACGATCCCGACCCTGCACCGGTTCGCTCAGGTCGTGGGCAAGGTGCGGCTCGCCGCGAGCCCGCTGCGCAACCACTGGTGGAACGTGCCCCTGCACCTCACCGGCCGGGGCACGACCACCCGGCCGATGGGGCTGGACCCGACCTTCTCGATCGACCTCGACTTCCTCGACCACCGGCTGACGGTCGACGCGCTCGACGGGCGGCGGGCGTCGTTCCCGCTGGTCGGGCGCTCGGTCGCGGACTTCCACGCCGGCCTCGTCGACGCGCTGACGGCCGTCGGGGCCGACGGCTCCGTCCTCGACGGGGCCCGCCCGTTCGACCTGCCCGACGCCGACCGGCCCTTCGCCGACGACACCGAGCACGCCACCTACGACCCGGCCGCGGTCACCCGGTACTGGCAGGTGCTCAGCCAGGTGAACCTCCTGCTGGAGGAGTTCGCGGGTGCGTTCACCGGCAAGACCAGCCCGGTGCACCACTTCTGGCACACCTTCGACATCGCACTCACGCGCTTCTCCGACACGGTCGTGCAGCACCCGCCGGGCACCGACCGCGTGACGCGCGAGGCCTACTCCCGCGAGGTCGTCAGCTCCGGGTTCTGGTTCGGAGACCCGACGTTCCCGGAGCCCGCGTTCTACTCCTACACCGCCCCGGAGCCGGCCGGGCTGGCCGAGGACCCGCTGCCGCACGGGGCCGGCTGGGTCGAGCGCGGCGCGAGCCACCTCGCGGTCCTGCCCTACGAGGTCGCGCGCGCGGCCCCGGACCGCCGCGTCGCGGTGCTGGAGTTCTACGAGGCCGCGTACCGGGCCGGGGCGACCCGGGCCGGCTGGGACGTCGACGCCCTCGCGCACCGCCCGGCGTGACGATCAGCGTTGACCGTTTCGCGCGGTGCTCCGTAGGCTGACCCCGTGCCCACCTCCTCGACCGAGCGGACCCGCCGCGAGCAGCGCACCGTCGACAGCCGGTCGCGCATCCTCGAGGCGGCCGTGGAGTGCCTGGTGGAGGACGGGTTCAGCGCGGCCAGCACGCTGGCGATCCAGGCCAGGGCCGGGGTGTCGCGGGGGCGGCTGCTGCACCATTTCCCGTCGCGGGAGGCGCTGCTCGTCGCCGCGGCCGAGCACCTCGCGGGCCGGCGCGTGCGCGAGGCCGCCGACCGGATCGGCCTGGACGCCGGGGTGGCGGGCGTCGACCGGATCACCCAGGTCATCGAGTTCATGTGGCTGACCTACCACGAGCCCTACTTCTGGGCCGCCGTCGAGCTGTGGACGGCGGCGCGCACCAACGACGGGATCGCCGAGTCGCTCCTGCCGAACGAGCGACGCCTGGGCGGCGCGATCCGGGCGAGCGTCGACGCCATGTGGGGCCCCGAGCTGGCCGGTCACCCGCGGTACGCCCAGCTCCGGGAACTGCTGCTCACCAGCATGCGGGGCGTGGCGCTGGTCTACGCCTTCGACCGGCGCGACCCGCGCCGCGACCCGCACATCGCCCAGTGGGTCGACACCGCCCGGGTGCTCCTGGAGACCTGAGCCACCCCAGCCGTAGAGATCGGGGGCGCCGGTCTGGTCTACTCCACGGGCACGACCGGCCGCCACAACGGAGTGGCGGCCACCCGGCGGCCGCCGCCCCCGTGCCCCCTCCCCGGCACCCCGCTGTGACGCGCGTCGCGCGTTCCGCACCGGGGTTGACGGCGACCTCCGCGGAGGTAGGGTCAGGACTGACTGTTACGCCGGGGTGACGAGGCCCCGCGGGAGACGGAGTGGGTCATGCGGGACGCAGTGATCGTGGAGGCCGTGCGCACGCCGGTGGGCAAGCGCAACGGCGGCCTGTCCGGGGTGCACCCGGTCGACCTGTCGGCGCACGCGCTCCGCAGCCTGGCCGAGCGCAGCGGCGTCGACCCGTCGGTGGTCGACGACGTGATCTGGGGCTGCGTCAGCCAGATCGGCGAGCAGACCTTCGACATCGCGCGCACCGCCGTGCTCGCGGCGGGCTGGCCCGAGACGGTCACCGGTGTCACCGTCGACCGCCAGTGCGGGTCGAGCCAGCAGTCGGTGCACTTCGCCGCGGCCGGGCTGGTCGCGGGCCAGTACGACGTGGTCGTCGCCGGCGGCGTCGAGTCGATGAGCCGGGTGCCGATGGGGTCCTCGCTGAACGGGGCCGACCCGTACGGCGCCGACTTCGCCGCCCGCTACGACGGTGCGCGGCCCAACCAGGGCGTCGGGGCCGAGATGATCGCCGAGCGCTGGGGCCTGTCCCGGACCCAGCTCGACGAGTACTCGATCGCCAGCCACGAGAAGGCCGCGGCGGCGCAGGACGAGGGCCGCTTCGACGGCCAGATCGCGCCGGTCGCCGGCGTCGCGAAGGACGAGGGCATCCGCCGCGGCGGCACCGTCGAGGGCCTGGCCGGGCTCAAGACCGTGTTCAGGCCGGAGGGCGGCACGATCACCGCGGGCAACAGCTCGCAGATCTCCGACGGCTCCGCGGCCCTGCTCATGACGACCAGCGAGAAGGCCCGCGAGCTGGGCCTGACGCCGATCGCGCGCGTGCACACCGCCGTCCTCGCCGGCGCCGACCCGGTGATCATGCTGACCGCGCCGATCCCGGCGACGCAGAAGGCGCTGGCGAAGTCCGGCCTGTCGATCGACGAGATCGGCGCGTTCGAGGTGAACGAGGCGTTCGCCCCCGTGCCGCTGGCCTGGCTCGCCGACATCGGCGCCGACGCCAAGGCCCTCAACCCCAACGGCGGCGCGATCGCGCTGGGCCACCCGCTCGGCGGCTCCGGTGCCCGGCTGATGACCACGCTCGTGCACCACATGCGCGACAACGGCATCCGCTACGGCCTGCAGACCATGTGCGAGGGCGGCGGCCAGGCCAACGCCACCATCCTCGAGCTGCTCTGATCCGCCCCCCTCGGGTGGTGCGGCATGATCGCCGGACCACCCGAGGAGGAGCCGTGCCCACCTTCCACCACGACCTGAGGCTCGGGCGGTTCATCCCGCCCCTGTCCTTCGGCCCCCGCACCGTCGCGCTCGCCCGGCGGCTTCCTGTGCGCACGCCGCCCGCCCCGGACGACGTCGAGATCTCCGACGTCACCGCGCCCGGGGTGTCGCTGCGGCTCCACCGGCCCCGCTCGCTGCGGGGAACCGCGCCCGCGCTGCTGTGGAGCCACGGCGGCGGGTACCTCGTCGGGTCGCCCGAGCAGGACGAGGCCGGCAGCGTCGCGTTCGCCTGCGAGCTCGGGATCACCGTCGCCGCGATCCGCTACCGCCTGGCCCCGGAGCACCCGGCGCCCGCGGCGGTGGAGGACGCCCACGCCGCGCTGCGGTGGCTGGCGGACCAGCCGGGCGTCGACCCGGAGCGGATCGCGATCGGCGGGGCCAGCGCGGGCGGCGGGCTCACGGCGGCGCTCGCGCAGTGCGCCCACGACCGCGCGGCGGTCCGGCCGGCGTTCCAGCTGCTCGTCTACCCGATGCTCGACGACCGCACCGTGCTGCGCACCGACGTCGACACGCGCGGCGTGCGCGTGTGGACCCCGCGCAGCAACCGCTACGGCTGGACGTCCTACCTCGGACGGGAGCCCGGCTCGGCCGACGTGCCGCCGTACGCGGCCCCGGCCCGCCGCTCCGACCTGGCCGGGCTGCCGCCCGCCTGGATCGGCGTGGGGACGCTCGACCTGTTCCACGACGAGGACCTCGCGTACGCGGACCGGCTGGAGGCGGCGGGGGTGCCGTGCGAGCGGCACGTCGTCCCCGGCGCGTTCCACGGGTTCGACGCGCTGTTCGCGGACCGTCCGGTGGCGCGGGCGTTCCGGGCGGAGCAGGTGCGCGTGCTCCGGGCGGCGCTGTTCACGTAGATCGCCCGGTTCGTCCTAACTGAGAGTGCACTCTCACTTCGGTGGTAGCGTCGGGTGGGTCGAGCACGTCGGGGAGAGGACGATCGGATGACCCAGGCACCACCCGTTCCGCCGCTGCACATGCGGCGCGACCGCTTCGATCCCGCCGCCGAGCTGACGGAGGTCCGCGAGGGGGACGGGATCCGGCGCGTCGAGTCGATGTTCGGCGTGCCCGCGTGGCTGATCGCGCGCCACGACGACGTGCGCGAGGTGCTCGGCGACGCCACCCGCTTCAGCAACGCCGGTGGCCTCGCCCTGCGCATGCCGGGAGACACCCGCTCCGAGCAGGAGAAGCGCCGGGCGATGGCCGGGCAGATGCTCGCCGCCGACCCGCCCGACCACACGCGGCTGCGGCGGTTCCTCACCCCGGAGTTCACGGTGCGCCGGATGAAGCGGCTGGAGCCGCGGATCGTCGAGATCGTCGACGAGCACCTCGACGCGATGGAGGCGGCCGGCAGCCCGGCCGACCTCGTGCCGTCCTTCGCGCTGCCGATCCCGTCGCTGGTGATCTGCGAGCTGCTCGGCGTGCCCTACGCCGACCGCGCCGAGTTCCAGCACCGGACCGGCCGCCAGCTCGACCTCTCCATCCCGATGGACGAGCGGATCGCGCTGCAGCGGGAGAGCCGCGCGTACATGGACCGGCTGGTCGCGGGGGCCAAGGCCGACCCGGGCGAGGACGTGCTCGGGATGCTGGTGCGCGAGCACGGCGAGGAGATGAGCGACGACGAGCTCGCCGGCATCGCGTCGCTGCTGCTCGTCGCCGGGCACGAGACGACGTCGAACATGCTGGGGCTGGGCACGCTCGCGCTGCTGCGCCACCCCGACCAGCTCGCGCAGGTCCGCGACGACCCCTCCGTCGTCGACGCCGCGGTCGAGGAGCTCATGCGCTGGCTCTCGATCGTGCACACCGGCGTCGCGCGGACGACGACGACCGAGGTCCAGCTCGCGGGCCGGACGATCCCGGCGGGGGAGCTGGTCCTGTGCGCCCTGCCCGCCGCGAACCGCGACCCGGCCCACGTCGAGGACCCCGACGTGCTCGAGGTGTCCCGCGGCGCGATGGGCCACCTCGCGTTCGGCCACGGCGTGCACCACTGCCTGGGCGCGCCGCTGGCGCGGATGGAGATGCGGATCGCGTTCCCCGCGCTGCTGCGCCGGTTCCCCGACCTCGCGGTCGCGGTGCCGATCGAGGACGTCGCGTTCCGCGCGTTCCACTTCGTCTACGGGCTGCACTCGCTGCCCGTCACCTGGTGAGGAGAGCCCCGATGAGGAGGACGCCGTGAAGATCGCCGCCGACCGGGACGTGTGCATCGGCGCGGGCCTGTGCGTCATGAACGCCGAGGCCGTGTTCGACCAGGACGACGACGGGATCGTCCTCGTGCTCGTCGAGGAGCCGGAGGGGGCCGACGAGGCCGCCGCCCGCGAGGCCGTCTCGCTCTGTCCGTCCGGGGCGCTGCGGGTCATCGGGTGAGATAGTCCGCCCATGACGGCGGGCCGGGCGATGCGCGTGGACGCCGCGCGCAACCACGAGCGCATCGTCGCGGCCGCGGGCGTCGCGTTCGAGGAGGTCGGCCCGGGTGTGGCGCTCGACGAGGTCGCGCGCCGCGCCGGGGTCGGCGCCGCCACCCTCTACCGGCGCTTCCGCAACCGCGACCAGCTCGTGCGCGCCGTCGTCGAGCACGTCCTGACCACGGAGATCTCCCCGGCGACCGAGGTCGTCACCGACGACCCGTGGCGCGACCTCGTCGGCATGCTCGAGGCGTCGGTCGAGTCGTTCGCGGCGCACCGCACGGTGCTGCGGCTGGCCCGTGAGGTGGGCGCGATCGACGTCGACCTCGTCGACGGGTACCTGCGCTCCATGGAGCGGCCGCTGCGCCGCGCCGCCGACGCCGGGCTGGTGCGGCCCGAGCTGCTGGCCCGCGACCTCGCCGCCGTCGTGGTGATGGCGCTCGCCACCGTGCGCGACCACGACGCCGACCCCGCCGACGTGCGCCGCTACCTCGCGCTGCTGGTGGACGGCCTGCGCCCGGCCCCGGGCGTGCTGCCGCCGCCGTCGGACCGGTGAGCGGGCGCCTGCGCGCCGGGCTGCTGGGCTGCGCGCTGCTCGCGGCCTGCGCCGCGCCGCCCGCGCCGCCCGCCCCTCCCGCTCCGCCGGTCGCGGCTGCGGCGCCGCAGGAGTTCACGCTGGTCGCCACCGGCGACGTGCTGATCCACCAGGGCGGGTCGCTCACCGCCGGTGCGGCCGGCGGGGGCGGGTACGACTTCTCGGGGGTGCTGGCCCCCGTCGCCCCGCTGCTGCAGGCCGCCGACCTGGCGATCTGCCACCTGGAGACGCCGGTCGCCGGGCCCGACGGGCCGTTCCGCGGCTACCCGAGCTTCGCGGTGCAGCCCCAGATCGTCGACGCGCTGGCCGGGGCCGGCTACGACGTGTGCTCGACGGCGTCGAACCACTCCCTCGACGACGGGTTCGACGGACTGGTCCGCACGCTCGACGCGCTCGACGCCGCCGGGGTGGCGCACACCGGCACCCGTCGCAGCGCCGACGAGCCCCCGACGGTCGTCGACGCGGGCGGGGTGCGGGTGGGGCACGTCGCGGTGACGTTCTCGCTCAACGGGGTGGCACCGCCCGCCGGCCGCGAGTGGGCCGTCGACACGTTCGACGCCCCGGACGTCTCGGCGACGCTGCGGGCCGCGGCGCGGGCGCGGGCGGCCGGGGCGGAGGTGGTGGTCGCGAGCGTGCACTGCTGCAGCGAGTACGACCCGGACCCGTCGCCGGTGCAGGTGGAGGCGGTGCGCGCGCTGCTGGTCTCGCCCGACGTCGACCTCGTGCTCGGCCACCACGCGCACGTCGTGCAGCCGTTCGAGCGCGTCGACGGGGAGTGGGCGGCGTACGGGCTGGGCAACCACGTCGCCCAGCACTCCACCCGCGGGTTCGCCACGGAGGACTCGGTGATCGCCCGGTTCACCTTCACCCGCGGCGCCGACGGCGGGTTCGCCGTGACCCGGGCCGAGGCCGTCCCGCTGCACATCGACCTCGGCGCCGACGCCGTGCGGGTCGTGCCGGCCGACGCGGCGACCCGCGCCCGGGTGGGCGAGGTCCTCGGCCGCCGGGGCGCCGTGGCGGACGGCCTGGAGGTCGTCGGCGGGTAGCGGGGAGGATGGCGCCATGACGATCCGGCTCCGGGCCCTCGAGCGCGACGACCTCGGGTTCGTGCACGCGCTCAACAACGACTCCCGGATCATGTCCTACTGGTTCACCGAGCCCTACGAGGCGCTGGTGGAGCTCCGCGACATCTACGACCGGCACGTCCACGACAACCGCGAGCGCCGCTTCGTCATCGAGGCCGACGGGGAGCGGGCCGGGATCGTCGAGCTGGTGGAGATCGACTACATCCACCGCGGCGCCGAGTTCCAGATCATCGTGCACCCCGCCCACCAGGGTCGCGGGTACGCGCGCGAGGCGACCCGGGCGGCGCTGGACTACGCGTTCGCGGTGCTCAACCTGCACAAGGTGTACCTCGTCGTCGACGTCGAGAACGCCGCGGCCATCCACGTCTACCGGAAGGTCGGGTTCGTGACCGAGGGCGAGCTGCGCGAGGAGTTCTTCGCCGACGGCCGCTACCGCAACGCCCTGCGGATGGGGATCCTGCAGCCCGAGTACCTGGACCCCGGTCCCGGTCGCGCGTAGCGTCGGGTCTCCGGCCGCCCGGGGCTCCTCCCGTCCCGCACACCGGGTCCGGCAGCAGCGAAGGATGTGCGCCCGGACCGGTTCCCGGCGGTCCCACCCCACTGCGCCCCGCGCGCGACCAGGGAGTTCCCGTGTCCGACAAGTCGCCCCGTCAGTCCGCGAGCAAGAAGTCCGGCAAGTCCATCAAGGAGAAGCGCGCCGAGAAGAGGGACAAGAAGGACGGCGGCTCCGGCGGCATCATCTCCGGGAAGTAGTCCGCAGCACCGGCTTGCCCGGCGCCCGGTCGGGCGAGTCGACGTAGGCGTGCGCGGCCGCGACGTCGTCGAGGTCGAAGACCCGGTCGACCGACGGCACCAGCGCGCCCGAGGCCAGCCCGGCCCGCACGAAGTGCTCCGCGCGGCGCAGGGCGGCGGGGTCGCCGGTGATCTCGAAGACGGTGTAGCGGCGCATCCAGACCGGGGCGTAGCGGCCGCCGGGCAGGGGAGTGGGCTCGCCGGAGAGCCCGCCGTGGACGATCACCGCGCCCCCGCGCGCGCACGCCCGGACGAGCTCGGCGACCCGCGGCCCGCCGACGGCGTCGAGGACGAGGTCGGCGCCCGCCCCGCCGGTGGCCGCGCGCAGGGCCGGGGCCAGGTCGGAGCCGTCGTCGACGAGGACGGCGGCGGCCCCGGCGTCGAGCAGCACGTCCCGGCCCGCGTCGGTGCCGACCGTGGCGACCGGGACCGCGCCGAGGTGGCGCAGCACCTGCACCGCCGCGAGCCCGATGCTGTTGGCCGCCGCGGTGACGACGACGTGGTCGCCCGGCCGGACCCGCACGATCTCCTGGGTCATCCCGTACACGGTCACGAACGGCATCCAGACCGCCGCGCCCGTGACGGCGTCCATCCCGGGCGGGCGGGCCAGCAGCGCCGCGGCCGGGACCACGGCCTCCTCGGCGTAGACCGGGTAGTCGTTCTGGGAGAACGCCGGGATCACGCAGACCGGGTCGCCCGGCCGCCAGCGCGGCACGTCCGGGCCGGTCTCCAGCACCTCACCCGCCGCCTCGGACCCGAGCCCGGCGGGCAGCACCGGCTGCTCCAGGTAGGTCCCGCGGCGGAAGTTGACCTCCGCCCGGTTCAGCCCGACCGCGTCGACCCGGATCCGGACCTCGCCCGGACCGGGCGCGCGGACCGGCAGGTCCTCGATGCGGAGCACCTCGGGCCCGCCGGTCTCGTGGAACCTGATCGTCCGCGCCATGCGGGCAATCTACGGTCAGCGCGCGGCGATCTCGTCCAGGAACTCCTGCGGGATGGACTCGGCCATCGCCCGGTACCCGTTGTCGTTGGGGTGCAGGTTGTCCAGCGCGTCGTACTGCAGCGCGATCCAGTCGGGCACCAGCGGGTCGCGGATCACGGCGTCGAAGTCGATGACGCCGTCGAAGACCTCTCGGCCCTCGGTGCGCAGCCACTCGTTGGTCGCGTTGCGCTCGGCCACCTGCGACGGGATCGAGTAGACGCCGTAGGGCGTCGGCCGCAGCACGTTGCCGGCGGGGGTGAGGGTGCCGATGTAGATCGGCACGCCGGCGGCGTGCACCCGGTCGGCGATCTCGCGGTAGGCCGCGATGAGGTCGTCCGCGGTGGCGGGCAGGCCCTGCAGGGCCGCGGTGCCGAGGTCGTTGATGCCCTGCAGGAAGATCACGCCGCCCAGGTTGGGCTGGGCGAGGATCTGCTCGTCGATGCGCGAGAGGCCCGACGGGCCGATCCCGTCGCCGGTGACGCGGCCGCCGCTGATCGCCTGGCCGATCACCGACAGGTGCGCCGTGTCGGGGTCGGCCTTGAGCCGGCGGGCGAGCACGTCGGGGTAGCGGCTGTCGGTGTTGCCGGTGGACAGGAAGCCGTCGGTGATCGAGTCGCCGAACGCGACGAGGGTCCGGTCGCCGGGCTGGCCCTCGACCTGCACGACCGTCGCGTAGTAGGAGGCGGTGGTGAGCGTCGAGGTGTAGTTGTTCAGCACGACTCCGCGCTCGGCGAACCCGCCGTCGCCCTCCGCGGCGGTCGCGTCGCCGGGGGCGGTGAAGAAGGTCTGCATGTGGCTGCCGTGCACGGTGGCGGCCCCGTTGCCCGCGGGCACGAACATGCTGAGCACGAGGTGGTCGAACGCCTCGGTGGCGAGGTCGACCGGGTCGCTGAGCACGGTGCCGCCCTGCGGGATGGTCACCGAGGGCTCTCCGCCGAACGTCACGTCGCGCTGCGTGCCCGGCTCCACGGCCGCCCCGGCGTCGCCGTCCCGGATGCCGACCGTGATCGCGGGGAACGTCGCGTCGCGGTCGCCGAACTCGTTGGACAGCTGCACCCGCACCGCGCTGCCGCCGTGGTGCAGGTAGAGCACCTGGCGGATCGTCTCGTCGGAGAACGTGGTCGGCGGCGGCACGACGTCCTGCACGGCCGTGACCTGCTGGCTCCCGCTGAGCAGCTCCGCCCCGAAGTCCCCGAGGGTGGAGGGGCCCTGCGGCGCGGCCGACCACGCCGAGACCCAGTCGCCCTCGCCCTTCGGCTCGGCGGACGCCTCGCGGCCCACGGCCGGGACGGTCAGCGACGCGATCGTCAGCGCGACCGCGGCACCTCCCACGATCGCGAGGCGCGCGCGGCGCCCCAGCCCCCCGAGACGATGCTTCCCGTTCGACACTGGCCGTCCTCCTCGACGGTCGTGCGACCGCCGGCGGCGTCCGACGGTCACGACTCGACGGATCAACGCGGCCGTTCGGCGCAACGATGTGCGCCGTTCGAGTGAATAGTCAGCGACGCCGCGTCGTGGCGCAGGCGATGCAGGTCTCCGCGGCCGGCAGCGCGTCGAGACGTTCGGGGGCGATCTCGCCGCCGCAGCGCACGCACCGGCCGTAGGTGCCCGCGGCCAGGCGGGCGCCGGCGCGGTCGAGCGCCTCGATCTCCTCGCCCGCCCCGGCGAGCAGGCCCTGCAGCTGCGCGCGCTCGAACCCGATCGTCACGCCCTCGGGATCGTGCTCGTCGTCGTGGGTGGTGTGCGCCTGCTGCTCCGCGAGGTCCGCGACCTGCCGCGCCAGCGCCGCGGCCCGCTCGACGGTGGCCTCCCGCTCCGCGGCGAGTACGGCGGCCCGGTCGGTCACGGCAGCAGGCGCCCGAGGAGGTCGAGCACGCGGTCGTGCAGGTCGGGGCCGGCGGTGGGGGAGCCCGCGAAGTGCCGCAGCAGTGCCTGCTGGAACAGGCCGTCGAACAGGGCGTAGGTCATCGCCGACGGCGTGGGCACCGGCTCCCCGCGCAGCTCGCCGTAGCGGCTGACGATGCGCCAGACCATCCGCTCCAGCGTGGCGTCGATGTCGAGGACGTCGGCGCGGAAGGACTCCTCGAACAGCGCCTGGGAGCGCAGGTCGTACCAGAGCCGGTGCATCCGGGCGTCCTCGACGAGCGTGGCGACCAGCCCGTCGGCGAAGCCCGCGGCGAGCGCGTCGGGGGTGTCGGCCGTGGCCACGATCTGGTCGTAGCGCAGGACGCAGGCCGCCTTGTACTGCCGGACGCAGTAGGTGATGAGGTCGACCTTGTCGCGGAAGTAGTAGTGCAGGACGCCGTGGCTGAACGCGGAGTTCTGGGCGATCTCGCGGAGGCTGGTGCGGGCGTAACCGAGCTCGGACAGGGTGACGAGCGCCGCGTCCGCGAGCTCGCGGCGGCGCTCCTCGAACTTGTCGACCTGGCGTCCGGCGACGCGCTCTGCGGTGGGCATGACGGCGTGACTCTACTCCTCTGGACACCTGTCCAGAGAAGTCTTGACACTCGTCCAAAGGCGGTCCTACGTTGTGCTCCGCATCACCGGCGATGACGAGAGGACCACGGATGACCACGTTCGATCTGACGGGGAGGCGCGCGCTGGTCACCGGCGGCGCCCGCGGGCTCGGGGCCGGCATGGCGCAGGCGCTCACGGCGGCGGGGGCCCGCGTGATGATCGCGGACGTGCTCAAGGACGTCGGCGAGCAGACCGCGGCGGGTCTCGAGGGCGGCGGGTTCGTCCCGCTCGACGTCACCAGCGACGGCGACTGGGAGGCCGCGGTCGCGCACACCGTCGCGGAGCTCGGCGGGCTCGACATCGTCGTCAACAATGCCGGCGTCGAGGTCACCCAGCTCATCGTCGACACCGAGCCGGACGACATCCGCACGATGCTCGAGGTCAACGTGCTCGGCACGATGCTCGGCCTCAAGCACGGTCTGCGCGCCATGCGCCCCGGCGGTGCGGCGGGCAACGGCGGCTCGATCATCAACATCTCCTCGGTCGCGGCCACCATCGCGTTCCCCGCGATCGCCGGCTACTCCGCCACCAAGTCCGCGGTCGACCGGCTCACGCGCGTCGCCGCGATGGAGTCCGGCAAGCTCGGCTACGGCGTGCGCGTCAACTGCATCTACCCGGGCCTGGTCGCCACCGACATGGGCGTCAAGCTCGCGGTGGAGACCAGCGGGCTCGGGCTGTTCGAGAGCCCCGACGCCGCCGTCGGCGCCGTCGTGGAGCTGACGCCGTCGGGCCGCCTCGGCGAGGTCGCCGACATGGCCGACGCGGTGGTCTTCCTGGCCTCCGACGCCTCCCGGTTCGTCAACGGGGCGGGTCTGCCCGTCGACGGCGGTATGGGGATGTGAGCCTCACCGGCTACCTGGACAAGGGGGCGTCGCTCGGCCCGGACGCCCCCTGCCTGGTCATGGGGTCCACGACGCTCACCTACGGCGACGTCGTCGACCACAGCCACGCCGTCGCCCGGGCGCTCGCGCGCTCGGGCGTCGCGGCCGGGGACAAGGTCGGGATCCTGTCCGGCAACGACCCGGTCGCGTTCGCCACGGTGTTCGGCATCGCCCGCCGCGGCGCGGTGTGGTGCCCGATCAACCCGCGGAACGGGGCGGCCGAGAACGCCGAGCTCCTCGACCTGTTCGACTGCGTCGCCCTGTTCCACTCCCGCGCCTACGCGCCGATGGTGGCGGAGATGGACCTGCCGCAGGTCGCCACCGTGGTGTGCCTCGACGAGCTCGACGACTGGCTGGCCGACGGCACGGACTTCTCCGCCGACGCCGCCGGCGACACCGTCATGATCGTCGGCACCGGCGGCACGACGGGGCGGCCCAAGGGCGTGCAGCTCACCGACCGCAACATCGAGACGATGACGGCGCTGGCGCTCATGGGCTACCCCTTCGAGGGGCGTCCGGTCTACCTCGCCATGGCCCCGCTGACGCACGCGGCCGGGGTGCTCTGCTTCCCGGTCCTCTCGCTCGGCGGGCAGATCGTCGTCATGCCCGCACCCGACGTCGGGGGGTTCCTCGCCCTCGTCGAGCGGCACGGCGTCACGCACACGTTCCTCCCGCCGACGGTGATCTACATGCTGCTCGCGCACGAGGACCTGCCCACGACGGACCTCGGCTCGCTGCAGTGCTTCTGGTACGGGGCGGCGCCGATGTCGCCCGCCCGGCTCGAGCAGGCGCTCACCGAGATCGGGCCGGTGATGGCGCAGCTGTTCGGCCAGTCCGAGGCGCCGATGTTCGTGTCGATGATGGCGCCGCGCGACCACTTCCTGGCCGACGGATCCGTGGCGCGCCACCGGCTGTCGTCCGCGGGACGGCCGGGCCCGCTGGTCACCGTCGGGATCATGGCGTCGGACGGCACGCTGCTGCCCGACGGCGAGCGCGGCGAGATCGTGGTCCGCAGCTCGCTGGTGATGGCCGGGTACTACCGCAACGCCGAGGCGACGGCCGAGGCGTCGGAGCACGGGTGGCACCACACCGGCGACATCGGCTACCTCGACGACGACGGCTTCCTCTTCGTCGTCGACCGCGCCAAGGACATGATCATCACCGGCGGCTTCAACGTCTACTCGGCGGAGGTCGAGCAGGCGCTGATGGCGCACGAGGCCGTGCGCGACTGCGGTGTCGTCGGCCTGCCCGACGAGAAGTGGGGCGAGCGGGTCGTCGCGGTCGTCCAGCTGCAGCCCGGTGCGCAGCCGCCGCCGGAGGCCGAGCTCATCGCGTTCGTCAAGGCGCGGATCGGCAGCGTCAAGGCGCCCAAGCAGGTGGAGGTCTGGCCGGACCTGCCGCGGTCGACCGTGGGCAAGGTGCTCAAGACCGACATCAAGGCCCGGCTGGGGCAGGCGCCCGCCGGTCGGTGACCGACCGGCGGGCGCCGCCCGCTAGAGCTCGTCGCGGATCTGCCGGGCCAGCACGACGGCGGCGTCGAGGTCGCCGCCGCTCGCGCTGCGCACCACCTGGGTGAGGCAGTCGCGGGTGTCGGCCACGAACTGGACGCTGCCGCTGTTCGAGCCGAACTCGCGCATGCCGTCCGGCAGCGGCACCTCCGGGCCCAGTGCCGGCTCCCACGGCGGCAGCTCGCCGTCGACCGCGGTCCCGGTCTGGCCGCAGTCGATGGACACCGAGTAGTAGTTCTCCTCGTTCGTCCAGACGCAGCCGCCGCCGTTGCTGCCGGGTGCGCTCGTCGCGACGCCGCCGTCGTTCGGGCCGATCAGGTCCTCGACCTGGTCGGCCGGGAGGAGGGCGCAGGCGTCGAGCGGGGTGGCGTCGTCGCCCGCCTCCTGGGCGGAGGCGGCGGGGGCGGCCGAACCGGACGGGGCGTCGACGGGGCGCTGACAGGCGGTGCCGAGCAGGACGAGCAGCGCGGCGGCACCGACCGCGGCGGCGACGCGGGCGGGGCGCGGGAGGGAAGCGGTCATCGTGGTCTCCGGGTGATCGGGGGAGGTCTCACCAGGAGGAGGCCCGCGGGGCCGCCGGAGTTACACCCGGGCGGTGCGCAGATCCGCCGCGGGGAACGGCGGCCGCTCGTCGAGCCGCAGGCTCAGCTTCCCGGCGGCGCGCCAGGCGCGAGCGGTGAGGTCGCGGTCGGCGTCGGTGACCAGGTTGCCCATCACGCGCAGCGCCACCGTCATCAGCGCGCGCGACCGCATCCCGACCGGGCCGGCCAGCGGCAGCAGCCGCGGCAGCGTGAGCAGCCCCGCCAGGCGCCGCGCGATGGAGAAGGCCTGGCCGTAGTGGGTGCGCAGGGTGGCGGGCCAGGCGACGGACAGGTCGCGGTCCTGCGCGATCAGCTCGGCGACGAGGCGGCCGGTCTCCAGGCCGTAGTCGATGCCCTCGCCGTTGAGCGGGTTGACGCAGCCCGCGGCGTCGCCGATCAGGGCCCAGTTGCGCCCGGCGACGTTCGACACGGCGCCGCCCATCGGCAGCAGCGCCGACATCGGGGCGCGGACCGGGCCGTCGAGCTGCCAGTCCTCGCGGCGGGCGTCGGTGTAGTGCTCGATGAGGCTGCGCAGCCGGATCTGTGCGGGGCGCTTCGCGGTGGCGAGCGTGCCGACGCCGATGTTGACCTCGCCGTCCGACAGCGGGAACACCCAGCCGTACCCGGCCAGTACCTCGTCCTGCTCGCCGCGCAGCTCCAGGTGCGAGGAGATCCACGGGTCGTCGCTGCGGCCGGACCGCACGTACCCGCGGGCGGCGACGCCGTAGGCGGTGTCCTTGTGCCACTCGCGGCCCAGCACGCGGCCCAGGGTGGAGCGCGCGCCGTCGGCGACGACGAGCCGCTCGCAGCGGATCGTGGCGCCGTCGTCGAACACGACGCCGGTGACGCGGTCGCCCTCGCGCGTCACGTCGACGGCCTTCGCCCCCTCGACGGGCACGGCCCCGTCCTTGAGCGCGACGTCGCGGATGCGGGCGTCGAGCTCCAGGCGGGGGACGGCGCCGCCGTGGTCGGGCAGCGACCCGCCGGGCCACGGCAGCTCCAGCACCTGCCCGAACCCGGTGGCGCGCAGGCCGCGGTTGGTGCCGTGGGCCCGGACCCAGTCGCCGAGGCCGAGCTTCTCCAGCTCGGCGATGGCGCGGGGGGTGAGGCCGTCGCCGCAGGCCTTGTCGCGCGGGAACGTGGCGGCGTCGGCGAGGACGACGTCGCGCCCGTGCCGCGCGGCCCACGCCGCGGCCGCCGACCCGGCCGGTCCGGCGCCCACCACCAGCACGTCGGTGGAGGTGGGGGCGGGGGGCGCGGTGTCGGACATGGCTCCCAGTATCCCGGCCGATCCGCCCCGCGGCCCGCCCACCGCCCGCGACCCCCGTCACCCCGCCCCGATCCGCGGCGGGGAGCCGACCGTCGCCCCGGACGTGTCGCAGTGGGGTGGCTCCACTCCAACCGGATCGGAGTGGAGCCACCCCACTGCAACCGGGGCGGGGCGGGGGCGGGGCGCGGGGCGGCGCGGGTGTCAGGCGGCCAGGGGAGGGGCGGGCTCGGGGGTCAGGGCCGTCGGCTCGGGGGCGGTGCCCTTCCTCGGGGGCAGGGCGAGTCGGTTGATCGTGCGCAGGACCTGGGCGTACTGCCTCCACAGGGGGCCGGAGGTGTACTCCAGCCCGTACTCCGCGCAGATCGCCCGGATCTCCGGGGCGATCTCGGCGTACCGGTTGCTGGGCAGGTCCGGGAACAGGTGGTGCTCGATCTGGAAGCTCAGGTTGCCCGTCATCAGGTGGAACAGCGGCCCGCCCTCGAGGTTGGCCGAGCCGAGCATCTGGCGCAGGTACCACTGGCCGCGCGTCTCGCCGTCGAGCTGCTCCTCGGAGAACTGCACCGCGCCGTCGGGGAAGTGCCCGCAGAAGATGACGGCGTGCGACCAGAGGTTGCGCACCAGGTTCGCCGTGGCGTTCCCGGTCAGCACCGGCAGGAAGAACGGGCCCGCGAGGGCCGGGAAGACGAGGTAGTCCTTCGTGAACTGGCGGCGCACCTTGCGCCCGATCGCCTTGAGCTGCGGCCACACCGACCGCAGGCTCTTCTCGCCCGCGGCGATCTTCTCCGCCTCCAGGTCGTGCAGCGCCACGCCCCACTGGAAGAACGTGGCGAGCAGCGCGTTCCACAGCGGGTTGAACAGGTAGTAGGGCCGCCACTGCTGCTCGTCGGACATGCGCAGGATCCCGTAGCCCACGTCGCGGTCGCGGCCGACGACGTTGGTGTAGGTGTGGTGCTCGTAGTTGTGGGTGTACTTCCACGCCTCGGCCGGGCTGGTGTTGTCCCAGTCCCACGTGCTGGAGTGGATCTTCGGGTCCCGCATCCAGTCCCACTGGCCGTGCATGATGTTGTGGCCCAGCTCCATGTTCTCGATGATCTTCGACGCCGAGAGCATCGCCGTGCCGGCGACCCACGCGGGCGGCAGGATCCCGGCGAACAGCAGTGCGCGGCCGCCGACCTCGAGGTAGCGCTGCGTCCGGATGACGGAGTGGATGTAGTCGGCGTCGCGCTGTCCGCGGTCGGCGACGACGCGGTCGCGGATCGCGTCCAGGCGCCGGCCGAGCTCCTCGACCTGCGCCTCAGTCAGGCCGGCCGCGACCGGGGACGGGCGCGACGCGACCGTGCGGACGGGCGGGGTGGGGGTGCCGGTGGGGACGTCGAACGTGCTGGTCATCGGTTCTCCTCAGCGGGTCGGAGGTCGAGGCGGGCGGTGCCGGTCGCCCCGGTGATGCAGGTCTGGACCATGTCGCCGGGCTCGCCGTGGATCTCGCCGGTGCGCAGGTCGCGCACCTGGCCGTCGCGCAGCGGGAGGATGCAGCTGAAGCAGATGCCCATCCGGCAGCCGCTGGGCAGGAGCACCCCGGCCTCCTCGCCCGCTTCCAGCAGGCTGGCGCCGCCGTCGACCTCGACGTCGCGGTCGCCGAAGGTCACGGTGCCGCCCGCGCCGCCGGTCGAGCGGACGGGCGGGGTGAACCGCTCCAGGTGCAGGCGCGCCCTGGCCTCCCCCCAGTGCTCCTCGGCGGCGTCGAGCAGGCCGGCGGGGCCGCAGACGAAGGCCTCGCGGTCGCGCCAGTCGGGGCACAGGGCGTCGAGCTCGGCGAGGTCGAGGCGGCCGTGCTCGGTGGTGTGCCGGACGACGGTGCCGGGACGCGCGGCCAGCTCGTCGGCGAAGATGACGTCGGCCGCGGTCGGCGCGCTGTGCAGGACTACCACGTCGGGATGGGCGCCGAGCGTGCGCAGCATGCTCATGACGGGCGTGATGCCGCTGCCGGCCGTGACCATCAGCAGCTTCGCCGGGACGGGGGAGGGGAGGACGAAATCGCCGGCCGCCTGCTCCAGCCGCACGATCGACCCCACCGGGGTGGCGTCGACGAGGTGCCGCGAGACCAGCCCGTCGGGCAGCGCCTGCACGGTGATCGTGAGGTCGGCCTCGCCCTCGGGGCCCGACAGCGAGTACGTGCGCCAGTGCCGCACCCCCGCGACGTCGACGCCGATGCGCACGTACTGGCCGGCGCGGTGCCCGGTCCACGCGCGGCCGGGACGGATGGTCAGGGTGGTGGCGCGGTCGGTCTCGCGACGGACGCCGACGACCCGGCCGCGCAGCTCGGTGGTCGACCACAGGGGGTCGACCAGCGACAGGTAGTCCTCGGGCAGCAGAGGGGTGGTGAGTGCGACCAGCGCCTTGAACATGACATCAGTTCAGCACGAATTGATGTCACATAGCAACAGCAGTCGACTGATAAGGTGTGTCACATGCTAGAGGAAGACGGCGATGTCGAATTGCGGACCATCGACGAGCTGGCCCGCGTCAGCGGCGTCACCGTCCGCAACATCCGCGCCTACCAGGCCCGCGGCCTGCTGCCCCCGCCGGAGGTCCGCGCCCGCACCGGCTACTACGGGCCGGGGCACGAGGCACGCCTGGACCTGATCAAGGAGCTGCAGGGCGAGGGCGTCAAGCTCGACGTCATCAAGAAGCTGCTCGACACCACCGGCGGGTCGACCGAGCAGGTCGTCCGCTTCATCCGCACGGTCCGCAGCCTGTTCGCGGTGGAGGACCGGCAGATCGTCTCGCTCGTCGAGCTGGTCGAGCGCTTCGACGAGACCGACCCGAACCTGGTCAAGCGGGCGCAGAAGATGGGCCTGCTCACCGAGATCGGCCCGGACCAGTCGGGGACGGCCCAGTACGAGGAGACCAGCCCCCGGCTGATGGCGGCGGCGCAGGCGATGACGGAGATGGGTATCCCGATGACCCGCTCCCTCGACGTCGTCGAGCAGCTGCGCCACCACGCCGACGGCATCGCGAAGATCTACGTCGACCTGTTCCTCGGCGAGGTCTGGCAGCCCTTCGACGCCGACGGCCGCCCCGACGACCAGTGGCCGCGCCTCTACGAGGTGATCGGCAACCTGCGCAGGGTCTCCGGCGAGGCGATGCTCGCGGTGCTGGAGCTCGCGGTGGCCGAGCGGCTCGACGTGACGTTCGGCCGCGACATCGTGCGCAACGTCCGCACCAGCAGCAAGCGGGCCGCCACGGACTGAGCGCCGCCACCTCGGCGGGTGGGGGTACGTCCGCGGCCGGCCGGACCATTTCTCCGGGCCGCCGTGCCGTTCGGCGGGTGGCGGGGAGCGGCCCGTCCTACCCTCGGGTGTGCGCACCCTCCCGGGTGCCCCTCGGGGGTTGCGCACCGGCGGCCGCCGCGTGGATGTCCCCTCCGCCCCGACGGCCGCCGGTCCACCCCGCATTCGCGCGGGGGAGCCCGATCGGTTCAGACGAGGAAGCGGTACGCCGCCGTACCCGGCGCCACCAGCTGGATCCTCAGCGGGCTGGCCTCCATCCGCTTCCACAGCGGCTCGTACCCCTCGCGGGACGCCAGCTCGATGCCGCACAGCGCCGCGCCGGTCTCGCGGTTGTCGCGCTTGACGTACTCGAACAGCACGATGTCGTCGTCGGGACCGAGCACCTCGTCGAGGAACCGCCGCAGCGCGCCCGGCTCCTGCGGGAACTCCACGAGGAAGTAGTGCTTGAGCCCGCGGTGCACCAGCGACCGCTCGACGACCTCGGCGTAGCGGCTCACGTCGTTGTTGCCGCCGGAGAGCAGGCTGACGACCGTGGCGCCGGCGGGCAGGTCGAGCGCGTCGAGCGCGGCGCAGGCGAGCGCCCCCGCGGGCTCGGCGATGATGCCGTCGACCTGGTAGAGGTCGAGCATCTCGGTGCACACCCGCCCCTCGTCGACGGTGACCAGCTCGGCCCCGCAGTCGCGCACCAGCGGGAAGCTGACGTCGCCGACGCGCCGCACCGCCGCGCCGTCGACGAACGTGTCGAGCTCGACGAGCGCCTCCGGCCCCCCGGACGCGAGCGCCGCGGTCATGCTCGCCGCCCCGGCGGGCTCCACCCCGACCACCCGCACGCCGGGGTGCCGCGCGGCGAGCCAGGTGCCGACGCCGGCCAGCAGCCCGCCCCCGCCCACCGGCACCACGACGACGTCCGGGGCGTGTGCGAGCTGGTCGAGGACCTCCACCGCGACGGTGCCCTGCCCGGCGATCGTGCGCAGGTCGTCGAAGGCGGGGACGACGGTGGCCCCGGTGCGGGCGGCGTGCTCGGCGGCGGCGAGCGCGGCCTCGTCGTAGGTGTCGCCGCCGACGACGAGCTCCACGGCCGACCCGCCCAGCGCCGCGATGCGCTCCCGCTTCTGGCGCGGCGTCGTGCTCGGGACGTGGACGCGGCCGCGGATGCCCAGCCGCGCGCAGGCGTACGCGACGCCCTGGCCGTGGTTGCCCGCGCTGGCGCACACCGCGCCGGCCGCGCGCTCGTCGCCGTCGAGCCCGGCGAGCAGGTTGTAGGCGCCGCGGAGCTTGTAGGAGCGTCCGACCTGCAGGTCCTCCCGCTTGAGCCACACGTGCGCGCCGGTGGCGTCGGAGAGCCGGGCGCTGCGCTGCAGCGGCGTGGTGCGGGCGACGCCGGTGAGCCGCTGCGCGGCGGCGGCGACGGATCCGGCGAAGTCGTCGGGGGTCACCGGCCGATCCTCCCCGTCGCGGCCGCCGGGCCGGGAACGGGGTCACCCGACCAGGTCGTCTCACCGGCGTTTCACACAGCCGTCACGATCCGTAGGCAGGATGGTGTCCGTGATGACCAACGGTGACGAGCACGACGGCTACGTCGCCGGCCGCTACCGCGACGGGTCGCTCAGCGACGAGTGGACCGACGTCGCCCGCTGCGCCGGCGGCACCTTCACGCGGTACGTGGCCCGCTGCGCCTGCGGCTGGAGCGGGCGCCCGCGCCCGGCGACGGCCGCGGGAGCGTCGGCGGCCCGCCAGGAGTGGTTCCTCGGGCACGTCATGTCGCTCCCGCTGGACGCCCCGGCCCCCGTCTGACCTGCGTCGATAGCCGGACCCGATCGCGCGATCGGGGATCGGCCGTTGCCCGGCGGCCCGCGCCGCGGCGACGCTCCACCCGTGCACCTCACCGTCCTCGGCGCCCAGGCGGGCGTCCCCCGGCACGGCCGGCCCAGCTCCGGCTACCTCGTCGGCGACGCCGGTACGACGGTGCTGCTCGACTGCGGCCCGGGCGTCGCCACCGCGCTGTCCGCCCTCGACGTGCGGCTGGACGCGGTCGTCGTCAGCCACCTGCACCTCGACCACGTCCACGACCTGATCGTGCTGGCCAAGCAGCTGGTCACCGAGCGGGCGCCGGCGCCGCTGCTGCTCGTGCCCGCGGGCGCGGGCGCGGGCGAGGTGTTCGGCACCTGGGAGTCGCTGTTCCCGGTGCCGACGTTCCCGCGGCTGGACCGCCCCTTCCGGCACGCCTTCGACGTCCGCGGCCACGGGCCGGTGCGGGTCGGGTCCCTCGCCCTCTCGACGCACCCGGTGGCGCACGCCGTCGCCGCCGTCGGGGTCCGCGTCGAGGGACCGGGCGGGGCGCTCGCCTACACCGGTGACACCGGCGTCTGCGACGGCCTGCTGCCGCTGGCCCGCGACGTCGACCTGCTGCTCGCCGAGGCCACCCTCGACGCCCCCGACCCCGGCCCGCACGGCCACCTCTGCGCCGCCGACGCCGCCCGCGCGGCCACGGCGGCCGGGGCGCGGGCCCTCGCGCTCACCCACCTGCCCGACGGCTCCGACCCCACCGCCACCGCCCGTCGCGCCGCCGCGTCGGCCCACTTCACCGGCCCGGTCCACGTCGTCCGGCCCGGGTCGACCCTCCGCGTCCGGTGACGGACGGGACCGGGCCCCGTTCACGTCCGCGCCACCGGGAGGTCGGATCGCCGACGTAGCGTCCGGCGGGTGGAGCTCCGCCATCTCGAGTCGTTCCTCGTCCTCGCCGACGAGCTGCACTTCGGGCGGGCCGCGGCGCGGCTGCACCTCGCGCAGCCGTCGCTGACCCAGCACCTGCAGCGCCTCGAGCGCCGGGTGGGGGTGCGGCTGGTCGACCGGGGTCCGCACCGCGTGCGGCTGACCGACGCGGGCGCGGCGTTCCGCGACGAGGCCCAGCGCGTGCTGGAGCGGGCCGAGGCCGCGGTGCGGGCGGCCCGGGAGGTGGCGTCCGGGCGGGCGGGGGACGTCGCGGTCGGGTTCAACCACCCGGCCGGGGTGCGGATCCTGCCCGGGGTGCTGGCGCGGCTGGCCGTCGAGCACCCCCGGCTCACGGCGCGGCTGTCGGAGCGGCGCAGCGCCGCGCAGCTCGCGGCCGTCGCCGCGGGCGAGATCGACGTGGCGCTCGCGTTCGGCCCGCCCGCCGACGCGGCCCTGCGCTCCCGGGTGCTCGACGACGTGCCGGTGGTGGCGGTCGTCGCGCCGGGGCACGCGCTCGCCGGGCGGCCCGCGGTGGCCGTGGCCGAGCTCGCCGGGCACGACTGCGCGCTGTTCGCGCGCGCGGTGAGCCCGGCGCTGCACGACGCCGTCACGGGGGCGGCGGCGCGGGCGGGCGTCCGGTTGCCGGTGGCGGTGGAGGTCGACGACACCGCCGCGACCGGGATCGTGCTGGCCGGTCGCCCGCTGGTCGGGTTCGCGTCACGGGAGCGGGCGGTCGAGGTCGTCGCCCGCGGCCTGTGCGCGGTGCCGCTGGTCGAGCCGGAGCCGGTGGTGGCGCTGCACGCGGCCTGGCGCTCCGACCCGGGCCCGCGGGCGGCGACGTTCCTGGCCTGCCTGGATCAGTGGACGTGCGAGCGCCAGTCGGCGGGCACCCGTCCGGCCGGGCCCGGTGCGGGCTGGTCGGTCGGGTGGTGCAGCGGGGGCGCGAGCTCCGGGCCGTCGGCCGCGGTGCCCGTCGCGTAGTCCCAGAACCAGTCCTCTCCCGGCTCGTAGCTGCGGACCACCGGATGGCCGGTGGCGGTCCAGTGCGCCGTGGCGTGCTGGGCGGGGGAGGAGTCGCAGCAGCCGACGTGGCCGCACTGCGCACAGCGGCGCAGGTGCACCCACCAGCCGCCCGCGGCGTCGCAGTCGAGGCAGCCGGGGCCGCTGGGCGGGACGCTCGGGTCGATGGTCACGGGGCCATCATGGACCTCTCGGACGGTCAACGTTGACCGTTCCACGGAGATCGTCCTAACCTGCGCACATGGACCGTCACCACTGGCTGCGTCGCATCGAGGAGCTCGACCCCGTCGCCGACGCGGTGGAGATCTACGGGATCAGCGCCACCCGCGAGTTCCCCTGGGACTACAACCAGGCGCTGTCGTTCGCGCTGTTCCGCACGTACGCCGTGCCGAGCATCGGGCGGCTCCTCGCGGAGACCGGGGAGTTCACCGAGCGCGTGCAGAAGCGCTACGACGACACCGCCCTGATCCTCGACGCGGTCCTCGAGCACGGGCACCACAGCCCGCAGGGCCGCGCGGCGATCCGGCGGATGAACCAGATGCACGGCGCGTACGACATCTCCAACGCCGACTTCCTCTACGTCCTCGCCACGTTCGTCGTCGTGCCGATCCGGTGGATCGACGACATGGGGTGGCGCCGGCTGTCGGAGCACGAGCGGATCGCGGCCGCGCACAACTACCGCGAGCTCGGCACGCTCATGGGGATGAAGGACATCCCGGAGACGCACCGGGAGTTCGCGGCCTACATGGACGACTACGAGCGCGCGCACTTCGGCTATGACCCGGGCGCCCGCGCCGTCGCCGACGCCACGCTGCAGCTGTTCACGACCTTCCCGCCCAACCACCTCGCCCCGGCCCGGCTGGTCACCCGGTTCTCCTACGGGCTGATGGACGACGCCCTGCGCGCCGCCTTCCGCTACCCGCGCATCCCGGAGTGGGAGCAGCGGGCGGCCCGGGCGGCGGTGCGGGCCCGGAGCGCGGTCGTGCGGCGGATGCGGCCGCGGGTGGAGCCGAAGTTCGCCCGCCAGCTGCCCAACGTCCGCAGCTACCCCGACGGCTACGACGTGTCGGCCCTGGGCACCTTCCCCCGCGGCTGCCCGGTCCCGCACGCGACGCAGACGGCGGGAGCAGCCGAAGCTCCCACCCCCTGACCCCACCCGGCGAGTTTGCCGCCCCCACCCGGCGAGTTTGCGGCTGTCGCCCGGCGAGTTTGCGGCTGTCGCTCGGCGAGTCTGCCGCTCGTGCTCGGCGAGTCGGCCGTCCCGGCCTGGCGAATTGCGGCTGCCACCCGGTGACTCGGCAGGACCCGGCACCCGGCGGCCTACCGGAGGCGCTGCCGAGACCCGGCAAGGCACCCGTCGGCACATCCGGCGGACACCAACGGCGAACTCGCCGGGCATCCTCGGCAAACTCACCGGGCGCGAACCGCGAACTCGCCGGGTGGGGGCGGCAAACTCGCGGGGGTGGGGTGACGGGGCGGGGGCGGGGGGGCGTGGTCAGGGGGGTGGGGGGCCGGTCGTCGTGCCGATGCGGAGGGCCACCGGGAGGAGGCTGTCCTCCGGGTGCAGTCCGTCGACCAGGTCCATCGCCGCCTGCGCCGCCCGCCGGCCCTTCTCGTCGGTCGGCTGGACGACCGTCGTGAGGCGGGTGGGGCCGAGCCAGGGCAGGTCGGCGCCGTCGAACCCGGCCACGCTGACCTCGCCCGGCACGTCCAGTCCCAGCTCCGCGGCCGCCTGCAGCACCCCGGCGGCGAGGACGTCGCTCTGCGCGATCACCGCGGTCGGGCGGCGGGCGGCGGGGACGTCGAGCAGGACCCGCCCGGCGTGCACCCCCTCGTCGACGGCGTTGCTGGCCGTCTCCCACACCGGCACCGCCCCGAACACGTCCTCGACGCCCTCCAGGCGGTGCCGCACGTCGCGGTAGTGGGCGCGGGCCCGCCGGGCGCCGTCGACGGGGCCGCGGCGTCCGTCGAGCCGCAGCGGCATCGCGACGACCTCGACGCGGCGGTGCCCGAGACCGTGCAGGTGCCGGGCGAGGCCGGCGGTGCCGGAGCGGTCGTCGATGTCGACGAGCACCACCCCGTCGACGTCCGGCCCCTCGACGACGACGATCGGGACACCGCGGGTGCGCAGCAGGTCGAGGGCCGGGTCGTCCTCGAGGCCGCAGGTCGCGAAGATCGCGGCGTCGAGCGGGATCCGGGCGATCTGGGCCGTCGACGGGCGGCCGGTGTCGCCGGCGAGCAGCAGCAGCCCGACGTCGTGGGCGCCGAGGACCTCGGTGATCCCGTCGAGCAGCTGGACGGCCACCGGGTCGCGGAACGCGTAGAGCAGCCGCTCGCCGACGAACGCCCCGACGACGCCGCTGCGGCCGCGGCGCAGGGACGCCGCGATGGGGTCCGGGCCCGCGTAGCCGAGCTCGGCCGCGGCCGTCAGCACGCGCTCGCGGGTGGGCGCGGCGACGCGCGGGCTGCCGGAGAACGCGAGCGACGCCGTCGACGGCGAGACCCCGGCGCGCGCGGCCACGGTGGCCAGGGTCGGGCGGGCGCTCACGGGGGGAACGGTAGCCGGGCCGCCAGCTGCGCCGCCGCCACCACGGTCGCGACGGTCCAGGCCAGCGTGCGCAGCAGGTTGGCGCGCAGGAGCCGGCGCAGGTCGCGGTCGGCGTCGAGCCGGTCGTGGGCGGGGACGGCGCCGAGGACCGTGAGGCCGACCCCGGCCGCCGCCAGCGCGCCGAGCGCGGCGTGCTCCCACGGCGACGCGAGCAGCAGCGCGCCGACCGACACCCCCTGCACCACCCACGGCGGCCCGACGACCCACCCGATCCGCCGCAGGTGCTGCCGGTGGTACGCGGGCCACTCCGCCGCGCCGACGAGCGCGAACGCCGGGTAGACGACCACCTGCACCACCCAGCCGACGCCCGCGAGCACGGCGGTGGCGACGAGGTGCAGCAGCAACCAGCTCACGCCCGACCCTATCCGTGGCGTACCCTCGATCGCGCATCGAATCGATTCGACGGGAGCTCGTGGTGACGACCGAACTGCGCCGGGCGCGCAACGCGGTGGTGGTGGCGTTCGCGGTGAACGGGCTGGCGTTCGCCTCGTTCATCAGCCGCACCCCGGCGATCGCGGACGGGCTGGGCCTCACGACGGCGCAGCTCGCGCTGATGCTGCTGTGCCTCTCGGTCGGATCGGTGGCCGGGCTGCCGCTGGCCGGGCCGCTGGTCGCGCGGCTGGGTCCGGCCCGGTCGGTGCTGGTCGCGGCGCTCACCGAGACCGTCGGCCTCGCGCTGCTGGCAACCGGGCTGCTCACCGGTGCGGTGCTCCCCGCCGCGGTCGGCCTCGTCGTCACCGGTCTCGGCACGGGCGTGTGGGACGTCGCGATGAACGTCGCGGGCGCGGAGGTCGAGCAGCGCCGCGGCCGCACGCTCATGCCGCGGTTGCACGCCGCGTTCAGCGTCGGCACCGTCACCGGTGCCGGGATCGGTGCGGCCACCGCCGCCACCGGCGTGCCGCTGGCCGCGCAGGTCCTCGGCGTCGTCGTGCTCATCCCGATCGTCATGACGGTGGCCGTGCGCGGGTTCCTGCCGTCCGTCCCGGCCCCGACGCGGGCCGAGGGCGGCACCGGGGTCCTCGCGGCCTGGCGCGAGCCGCGGACGCTGCTCATCGGCGTGCTGGTCCTCGGTTTCGCGTTCACCGAGGGGTCGGCCAACGACTGGATCGCCTACGCGCTCGTCGAGGGCTACGGGTCCAGCGAGACCGTCGGCGCGATCGCGTTCGGCATGTTCGTCACGGCGATGACGGTCGGGCGCACGTTCGGCGGATCGGCCCTGGAGCGCTTCGGGCGGGTCGCGGTGCTGCGGGCGGCGGCCGGGCTCGCGCTGGTCGGGCTGCTGCTGGTGCTCGTCGGCGGGTCCGTGCCGGTGGCGCTGGCCGGGGCGCTGCTCTGGGGCCTCGGGGCGTCGCTGGGCTTCCCGGTCGGGATGAGCGCGGCCGCCGACGACCCGGCGAGGGCCGCGGCGCGCGTGTCCGTCGTCAGCTCGGTGGGGTACACGGCGTTCCTCGCGGGGCCGCCGCTGATCGGGCTGCTCGCGCAGGACGCCGGGATCCTGCGGGCCCTGTTCGTCGTCCTCGGCGCGCTGCTGGTCGGGCTGCTCGCCACCGGGGCGGCGCGGCCTACTGGAACGACACGAACACCGGCGGAACCGGCCCGACCCGCAGCGTCTGCTCCGGAGTGAACATCGGCGCGTCCTCGTCGTAGAAGTTCTTCCAGCCCCAGACGACGCCGGCCGGCTCGCCGTCGTGCAGGGCGGCCCAGGTGCCGAGCTTCTCCTCGGGCACGCCGAAGCCGTCGGCGTGCAGGAGCACCGCGAGCTCGTCGCGCGAGGTGTCGAGCCGCTCCCGGCCCTGGATCATCGAGAGCCGGAACTGGTGCACCAGCAGCAGCTTCTGCGGCAGGGCGCCGTCGCGGGTCAGGTCGGCGAGCCAGGTGGCCACGGCGTTGATCTCCCCGACGTCGACGGTCCCGATCTGCTGCGACGGGCGCTGGTCGGGGCCCAGGCGCCACTCCGGGTCCAGCGCCAGCCCGACGTGCGGCTGCGCGAGCAGGTCGGCGTAGCGCTGCGCCTGGGTGAGGAAGTCGGCGCGGCCGGGCTGGAGGTCGAGCACGACGTACACGCCCGCCTCGCGCGCCGCGTCGACCCACGGCCGCAGGAACTCGACGTCGGCCTCGGAGCTGAAGTCGCCGTCGGGCCCAGGTCCGGCGTCGGCGACGGTGCTGATCAGCTCGAACGCGGGCACGACCGGCTCGTCGGAGACCGGGTCGTACTCCGCCGCGAGCGCCTGCGCCCGCGCGATCGACTCGGGGATCCCCTGCTCGCCGAGCACCCCGAGCGCGGGGACGCCGGGGTGGCCGTAGAGCGCGACCATCCGGCGGCCCGGGAAAAGCACCTGCCCGCCGCCCGGCAGGGTCGTCCCGGTGGCGGCGACGTCGAGCCGGGCCGAGAGCCGCTCCGCGGGCCCGAACCCGCCCCCCAGCGCGACGACGTGCGCCGGGCGCGGGTCCAGGCCGGGCGGCGGCGCGACGCGGGGGTCGGGGTCGGTGACGGTCTCCACGCGCGCACCCGACGCCCGTGCGGTCGCCGCGGCGGGGGAGGCGGGGTCGTCGGTGAGGACCAGGACGTCGCGGTCCGCCGGCGCGGTGACCTCGGGGTCGTCCGCGGTGACGGTGCGCCCCGACGCGGCGGCCCACTCCTGGGCCCCCGCCCCGACCGGCAGGACGGTCGAGGCGCCGAGCCGGTCGAGCTCGGCCGACGGGTCCGGCGTGAGCAGCAGCGGCACGCCCAGGCGGGTGGCCCGTTCACCCGCCCGCGCCTGCGCGTCCGGGTCGTCGGCGGCGGCGAGGACGGCGAGCGGTGACGACGCGAACAGGGTCGTGCTGGTGTCCGCGGCGAGGGCGGCGGGGTCGCCGTCGAGCACCGTCACGGCGAAGGCGGGGTCGCTGACCTGCGGCGTCAGGGGCGGCGGCGGTGGGCTCGCCGTGCACCCCGCGAGCAGCACGGCCAGGACGGCCACCCCTGCGTGTCGTGCCCGGCCACCCGTTCGTGCGCTGTGTTCCCCCACCTGACGCCACACTAGGTGACGCCCGGTGTCGCGGCCGGACGGCCGGTGCCGGTGCCGTCGCGGGGGGCGGGGGCTAGGGGGCCGGCACGTTCCAGCGCCGCCACAGGGCGAGCACCCGCAGCCCCGCCACCAGCCCCGCCGCGGCGAGCGTGACCGGGAGCTGGGGGAGCCCGACGGCGTCACCGGCGACGACGACCACCGCGCCGGCCGCGGCCGCGAGGGCGTAGATCTCGCGGCACAGGACCGTCGGGACCTCGTTGAGCAGCACGTCGCGCAGCACGCCCCCGCCGATCCCGGTGATCACCCCGACCAGCGCGGAGGTGATCGCCGGGGCGCCGGTGCCCAGCGCCACCGCGGTGCCGGTGGTGACGAACAGGGCGAGCCCGAGTGCGTCGGCGAGCTGCACCCCGCGGCGTAGCCGCGCCACCGCCGGGTGCCAGCGCGACACCAGCAGCGCGACGACGGCCGGCACGACGAGGTAGGGCCACTGGCGCAGCGTCGAGGGCGGGGTGATGCCGAGCAGGACGTCACGGACGATCCCTCCGCCGAGGGCCGTGACGGCGGCGAGGACGACGACCCCGAACACGTCCAGCCGCGCGTGCACCGCCGCCAGGGCACCCGATGCGGCGAACACGGCGACGCCGAGGAGGTCGAGGACGACGAGCACGGGGCCAGGGTAGAGCGGCGGCTACCCGGCCAACGCCGCCGGCAGCACCCGGGCGGCCTCGGTCAGGCTCGGGCCGTACCAGGTCAGCAGCCGGCCACTGACCAGCGCGGACGGGACGTCCGGGAACGCCTCCGGCCCGTCGTCGGCGGTGAACAGGTAGGGCTCGTCGGGGAGCACCGCGAGGTCGTGCGGGGGGAGCGCGGCCGGGTCGAACCTCGGGTACCGCTCCGGGTCCTCAGCCAGCACGTTGTCGACGCCGAGCCGGGCGAGCAGCGCTCCGGTGAACGTGTCGGACCCGACCGCCATCCACGGCTTGCGCCAGATCGGGATCACGGCGCGCCGCCGCCGCGCCGGGACGGGCACCGCCGCCCACGCCCCCTCCGCCTCGTCGAGCCAGGCGGGGCGGTCCAGCCGGCAGGCGGCGAGCATGCGGGCGAGCGAGCCGAAGGCGTCGTCCAGGGTGCGGATGTCGGTCACGTACACCGGCACGCCCGCGGCGCGCAGCGCGTCGAGGTCGGGGACGCGGTTCTCCTCCTGGTTGGCCACGACGAGGTCGGGCCGCAGCGCGACGATCGCGTCGACGTCCGGGTTCTTCGTGCCCCGGATCCGGGCGGCGTCGAGGTCCCCGGGGTGGGTGCACCAGTCGGTGACGCCGACGAGCAGGCCGGGTGCGGTCGCGGCCACGGCCTCCGTCAGCGAGGGGACGATCGACACCACCCGTCCCACGGTGTCCGGTACGTCCACGTCGTTCCCGAGGTCATCCACAGCCACTCGGGTGAGCCTACGGCCGGAGCGCGTGACGAGCGCGTTTCCGGTCGCCCGGGCCCCTTGACAGCGGGCCGGGTGCCCAGCGACCGTTGTTGCGCCAGGTGCACCCCGTTCCGTACTGCGCTTCCGGAGCCCCCATGATCTACGTCTGCGCCCTCGCCGACCTCCAGCCCGGCACGGCCCGCCGCCTGCCCCTCACCCCGCCCGTCTCGGTGTTCCACACGACCGACGGCGAGCTCTACGCCATCGACGACACCTGCACCCACCAGGACGCCTCGCTGGCCGACGGCTGGCTGGAGGGCTGCGAGGTCGAGTGCCCGCTGCACGCGGCGATCTTCGACCTGCGCACCGGTGAGCCCGACGGCCTGCTCGCGCGCCGCCCCGTGCGCACCCACCAGGTCGTGATCGACGCCGACGAGGTCTACGTCCTCGTCGCGGCCGACGCCGCCGCCCAGCTCGACGTCGCCTCGTGAGCCCGCGCGTCGTCGTCATCGGCGCCGGTGTCGTGGGCGCCGCCGTCGCCGACGAGCTGACCGCACTGGGCTGGACCGACGTCACCGTCCTCGACCGCGGCGAGCTGCCGCTGCCCGGCGGCTCGTCGTCGCACGCTCCCGGCCTGGTGTTCCAGACCAACCCGTCGAGGACGATGGCGGGCTTCGCGCGCTACACCGTCGAGAAGATGACGGAGCTAGGCGCGTTCACCCCGGTCGGCGGCCTGGAGATCGCCACCACCCCGGAGCGCCTGCTCGACCTGCGCCGCCGCCACGGCCTCGCGCAGAGCTGGGGGATCGACTCCCGCCTGGTCGACGCCGACGAGTGCGCCGCGCTGCACCCGCTGCTGCCCGCGGGGAACGTGCTCGGCGGCTTCCACACCCCCACCGACGGCCTGGCGAACGCGCCCGGCGCCGTCGCCGCACAGCTCGCCCGCGCCGCCGACCGGGGTGCGCGCGTCCTCGGCGGGCACCGGGTGCTGGAGATCCTCACCGAGCACGGCCGCGTCACCGGCGTCCGCACCGACAAGGGCGACGTCCCGGCCGACCGCGTCGTGTCCTGCACCGGCTTCTGGGGTCCGCAGACGGGTGCGCTCGTCGACCTGGCGATCCCGCTGCTGCCGATGGCGCACCAGTACGCCACCACGACGCCGCTGCCCGAGCTGGCCGGCGCGACGTCCGAGGCGAGCGCGGTGATCCTGCGCCACCAGGACCGCGACCTCTACTTCCGCGAGCACACCGACCGCATCGGCATCGGCTCCTACGCCCACCGCCCGATACCCGTCGACCTGGGCGACCTGCCGACCGAGACATCGCCCGCCCACCCGATGCCCAGCAAGCTCCACTTCACCGTCGAGGACTTCGCCCCCTCCTGGGACGACGCCCGCGCGCTCCTGCCGTCGCTCACCGAGGTCGAGCACGGCTTCAACGGCATCTTCTCCTTCACCGCCGACGGGATGCCGCTGATCGGTGAGCACCCCGCGGTGCAGGGCTTCTGGGTGGCCGAGGCCGTCTGGGTGACGCACTCGTGCGGCGTCGCGCGGGCCGTCGCGCGCTGGATCGTCGGGGGGGAACCGGGCGTCGACCTGCACGAGGCCGACCTCGCCCGCTTCGAGGAGCCGCAGCTCGCCCCCTCCTACGTGCGGACGCGCAGCATGCAGAGCTTCGTCGAGGTCTACGACGTCATCCACCCGCTCGAACCCCCGGTGCGGCCGCGGCCGCTGCGGGTCAGCCCGTTCCACGCCCGCCAGGTCGAGCTCGGCGCCGTGTTCACCGAGGGCGCGGGCTGGGAGCGGCCGCTGTGGTTCGCCGCGAACGCCGACCTGCCCGAGGTGGGGCGGGTCCCCGGGCGCGGCGAGTGGGCGTCGCGGTTCTGGTCGCCGATCGCCGGCGCCGAGGCGCTGGTGACGCGCGAGCGCGTCGCGATGTACGACATGACCCCGCTCAAGCGCCTGGAGGTCTCCGGCCCCGGCGCGCTGGACCTCCTCGACGGCCTGACGACGAACGACCTGCGCAAGAAGCCGGGTGCGGTCACCTACACGCTGCTGCTCGACGGGAACGGCGGCGTCCGCAGCGACCTCACCGTCGCCCGGCTGGGGGAGCAGCGCTTCCAGGTCGGCTGCAACTCGAACCTCGACCTCGACGTGCTCACGCGCGCGGCGGGCCCCGACGTGCAGGTCCGGGACATCACCGGCGGCACCTGCTGCATCGGGCTGTGGGGTCCGAGGGCGCGCGACGTGCTGGCCTCCCTCACCACCGACGACGTCTCGCACACCGGCTTCGGCTACTTCCGCGCCCGGCGCATCCACGTCGGCGAGGTGCCGGTCACCGCGCTGCGGCTGTCCTACGTGGGCGAGCTGGGCTGGGAGCTGTACTGCGGCGCCGAGCTGGGGCTGCGGCTGTGGGACCTGCTGTGGGCGGCCGGGCAGGAGCACGGCGTCATCGCGGCGGGGCGCAGCGCGTTCAACTCGCTGCGGCTGGAGAAGGGCTACCGCTCCGCGGGCACCGACATGACCACCGAGCACGACCCGTACGAGGCCGGCCTGGCGTTCGCGGTGAAGCCGCGGGCCGACGTCGTGCCGCAGCGCAGGCTCGTCCCGCTGCTCCTCGACGACCCGGCGCACGTCGTCATGGGCAGGGAGCCGGTCTTCCACGCCGGGGAGTGCGCCGGCTACGTCACCAGCGCGGCCTACGGCTACACGATCGACGCCTCCATCGCCTACGCCTGGCTGCCCGCCGCGGCGGCGTCGCCGGGCACGCCGGTGCAGATCGAGTACTTCGGCGAGCGCCTCGCGGCGGTGGTGGCCGCCGAGCCCCTGTTCGACCCCGAGATGAAGCGGATCCGGTCATGAGCTCCCCGTACGACGTCATCGTGGTCGGCCTCGGTGGGATGGGCTCGGCCACCGTCCGCCACCTCGCCGCGCGGGGGGTGCGGGTGCTCGGGCTGGAGCAGTTCACCCCGGCGCACGACCGCGGCTCCAGCCACGGCGGCTCGCGGGTGATCCGCCAGTCCTACTTCGAGGATCCGGCCTACGTCCCGCTGCTGCTGCGCGCCTACGAGCTGTGGGAGGAGGCGGAGAAGGACGCGTCGGTCGACCTCCTCACGCTGACCGGCGGCCTCTACCTCGGCCCGGAACGGAGCACGACGTTCGCCGGGAGCCTGCGCGCCGCGCAGGAGTGGGACCTGCCGCACGAGGTCCTCGACGCGCGGGCCGTGCGCGAGCGGTTCCCGACGATCACCCCCGCCGCGGGCGAGGTGGCCGTGTACGAGGAGCGCGCCGGCTTCGTCCGCCCGGAGGCGACGGTCGCCGCGCACCTCGACCTCGCCGCCCGCGACGGCGCCGACCTGCGGTTCGGGCTGCAGGTCCGCGACGTCGTCGAGACCGGCGACGGCGTCACCGTCCGCACCTCGGACGGCACGTTCACCGCCGGGCACGTCGTCGTCAGCCCGGGTGCGTGGGCGCCCTCGCTGCTGCGCGACCTCGGCCTGCCGCTGCGCGTCGAGCGCCAGGTGCAGTACTGGTTCGCGCCCCCGGGCGGGGTGGAGCCGTTCGTCGACAACCCGGTGTACGTCTCCGAACAGGCCGGGGGAGCGCAGATCTACGGCTTCCCCGCGATCGACGGGCCGCGCGGCGGGGTGAAGGTCGCGTTCTTCCGCCGCGGCACCGACGCCGACCCCGACGCGCTCGACCGCGTCGTCACCGACGCCGAGGTCGACGAGATGCGCGCCCGCGTCGCCGACACGCTCCCGAGCCTGGTCGGGCCGCTGGTGAAGGCCGTGCCGTGCATGTACACGACCACGCCCGACGAGCACTTCGTGATCCGCCGCCGCGACCGCGTCACGGTCGCCTGCGGGTTCTCCGGGCACGGCTTCAAGTTCGTGCCGGTGATCGGGGAGATCTGCGCCGACCTCGCGACGACCGGCACCACCGCCCACCCGATCGGACTCTTCGACTCGGAGCGCCTCACGTGACCGCCGTCCAGCCCTCGCTGATCACGACGCTCCCCGGCTCTGCTTACACCGACGCATCGCTGTTCTCCCTGGAGCAGGAGCGGATCTTCGAGCAGACCTGGACCTGCGTCGCGCTCGCTGCCGACCTCACCGGCCCCGGCGCGTTCCGGACCGTCACCGTCGGCCGCGAGTCGGTGGTGCTCGTCCGCGGCCGCGACGGGGTGGTCCGCGGGTTCCTCAACGTCTGCCGCCACCGCGGCGCGGCGCTGTGCACCGAGGAGTCCGGGCAGCTGCGGCGCAACCTGCAGTGCCCGTACCACGCCTGGACCTACTCGCTGTCCGGCGAGCTGATCGCCGCCCCGAACCTCACCACGATGCCCGACGTCGACCGCGCCGAGTACGGCCTGCACGTCGTCCACCTGCGGGAGTGGCTCGGCTACGTGTGGATCTGCCTCGCGGCCGACCCCCCGTCGTTCGCCGACGACGTGATCGGCGAGGTGGTGACGCGGCTGGGCGACGTCGACTCGATCGACCGCTACGACGTCGGCTCGCTCGTGCTCGGCCGCCGCATCCGCTACGACGTGGCGTCGAACTGGAAGCTCATCGTCGAGAACTTCATGGAGTGCTACCACTGCGCCACGATCCACCCGGAGCTGACCGAGGTGCTCCCGGAGTTCGCCGACGGCTTCGCCGCGCAGTACTTCGTCGGCCACGGCGCGGCGTTCGCGCCCGACGCGCAGGGGTTCACCGTCGACGGCCGGGCCGGGGCGGAGCGCCTCCCCGGCATCGCCGACGACCAGGACCGCCGCTACTACGCGATCACGATCAAGCCGCAGGTGTTCGTCAACCTGGTGCCCGACCACGTGATCGTGCACCGGATGACGCCGCTCGCCGCCGACCGCACCGTCGTCGAGTGCGACTGGCTCTTCGCCCCGGGCGTCACCGAGATCGACGCGAGCGTGGAGCTGTTCCACCGCGTCAACCAGCAGGACTTCGCCGCGTGCGAGCGCACCCAGCCCGGGATGGCGAGCCGCGCGTACCGGGCCGGGGGAGTGCTGGTGCCCAGCGAGCACCACATCGGCGAGTTCCACCGCTGGGTCAGCGACCGCCTCGCGTGAGATGACGGTCAGCGTCGTCCGACCGTGATCGAACAGTGCTGACCGTCATCTCACGGCGGGTTGTCGCGAAACGCCACGGGACGTGGGGGTGGTTCGCGATGCTCCCCGGGTGTCCGTGCCGGGATGGCCCGCTGTGTTCCGGGGATCCGCTGCCGTCTCGGCCGGTCTCGTCACCCCGGGTCGGTTGCGGGGGCCGCGGTTCGTGCGGCTCTTCCCGGACGTCTACGCACCCGTCGGCGACGGACCACCCGACCTGGCCCTGCGGTCGACCGGCGCGTACCTGTTCGCCCGCGGCCGCGGCGTGCTGGCGGGGTACTCCGCCGCGGAACTGCTCGATGCGTCCTGCGGCCCCGCCGACGCCCCGGTCGAGATCACGGTGCCCGGTGGCGGCGTCCACCCGTGTACCGGACTGGTCGTCCGCCGCGACCGGCTGCTCCGCAACGAGGTCGTGCGGGTGGCCGGGGTCCCGGTGACGACACCCCGGCGCACGGCGTACGACCTCGCCCGCACCCGTCCGGACCTCGTCGACGCCGTCGCCGCGGTCGACGCGCTGAGCCGGGTGGGAGGGTTCGCCCCCCGGGAGGTGCTGCGGCTGGCGGAGCGCTACCCGCGGGCCCGGGGGAGACGACGCCTCCCCCGGGTGGTGGACCTCGCCGATCCGCGGGCGGGCTCGCCGATGGAGACGCGCCTGCGGCTCCTGCTGGTGCTGCGCGGACTACCGAGGCCCGAGGTCCAGTGGGTGGTGCAGGACGAGCGTCGCCGCCGGGCCGTCTGGCTCGACCTCGCCTACCCGGAGCGGCGCATCGGCATCGAGTACGAGGGGGCCGAGCACGTCAGGCCGGAGCGCGTGCTGCGTGACATCGGACGTGGCACGGACCTGGTCGACCACGGCTGGCGCCTGTACCGCTTCACGAAGTACGAGGTCTACGGCGAGCCCGACGAGATCGTCGCGAAGATCGAGCGGGCGCTGGCCGCGTGAGATGACGTCCAGTGCTGCTGCGCGCGGGCCGAACAGCGCTCAGCGGAACCTCACGCGGCGTACCAGCCCATGCGGCGGCTGATCTCGGCCGCTCCGCGGACCAGGGGGGCCGTCAGCGTCGCCAGGCGGTCCTCGTCGAGGCGGTAGGCCGGGCCGCTCACGCTCAGGGCCGCGATGACGTTGCCGCTGCGGTCGTGCACCGGGGCGGCGACGGCGTTGAGGCCGGTCTCGTACTCCTCCAGCGCCACGGCGTAGCCGGAGGCACGGACCTTCGCGAGCTCGCTCTCCAGGGCGTCGATGGTGGCGGTGCGGGGGGTCAGCCGCTCCATGCCGGACGCGGTGAGCAGCGCGGTCCGGTGCTCGGCGGGCAGGTGGGCGAGCAGGATCTTGCCGCTGGACGTGCAGTGCAGCGGGGTGAGGCGGCCGATCCAGTTGTGCGTGGACACCGTCGACGGGCCGAGCGCCTGGTCGACGTTGACCGCCCAGTGCTCCTGGAGCACCGCGAGGTTGATCGTCTCGCCCATCTCCGACGCCAGCCGGGAGCAGACCGCGCGGCCCTGCCGGGTGACGTCGAGGCGGTCGGAGACCGCACCCGCGAGCGGGATCAGGCCGAACCCGAGGCGGTACTTGCCCCGGTCCTCGGCCTGCTCGACGAGCCCGCGGCCCTCCAGCGCACCGAGGAGGCGGAACGCGGTGGACTTGTGCACGTCGATCTCCGCGGCCACCTCGCTGACGCCCGCCTCACCGCGTCTCGCGAGGATCTCCAACACGCTGATGGCCCGATCGACGGACTGGACGCCCCCATCCCGAGCAGCAGTGTTGCCCATGGCGAAACTATAAGCACCAATCCGAACCGAGCGCTTGACGTGGCGTCGCGGGTGAGGACGATCAACGCGTGCCCAGCCTCTTCATCGACGGAAAGTGGTCCGCCGGCTCCGGCGGTACCGACGACGTGATCAACCCGTTCGACGGGAGCGTGGTCGAGACGGTCGACCTGGCGGGCCCCGACGACGTGGCGCGCGCGGTCGCCGCCGCGCGCGCCGCGTTCGACACCGGACCGTGGCGGACGACCCCGGCCCCCGAGCGGGGCGCGCTGCTGCGCCGGATCGCCGACCTGCTCGTGCGGGACAAGGAGTCCATCGCCCGCACCGAGACCCTCGACACCGGCAAGACGATCGTCGAGTCCCGCATCGACGTCGACGACGTCACGGCGGTATTCCGCTACTACGCCGACCTCGCCGACAAGGACCCCGGCCGCGTCGTCGACGTGGGGCAGGCGAACGTGCTCTCCCGCGTCGTGCACGAGCCGGTGGGCGTCTGCGTGCTCATCACGCCCTGGAACTACCCGCTGCTGCAGCTGTCCTGGAAGCTCGCGCCCGCCCTCGCCGCGGGCAACACGTGCGTGGTCAAGCCCAGCGAGGTCACGCCCCTGACCAGCGTGATCCTCGTGCAGCTGTGCGAGGAGGCCGGGGTGCCGCCCGGCGTCGTCAACATCGTCCTGGGCGACGGCCGCGACGTCGGCGCGCCGCTGACCGAGCACCGCGACGTCGACATGGTCAGCTTCACCGGCGGCCTGACGACCGGGCAGGCGATCATCCGCGCGAGCGCCGCCACCGTGAAGCGGGTCGCGGTGGAGCTGGGCGGCAAGAACCCCAACATCGTCTTCGCCGACACCCCGATCGACCTCGCCGCCGACTGGGCCCTGACGGCGGTCTTCCTGCACGCCGGGCAGGTGTGCTCGGCGGGGGCGCGGCTGATCGTCGAGGAGTCGGTGCACGACGAGCTGGTGGCCGAGATCGGGCGGCGCGCGGAGCTGATCCGGCTCGGCGGCGGGCTGGTCGAGGGCACCGAGTCCGGCCCGCTGGTCTCCGCCGCGCAGCGCGAGAAGATCGAGAAGTTCGTCGCCGACGCCCTCGCCGACGGCGCGCGGCTCGTCGCGGGCGGGAAGCGGCCCGACGAACCGGAGCTGCAGGACGGCTTCTTCTACCGGCCCACCGTGCTCGCCGACGTCAGCCGGGACTCCCGCGTGATCCGCGAGGAGACGTTCGGGCCGATCCTCACCGTCGAGACGTTCCGCACCGAGGAGGAGGCGATCGCGCTCGGCAACGACACCGAGTACGGCCTCGCGGGCGCGGTCTGGACCCAGGACATGGCGCGCGCGCACCGCGTCGCCGGGGCGCTGCGCCACGGCACGGTGTGGATCAACGACTACCACCCCTACGTCCCCGCGGCGGAGTGGGGCGGGATGAAGTCCTCCGGCAACGGGAGGGAGCTGGGACCGACCGGGCTGGCCGAGTACCAGGAGCACAAGCACATCTGGCACAACACCGCGCCGGCGCCGATGCGGTGGTTCCGAGGAGAGGAATCATCATCATGAGCACGACGGAGAACACGCCCTCCGACGACGGGATGGCCGACTTCGGCTACTCCCAGTCGCTCGACCGCAGCATCGGCAAGTTCGCCAGCTTCGCGGCCGGGATCAGCTACATCTCGATCCTCACCGGCACGTTCCAGCTGTTCTACTTCGGCTACGCGTTCGGCGGGCCGGCGTACTGGTGGAGCTGGCCGCTGGTGTTCGCCGGGCAGATCATGGTCGCGCTGTGCTTCGCCGAGCTGGCCGGGCGCTACCCGGTGGCCGGGTCGGTCTACAACTGGTCCAAGCGGCTCGCGGGCCCGACCACCGCGTGGCTGGCCGGGTGGATGATGTTCACCGCCTCGGTGGTGACGCTGACGGCCGTCGTGCTCGCCTACCAGGGCACCCTGCCGTTGATCTGGAGCGGCTTCCAGCTCGTCGGCGACGGCACCGGTGAGACCGACTTCGCCGTGTCCGCCGTGATCTGGGGCGCCGTACTGGTGGCGTTCACGACGACGATCAACGCGCTCGGCGTCAAGCTCATGGCCCGGATCAACAGCGCCGGGGTGTTCATCGAGCTGATCGCGGCCGTCCTGCTCATCGTGCTGCTCGCGGTGAACATCGTGAACCCGCCGACGGTGCTGTTCGACACCCAGGGCCTCGGCGCGGGCACCGACCTCGGGTACTTCGGCGCGTTCCTCGTCGCCGCGCTGGCCAGCGCGTACGTCATGTACGGCTTCGACACCGCCAGCTCGCTGGGTGAGGAGACCGTCGACCCGCGCCGCACCGCGCCCACCGCCATCCTCCGGGCCGTGATCGCCTCGTTCGTCATCGGCGGCCTGATCCTGCTGTTCGCGATCCTCGCCGCCCCCGACCTGACCGCCCCGGAGATCGGCTCGGTCGGCGGCCTGCAGTTCGTCGTGCTCACCGTGCTCGGCGGACCGCTCGGCATCGCCCTGCTGATCAGCGTCGTCATCGCGGTGACCGTCTGCGCGCTGGCCGTGCACACCGCCGCGATCCGGCTGATGTTCGCGATGGCCCGGGACAACGCGCTGCCCGCCGGGGCGCGCCTGGCGAAGATCGACCCGAAGCGCAAGACCCCGGTGGTGCCCGCGGTCCTGATCGGCGTGGCGTCCGTGCTCATCCTGGTGGTGAACATCGGCAGCCCGCAGATCTTCACGGCCGTCACCAGCGTCGCGATCATCATGATCTACATCGCGTACCTGCTGGTCACGGTGCCGATGCTGCGCAAGCGGCTGAAGGGGGAGTGGCCCGGCCCGAACGCGGGCAAGGACGGCTACTTCTCCCTCGGTCGCTGGGGGCTGCCGGTGAACATCGTCGCCGTGGTCTGGGGCACCGCGATGGCGATCAACCTGGCCTGGCCGCGCGAGGACGTCTACGGCGCCGGGGTGCTCAGCTTCATCGCGCCGATCTTCATCGGGGCCGTCATCCTGGTCGGGCTGGCCTGGTACCTGGCCCGCGGCCGGCACCAGACCGGCACGCTGCCCGAGCACATGGCGAAGAACCTGGAGGAGGCCCCGTGACGGACACCTACGACTACGTCGTCGTCGGCGGCGGGTCGTCGGGCTGCGCGCTCGCGGCGCGGCTGTCCGAGGACCCGGCCGTCACCGTCGCGCTGCTGGAGGCGGGGCCGTCCGACGTCGACGACCCGGCGATCCTGCGGCTCACCGACTGGATGGGGCTGCTCGACTCCGGCTACGACTGGGACTACCTCGTCGAGCCGCAGGAGCACGGCAACTCCTTCCTGCGCCACGCGCGCGCGAAGGTGCTGGGCGGGTGCTCGTCGCACAACTCGTGCATCGCGTTCTGGACCCCGCGCGAGGACCTCGACGAGTGGGCCGCGTCCGGGTGCGACGGATGGTCGGCCGACGAGTGCTGGCCGCTGATCCGGCGCCTGGAGACCAACGACGGCCCGTGGGAGGGACACGGGCGCTCCGGCCCCGTCCACCTCATGCAGATCCCGCCCGACGACCCGTGCGGCGTCGCGGTGCTGGAGGCCGCGGCCGGCGTCGGGCTGCCGACGGTGCGGTTCAACGAGGGCTCGACCGTCACCGACGGGGCGGGGTTCTTCCAGATCAACTCCTTCCCCGACGGCACGCGCGCGTCGGCGTCGGTGAGCTACCTGCACCCGATCCTCGGCACGCGGTCCAACCTGACGGTGATCACCGGGGCGTGGGCGTCCCGGGTGCTGTTCGACGGGCGCCGGGCGACGGGGGTGGAGTACCAGCAGGACATCGGGCCGGGGCGCCGCACGGTGGCGGCCCGGCGGGAGGTGGTCCTGTCGACGGGCGCGGTCGACACCCCGAAGCTGCTCATGCTGTCGGGCATCGGGCCGGGGGAGCACCTGCGGGAGTTCGGGATCGACGTGCTCGTCGACGCGCCGGGCGTCGGGGCCAACCTCGACGACCACGTCGAGGGCCTGGTCATGTGGGAGGCCGCGCGGCCGATGGTCACCCGTTCCACGCAGTGGTGGGAGATCGGGCTGTTCGCCCGCACGCAGCCCGACCTGGACCGGCCGGACCTGATGATGCACTACGGCTCGGTGCCGTTCGACCTCAACACGGTGCGCTGGGGCTACCCGACCACCGACAACGGCTTCTGCCTGACGCCGAACGTCACGCGGGGCCGCTCGCGCGGCACGGTGCGGCTGCGCAGCCGCGACTTCCGGGACCGGGCGCGCGTCGATCCGCGGTACTTCACCGACCCCGATGGCCACGACATGGCGGTGATGCTGCACGGCGTGAAGCTCGCCCGGCGGATCGCGGAGCAGCCCGCGCTCAAGGAGTGGATCACCCGGGAGCTGACGCCGGGGCCCGACGCCGTCACCGACGACGACCTCGTGGACTACATCACGAAGACCCACAACACCGTCTACCACCCGGCGTGCACGGCGAAGATGGGCCCGTCGTCGGACCCGATGGCGGTCGTGGACCCGCAGCTGCGGGTGCGGGGGGTGGAGGGGCTGCGGGTCGCCGACGCCTCGATCCTGCCGTTCCTCCCGGCGATCAACCCCAACATCACCTGCATGATGGTCGGGGAGAAGGCGGCGGATCTCCTCCGTGCCTGATCCCTGGGCCCGCCAGGACGCGCTGGCCCGGTCCACCACCGTGTGGGGTGCGGCGAGCGTCGTGGGCGGGCTGGGCCTCGCCGCGGCCCGGCGGGGGCCGTTCGCCACGGCGTTCGGGTGGCAGAACGCGGGGTGGGGCGCGGTGGACCTGGCGATCGTCGTGGTCGCCGGGCGGCTGAAGCGGCGGCGGATGGCGCGGGTGCCCGACCCGTACGCGCCGGACGTGCTGGCGGCGGAGTCCCGGACGCTGCGCCGGGTGCTGTGGATCAACGTCGGGCTCGACGCCGGCTACGTCGCGGGCGGGGCGGCGCTGTGGCGGTGGCGGCGCGGGCGGCCCGGACCGGCCGGGGCGAGTGCCGGGATCGTGGTGCAGGGCGCGTTCCTGCTGCTGCACGACGCCCACCACGCCTACTGGTCGGCCCGCCGGTGATGCGTGGAGGTGAGCAGAGCCGCTCTGCGCACACCGGCGCACCACCGCGGGCAGGTGATCGCCAGGAGTGGTCGGTGGGTGTCGCCGGTGACACGAGGGGACCACTTCCGGTGATCATGGTCGGGGCCCGCCGGTGACGGTCGGGGCGTTCCTCGGTGCCCACCCGCCCTTCGACGCCCTCGACGAGGACGAGCTCGCCGCGCTCGCGGCCGTCGCGGAGCCCGAGGAGCACCGGTCGGGCACCACGATCCTGGCGGAGGGGCTCGGCCCGCCCGCGTACGTCCGGGTGGTGCAGACGGGGGCCGTGGAGATCGTGCACGGCGGCCGCGTGCTGGACCTCCTGGGCCCGGGCGAGCTGTTCGGGCACGCCGCGATGCTCTCGGGCCTGCCGCTGGGCTTCTCCGCCGTCGCCCGCGGCGCCACCACGTGCCTGCGGCTGCCCGCGGAGTCGGTCCGCGCGCTGCTCGGGCGCCCGAGCGGGCTGCGCTACGTCGCCCGCTCGCTGCTCACGCCGCTCGGTGACGATCACGGGCCCGATCCGGCGCAGCGCCCCGTCGGCGAGCTGATCCGCGCCCCGCTGTGCACCGCGCCGCCCTCGACCACGATCCGGGAGGCGGCGCAGCGGATGACGGGCTGCGGCGCGTCGGCCGTGGTCGTCCCGCTGGTCGACGGGCGCGTCGGCATCCTCACCGACCGCGACCTGCGGGCCGTGGTCGCCGACGGCACCGACACCGGCTCCGCGCTGTCGGACGCGATGACCGCCCCCGCGTGGACCGCCGCCGCCGACCGGCTCGGCGGCGAGGTGCTGCTCGACATGCTCGACCGCGGGGTCCGGCACGTCCCGGTCCTGTCCCCGACGGGGGAGGTGCTCGGCGTGCTGGAGGACGTCGACGTCGTGGCGGCCAGCACGCGGAGCAGCTTCGGGCTGCGCGCGCGGATCGCCCGGGCCGGGTCGGTGGCCGACGTCGTCGCGGCGGCGCGGGAGCTGACACCCACGATCATCGGGCTGCACGACGCGCGCGTCGCCGCCGGGGACGTCGCGGGCATCACCGCCGTCGTCGTCGACGCCGTCACCCGCCGGCTCGTCGACCTCGCGGTGGCCGACCTGGGCGCCCCGCCCCGCCCGCTGACCTGGCTGGCGCTGGGCAGCCTCGCCCGGCGCGAGGCCGTGCCGTCCTCCGACGTCGACAGCGCGCTGGTCTGGGTCGGCCCCGAGCGCGACGCCGACGCCGCGGCCCACTCCCGCGCGCTCGCCGAGCGGGTGCTCGCCGGGCTCGCCGCCGCGGGGTTCCGGGCCGACGCGAACGGCGCGGTCGCGACCAACCCGCTGTTCGCCCGCTCCTACGAGGCGTGGGCCGCGGCGGCGCGCGGCTGGCTGCGCGACCCGACGCAGGAGAAGGCACCCATCCTCGTCTCCCTGGTCGTCGACGCCCGGCCGGTGTGGGGCGTGCGGGCGAGCCCGGCCGTCCCGGACGTCTTCCGCGACGCCCGCCGCCACCCGGACCTGCTGCGCCTGCTCGGCCGCTACGCCCTCGCGCACCGCCCGCCGACGGGGTTCCTGCGCGACTTCGTCGTGGAGCACTCGGGGCGCCACCGCGGCCGGCTCGACCTCAAGCGCGGCGGGCTCGTGCCCGTCGTCGACCTGGCGCGCTGGGCCGGCATGGCGGCCGGGGTGACGAGCGCGTCGACGCCGGCCCGGCTGCGCGCCGCGGCGGCCGCGGGCACCCTGTCGCCCGCCGCGGCGGCGACGCTGGAGGAGGCGTTCCACCTGGTGCTGGGCCTGCGGCTGGCGCACCAGGTCGAGCAGCTGCGGGCCGGGGAGGAACCGGACGACCTGGTGCGCCCGGTCGACCTCAGCGCCGTGACGCGGGCGTCGCTGCGCGAGGCGTTCCGGGCGGTGGCGTCGGTGCAGCGGCGGATCGTCGCGGAGCTCGACCTCGGGGTGCGCTGATCTCCTCCGCCCGCAGCTCCTCCGCCACCTGGCAGGGGTCGACCGGGGCGGACCCGAGCGCGATGCGGGCCAGCAGCTCGCGCAGCACGGTGCGCTCCTCGTCGGCCAGCGGGGCCAGCACGGCGTCCTCGGCGCTGCGCAGCGCCCGCTCCAGCGCGCAGAGGCGGGCGCCGCCGTCGTCGGTGATCCAGATGCGCCGGGCGCGGCGGTCGGCCGGGTCGGGGCGGCGCTCGACGAGACCGGCGGACTCCAGGTCGTCGAGCAGGTAGGTCATCACGGTGCGGTCGACGCCCAGGTGCTGGGCGAGCGCGAGCTGGCTGCCGGCCTCGCCGCGGCCGGCGGCGGCGAGGACCTGGTAGCCGCGCGGGCCGCCGGGGACCTCGGCGACGACCTCGTCGACCGCGCGCAGGTAGCTGCGCATGACCGTGCCCAGCGCCCAGCCCAGGTCGGACTCGAGGCGCGGCGGTGTGGTCACGGTCGCAGTCTACGCAGGAAGTGGGCCGCGATATTGTCTGTTGCAGCGATCGTCTGCTAGACAGAACATCGTCTGCACCACACTTCTGAGGAGAGTCCGTTGAGCCTGTTCCGCCTGGACAGCAGCATCCGCGTCGACGGTTCGGTGAGCCGGGAGGTCGCCGACGCGCTGGAGAACGCCTACGTCGAGCAGCACCCGAACGCCACCGTCACCCGTCGCGACCTGGTGGCCGACCCGCTGCCGAACGTCTGGCCGGTCGCCGCCTTCGCCGGGTTCACCCCCGAGGACCAGCGCACCGACGAGCAGCGCGCGGCGCTCGCCGTCGCCGCCGGGCTGGCCGACGAGGTGCTCCGCGCCGACGTGGTCGTCGTCGCCACCCCGCTCTACAACTTCGGCGTCCCCGCCCACCTCAAGGCGTGGATCGACCTGCTGATCACCGACCCGCGCTTCGCGCCGGGCGCGTCGCCGCTGGCCGGGCGCCCGGTCACGCTGGTCGTCGCCCGCGGCGGGGGCTACGGGGCCGGCACCCCGCGCGAGGGCTGGGACCACGCCACCCCCTACCTGGTGCGCATCCTCGCCGACGTCTGGGGCGCCGACCTCACCGTCGTCGAGGCCGAGCTGACGCTGGCCCCGGTCACCCCGGCCATGGCCGAGCTCGTCCCGCTGGCCGAGGCCTCGCACGCGCAGGCCCTCGAGCGGGCGGCGGCCGTCGGCAAGGCGCACGCCCAGGCGGCCTGATCGCCCGTGATCTGATCGGGCCATGCATCCGCTCGACACCCCGGTGCACTCCGCACTGACCGGCACGCACGCCCCGTTCGCCCGGCGCCACGGCTCGGCGCTGCGCTACCCGCCGGAGATGTCGATCTGGGCCGCGTTCCCCGACGACGCCGACGGGTGGCGCGACGCCGAGGGGTTCGGGACCGTCACCACCGCGGGTGATCCGCGGACGGCCCCGGCGGGCTGGGAGTGCACCATGCTCATCCCCGGCGTCCAGTACGACGGGTCGGGGATGGCGGTGGTGCCCGACCCGGAGGCGGTCGTGCTCGGCCCGGACGACGTCCCCGAGATGCTCGCCCTGGTGGAGCGCACCCGTCCCGGTCCGTTCCTGGAGCGCACGATCGAGATGGGCACCTACCTGGGGATCCGCGACGGCGGCGCGCTCGTCGCGATGGCGGGGGAGCGGATGCGCCCGGCCGGGTGGTCGGAGATCAGCGCGGTCTGCACCGCGCCCGAGGCGCGCGGGCGCGGGCTGGGCTCGCGGCTCGTGCGGGCGGTCGGCGCCGCGATCCGGGAGCGGGGGGACGTCCCGTTCCTGCACGCCGCCGCCGACAACGCCACCGCGCTGCGGCTCTACGAGCACCTCGGCTTCACCCTGCGGCGGACGGTGGAGTTCGCCGAGTACGCGTTCACGGCGCGGCGGAGTCGCGACTCACAGCGCTGAGGCGGCCCGGGCGACGTAGGGTCGATAGCGATGACAACGACCCTCGCCGCCACCACCGGTCACGAACGCGGGACGCCGGAGTACCGGCGCCTCGGCGCGGCGCTGTGGTTCGGCGGCATCGCCACGTTCGTGCTGGTCTACGCGGTGCAGGGGCTCCTGCCGACGCTGGCGGGCGAGTTCGGGGTGTCCTCGTCGACGTCGAGCCTCGTGCTCTCGGCGACGACCGGCACGCTCGCCCTGGCGATCGTCCCGCTGGCGTCGGTCGCGGAGTCGTGGGGCCGGGCGCGCGTGATGACGTGGGCGCTCGCCCTGTCGGCCCTGCTCGCCCTCCTCGCGCCGCTGTCGCCGACCTTCGGCGTGCTCGTCGGGATCCGGGCGCTGCAGGGTCTCGCGCTCGCGGCCCTGCCGGCGCTGCTGATGACGCACGTGACGCGGGAGGTCGCGCCGCGCTGGCTCGGCGGCGCGGTCGGGCTGCTCATCGCGGGAAACACGATCGGCGGACTGTCCGGTCGGCTGATCGCCGGGGCCGTCGCGGAGTTCGGCGGGTGGCGGGCCGGGCTCGCGGCCGTCGGGATCGTGTCGCTGGCCTGCACGGTGGCGTTCCGGGCGCTGCTGCCGCCCTCGATCGGCGTGCGGGCCGCCCCGGTGCGGCTGCGCGACCTCGGCGCCCCGCTGCGCGTGCACCTGCGCGACCCCGGCCTGCGCTGCCTGTTCGGGATCTCGTTCGCGCTGATGGGCACGTTCGTCACGGTCTACAACTTCCTGTCCTTCCGCCTGCTCGCGGCCCCCTTCCTGCTGCCGGGCGCGCTGGTCGGGCTGGTGTTCCTCGGCTACCTCGCCGGCACCGGCGCGTCGACGACGGCGGGCCGCCTGGGCGACCGCTTCGGCCGCCGCAAGGTGCTCTGGGGCACCGTGCTGGTGGCGCTGGCCGGGGCGTGGATCACCGTGCCCGACGTCCTGCCTCTGGTGCTCGTCGGCGTGCTGCTGCTGACGATCGGCTTCTTCGGCGCGCACTCGGTGGCGAGCAGCTGGGTCGGGCGCCGCTCGGTGCTGCTGCCCGGCGGCGACCCGAGCCAGGCCTCGTCGCTGTACCTGTTCGCCTACTACGCCGGCTCCAGCGTCGGCGGCCTGCTCGGCGGGGTCGCGTTCGACCTCGCCGGCTGGCTCGGGCTGGTCGGCTACGTGACGGTGCTGCTCGGGACCGCGCTGGTGCTGGCCGTGCACCTGCGCCACGTGCCCGCCCCGTAACGACACTCGTGCGCGGAGAGGAGGGCCCTGGCCCCCCTTTCCGCGCACGGGTCACATGTTGCGCCGGTACTGCCCGCCCACCTCGAAGAACGCCTCGGTGAGCTGGCCCAGCGAGCAGACCCGCGCCGCCGCCATGAGCTCGGCGAACACGTTGCCCTCGCCGGTGGCGACGTCCTGCAGCCGCCGGATCGCCTCCTGCGCCTCCGACGCGTGCCGGCCCTGGAAATCGGCGAGCCGCTCGAGCTGGCTCTCCTTCTCCGCCTCGGTGGCGCGCATCAGCTCGATCTCGACCGGGCCGGCGTCGGGGTCGTCGGGCTTGAGGAAGGTGTTGACGCCGACGAGCGGCAGCGTGCCGTCGTGCTTGCGGTGCTCGTAGAGCATCGACTCGTCCTGGATGCGGCCGCGCTGGTAGCCGGTCTCCATCGCGCCGAGCACGCCGCCGCGCTCGGAGATCCGGTCGAACTCGGCCAGGACGGCCTCCTCGACGAGGTCGGTCAGCTCGTCGACGATGTGCGAGCCCTGCAGCGGGTTCTCGTTGAGCGACAGGCCCCACTCGCGGTTGATGATCAGCTGGATCGCCATCGCGCGCCGCACCGACTCCTCGGTGGGCGTGGTGACCGCCTCGTCGTAGGCGTTGGTGTGCAGCGAGTTCGCGTTGTCGTAGAGCGCGCACAGCGCCTGCAGCGTGGTGCGGATGTCGTTGAAGTTCATCTCCTGCGCGTGCAGCGACCGCCCGGAGGTCTGCACGTGGTACTTGAGCTTCTGGCTGCGCTCGTTCGCCCCGTACTTCTCCCGCATCGCGACGGCCCAGATCCGGCGCGCGACCCGCCCGATCACGGTGTACTCCGCGTCCATGCCGTTGGAGAAGAAGAACGACAGGTTGGGGGCGAAGTCGTCGATCGACATGCCGCGGGCGAGGTAGCTCTCCACGAAGGTGAAGCCGTTGGACAGCGTGAACGCGAGCTGGCTGATGGGGTTCGCCCCGGCCTCGGCGATGTGGTAGCCGGAGATCGAGACCGAGTAGAAGTTGCGGACCTTGTGCTCGATGAACCAGGCCTGGATGTCGGCCATCATCCGCAGGCTGAACTCGGTGGAGAAGATGCAGGTGTTCTGGCCCTGGTCCTCCTTGAGGATGTCGGCCTGCACCGTGCCGCGGACGTTGGCCAGCGTGAACGCCGTGAGCTCCTCGCGCTCGGCGTCGTCGGGCTCGCGCCCCTCCTCCTCGCGGAACCGCTCCAGCGTCTGGTCGATCGCGGTGTTGAGGTAGAACGCCAGGATCGACGGCGCCGGGCCGTTGATCGTCATCGACACCGAGGTGGTCGGCGAGGTGAGGTCGAAGCCGCTGTAGAGGACCTTCATGTCCTCGAGCGTGGCGATCGAGACGCCCGAGGTGCCGACCTTGCCGTAGACGTCGGGACGGGTGTCGGGGTCGCGGCCGTAGAGGGTGACGGAGTCGAACGCCGTCGACAGCCGCTTGGCGTCGGAGTCGTCGGAGAGGATCTTGAAGCGCCGGTTGGTGCGGAACGCGTCGCCCTCACCGGCGAACATGCGGGCCGGGTCCTCGCCCTCGCGCTTGAACGGGAACACCCCGGCGGTGAACGGGAAGCGCCCCGGCAGGTTCTCGCGGCGCAGGAAGCGCAGCAGGTCGGCGTCCTCGGTGACGCTCGGCAGCGCGACCCGGCGCACCTTGTTGCCCGACAGCGTCTCGCGCGTCAGCTGCGTGCGGAGCTCCTTGTCGCGGATCGTCACGACCAGCTCGTCGCCCGAGTAGTCCTCGACGACCTGCGGCCAGGTGTCGAGCAGCTCCGCGGCGTCGGCGGGCAGGGCCTTCTCGGCCTTCGCCAGCTCCTCGTCGACGGCCTCGCCCACGAGCTCGCGCGCGGTGCGCAGGTGCTGGCGGACGCGCGCGGCGTCGACGGCCTTCTCGGTGTCGGCGTGGTAGCCCCGCACGGTCTCGGCGATCTCCGAGAGGTAGCGCGTGCGCTGCGGCGGGATCACCGACGCGTGGTCGGCGGAGGTCTTGCGGTCGGTGTGCGGCAGCCGCCCCTCGCCCGCGACCAGGCCGTTGTCGACGAGCAGCTCGCGCAGGTGCTGGTAGAGCGCGGTGACGCCGAGGTCGTTGAAGGTGGCCGCGGACGTGCCGTAGACCGGCATGTCCTCCCACGTCTTCCCGAACTCCTCGCGGTTGCGCACGAGCTGGCGCCCCACGTCGCGGCGGGCGTCCTCGGCGCCGCGGCGCTCGAACTTGTTGATCGCGACGACGTCGGCGAAGTCGAGCATGTCGATCTTCTCCAGCTGCGACGCGGCGCCGAACTCCGGCGTCATCACGTACAGCGAGCGGTCGACGAGCCCGGCGATGCCGGCGTCGCCCTGGCCGATGCCGGGGGTCTCGACGATCACCAGGTCGAACTCGGCCGCGCGCAGCACCGCGATCGCGGAGGTGAGGTGCTCGGGCAGGCTCGCGTCGGCGCCGCGGGTGGCCATCGAGCGGAAGAAGACCTGCTCGCCGCCGAGGGAGTTCATCCGGATGCGGTCGCCGAGCAGCGCACCGCCGCCCTTGCGCCGCGTCGGGTCGACGGCGAGCACGGCGATCCGGAGCTTGTCCTCCTGGTCGAGGCGGAAGCGGCGCACGATCTCGTCGGTCAGGCTCGACTTGCCGGACCCGCCGGTGCCCGTGATACCCAGGACCGGCACCGGGCGGCGCGGCTCCAGGTCGAGGTCGGCGGGGAGCTTCCCGGACTCGGCGAGGGTGAGCACGCGGGCGAGCGTGGTGTGGTCGCCGGTGCGCAGGCCGTCGAAGGAGGACGGGGGAGTGGCCGTCAGGTCGGTGTCGCACTCCCGGATCATCAGGTTGATCATCCCGGGCAGCCCGAGCTTCTGGCCGTCCTCGGGGGAGAAGATGCGGGCGACGCCGCGGCTGTGCAGCAGCTCGATCTCGGCCGGGACGATGACGCCGCCCCCGCCGCCGTAGACCTTGACGTGCCCGGCGCCGCGCTCGCGCAGCAGCTCGACGAGGTAGGAGAAGTACTCGACGTGCCCGCCCTGGTACGAGCTGATGGCGACGCCCTGCGCGTCCTCCTGGATCGCGGCGGCCACCACCTCGTCGACGGAGCGGTTGTGGCCTAGGTGGATCACCTCGGCGCCCTGCCGCTGCAGGATCCGTCGCATGATGTTGATCGCGGCGTCGTGGCCGTCGAACAGGCTGGCGGCCGTGACGAACCGGACCGGGTTCGTGGGCACGTGCAGGTCGGTCATCGCCGAGTCCTCTCGTCGGGGAGCCTTCCGGTGTTCGGGCGAACCCCGGCCGACGGATTTAGTTTGACATCCGACTATCGGACGTACAAGCGGCCCCGGGAGTGACGTGCTCCGTCGATCAGGCGACGGCCCGGCCGGCCGGCTCGTACTCTGCCAGCACCTCGGTGCCCTCCGGCCGCACGGCACGGGCGCGTCGGCGCAGCGCCTCGGCCAGCGCACCGAACGTGACCAGCACCAGGCCCGCCGCCGCGATCGACCCGACCGCCGCCTCGGGTGCGACGAGCACGAGCACGAAGGCGGCCCCCGGCCACCAGAAGAGTGCACGCAGCGGGGCAGGGACCGTCCAGTCGGGTGAATCCGGCGCCATGGTGTGCCCTTACCCCCTCCTCCCGGGATCCATGCCTGTCCGCACGGGTCGCTAGCGTGGAGACATGGATCACGCCGCCGCCCTCGTCGACCAGAACCGGTTGCTCGCCGACCTCGTCCGGGACGCGCCCGCCGACACCGCCGTCCCGACCTGCCCGGGCTGGACGCTGCAGCAGCTGGTCCGGCACGTGGGGCGCGGCGACCGGTGGGCCGCGACGATCGTGCGCACCGGGGCGTTCGTCGACCCGCGGGAGGTGGCGGGCGGCAAGCCCGGCGACGACGTCGTCGGCTGGCTGCACGAGAGCCCCCGCACGCTCCTCGACGCCGTCGACGGGACCGGCCCCGACGTGCCGGTCTGGACGTTCCTCGGCCCGCGCCCCGCCGCGTGGTGGATCCGGCGGCGGCTGCACGAGTCGACGGTGCACCGGGCCGACGCGGCGCTGGCCCTGGGCGTGCCCTACGACATCGAGCCGGAGCTGGCCGCCGACGGCCTGTCGGAGTGGATCGCGCTGCTGGCGGAGCGCTCCGACGGCGGGGACCCGCCGCTGGCCGCGGGGACCGTGCTGCACCTGCACGCCACCGACGACGGGCTGGGCGAGGCGGGGGAGTGGCTGGTCCGCGGCACCGACGGCGGTGGCGTCGAGTGGGAGCACGGGCACGGCAAGGGCGCGGCGGCCGTCCGCGGGACCGCGGCCGACCTGCTGCTCGCCGTCACCCGCCGGGTCCCGGCCTCGCGCGTCGAGGTGCTCGGCGACGCCGCGGTGCTCGACACGTGGCTGGAGCGCACCAGCTTCTGAGGCCTCAGACCAGGTCGTCGGGCAGCAGGTCCATCAGCAGGCCGTCGTGCCAGCTGCCGTCGAGGCGGCGCTCGTAGTCGCGCATGACGCCGATCGGTCGGAACCCGACGCGGGTGTAGCTGCGGATCGCGCGCTCGTTGTGGGCGGCCGGGTCGATGACGATGCGGTGGTGGCCGCGGACCTCGAACAGGAACCGGGCCATCGTGCGCATCGCGTCGGCGCCGAGGCCCTGCCCGTGGGCGTCGGGGTGCAGGGCGAGGTCGAGGCCGGCGTGGCGGTGGTCGGCGTCGTCCTCCTCGTAGTAGATGATCAGCCCGACGACGTCGCCGTGCAGCTCCACCGCGTAGCCCTGCGGGCCGAGCAGCTCGCGCCGCACGCGCTCCAGGTCGTAGCCGCCCCACCACTTCGCCACCTCGGGGTGGGAGAGCACCTCCAGGAACCGCGGCACGTGGGCGGCCGTGGTGGGCCGCAGGACGACGGTCTGGCCGGCGATGGCCGAGGGGGGCGGTGTCACGTGGCGACCTCCACGGGAGCGGGTGCGGTGAGCTCGAGACGGGCGCGCTCGGCGAGCGAGGCGGGCGACGTGGGCTGCTCGAAGATCACCTCGGCCGTGCGGTCGGTGATGTCGAGCGTGGCGATGGTGTTGCCGAACAGCGGGCCGGCCAGGCGTTCCCAGTCGACGGTCTTGGCCGGGGCGCCCGCCCGCTCGGACCAGCGCTCGGTGAGCCGGCGGGTGAACCGCGACCAGCCGAGCCGGAAGCCCGGCTTCACGAACCACTCGACGTGGTTGTGCACCGGCGAGCACGTGAGCTGGTGGACGGCGGCGGGCGGTGCCGACTCGAGGTCGGCCCGGGCGGCGTAGCTGTGGTGGACGTCGCCGGAGAGGACGTTCACCGACGCCACCCCGCTCCGCGCGGCGCGCTCGATCATCCGGGTCAGCCGGTCGAAGGACTCGCGGAACGCCGCCCAGTGCTCCAGGTCGGCCCCCTGGCGGATCGACTCCCCGAGCCGCCCGCGCCATCCCGGCTTCGCCGCCGCGATCTCGTTGACCGTCTGCAGCTCGCCGATCGCGTGCGGCAGCAGCCACGGCAGCGACGTGCCGAGCACCAGGTGGTCGACGGAGCCGGGGGCGTGCACCGCGGCCTCGACCCAGTCGAACTCGGGATCGCCCAGCATCAGGTGCTGGCCGTCCTCGAGGATCCGCCCGTTCCGGGAGTCGATCATGATGAACCGGCTGCGGCCCAGGTCCCAGCGGAAGCTGAAGCGCACGCCCTTCGCACCGTCGGTCTCGGCGTCGGCGCGGTCGGCCAGCTCGGCGAGCTGCGGCCACGTGTCGCCCTCGGCGCCGAGGATGCGCGCGGCGTCGGAGTCGGCGGCGAGCTCCTCGGGCGGCAGGTTGCCGATGTGCTGGAACACCCAGTACGACGCCAGGCCCGCGCGGATCCGGTGCTCCCACCAGCTGGTCGCGCGCATCTCGTCGCGCCAGGCCTTCGAGGTGTTCCAGTCGTCGCGCACGTCGTGGTCGTCGAAGATCATCGCGGTGGGCACCGTGGAGAGCAGCCAGCGGATCTCCGGGTCGGACCAGGCGTCGCGGTAGAGGCCGACGTACTCGCCGAAGTCGACGATCTCGTCGTCGGGCCAGTCGGGGTGGTTGTCGCGGCGGCCGGCGATGCGGCGGCGGATCCGCGGGGTCAGCTCGTCGGCGTAGACCTGGTCGCCGAGCAGCAGCAGCGCGTCGGGCCACTCCGCGGGATCGCGGTGCACCATCCGCGTGGCGTACGCGTCGAGCGCGTCGATGCCGAGCTTCGCGGCGAGCTTCGGATCGGCCACCTTCGCGTACCGGCAGGAGCCGAAGATGATCCGGTTCGACCCGTCGGAGTCCGGGCCGCGCGTGCGGATCAGGCTGGCCGGGAACGGCGTGCTGGCCAGCGGCCACACCTGCTCGCCGTCGAGGTGCACCTCGTAGGGGGTGCGGCTGTCCGGTGTCAGCCCGGTGACGCCGACCAGCGCGAAGTGGTGGCCCTGCACCTCGAACGTGCGGGCCTCGCAGCCCAGTACGCGCACGGTGGCGGGCTCGTCGGTCTGCACCCAGACCTGTGCGGTGGTCTCGCCGACGTGCCGCAGGACGGGTCCGAGAACGAGCATGGACTCACCCTACCGAGGTACGGCCCTCGTCGAGGGCGAGCAGCGCGGCGCCGACCATCCCGGCGTCGCCGCCGAACGTCGCCGCGACGATCGGCGCGGTCGCCCGGGCCTCCCGGGCGTAGGCGAACTCGCGGGCGGCGCGCCGCGCCGGGGCCAGCAGCAGGTCGCCGGTGCTGACGAGCCCGCCGCCGACGACGACCACCTCCAGCTCGAAGATGTTGGCCAGCGAGGCGATGCCGACACCGAGCCAGCGGCCCAGCCGCCCGAACAGGTCCAGGGCGGTCGGGTCGCCCTGCCCGGCCGCAGCCGTCACCGTCTGGCCGGTGACCTCGCCCCGCTCCGCCCCGAGCCGCGCGATCAGCCCGTCGGGGTCGTCGGCGGCGGCCTCGCGACCCATCCGGGTGAGCGCCGTGCCGGACGCGTAGGCCTCGAAGCAGCCGTGGTTGCCGCAGCCGCAGACGGGGCCGTCGGGGTTGAGGACGATGTGGCCCAGCTCGGCGCCGCGCCCGGTCGGGCCCCGGTAGATCCGCCCGTCCTGCACCAGCCCGCCGCCGATCCCGGTGCCGACGGTGATCAGCACGAGGTGGCGGTAGGGGCGCGGGCCCAGCCGCGCCTCCGCGAGCGCGGCGACGTTGGCGTCGTTGTCGATGACGGCGGGCAGCCCGGTGGCGGCCTCCAGCTGCTCGCGCACCGGCCAGTCGCGGTAGGCGTTGTTCGGCGCCCACAGCATCCGCCCCTGCGGCCACTCCACGATCCCGGCCGCGCCGACCCCGATCGCCGCCACGTCGTCGTGCTTCGCGCGCAGCCGTTCGACGATGTCCAGCAGCACCGCGAGCACCGCCTCGGCGTCGGAGTCCTCCGGTGTGGGCTCCACGAGCTCGGTCAGTACGGTGCCGTCGGCGTCCACGACACCGCCCGCGATCTTGGTGCCTCCGACGTCCAGCCCGATCGCCCGCTGTCTGCTCACACCGGAATGATGGCACCGCCGGTGTTTCGCCCGACCCAGGATGGGGAACTGCCCGACATGCTCCTTCGACGAGTCGCCCGACCCATGCTCGCTGCTCTGTTCATCCAGGGCGGCATCAACGCGCTCAAGGCGCCCCAGGGCCACGTCGAGGCGGCCCGGCCCGTTCTCGACGCCGTCGCCCCGGCCGTGGACAAGGCCGTCGAGGTGGCGCCGATCGACCAGCGCCCCGACGACGAGCTGCTGATCAAGATCGACGCCGGCGTCAAGATCGTCGCCGGGTCGATGCTCGCACTGGGCAAGTTCCCGCGCCTGGCCTCCACCGCCCTCGCCGCGTCCCTGATCCCCACCACCCTGGCCGGTCACCGGTTCTGGGAGGAGACCGACGAGGCGAAGAAGGCGGAGCAGCAGATCCACTTCTTCAAGAACGTCGGCCTGCTCGGTGGCCTGCTCATCGCCGCGGCCGACACCCACGGCAAGCCGTCGGTGGCCTACCGCGGCAAGCGCGCGGCCCGCCGCGCCCAGGCTGCGGTCCTCGACCTCACCCAGACCTCCGGCCCGGGCATCGGCGAGCGCGTCAGCTCGGTCGCCCACGACGCGACCGGCGCGCTCGGCGGCGTCGCCGCGGGCCTCGTCGGTGCCGCGCCCGGCGCCGGTGCCGCCGTCTCGTCCTTCGCGCAGAAGGCCGGCACCCAGCTCTCCGCCGCGGGCAGCGAGGCCTCCGCCCGCGCGTCCGAGGTCGGGCAGGACCTCTCGGTCCGCGCCGCCCGTGCCGCCAAGAAGGCCGAGAAGCGCGGCGCCGAGCTGCAGAAGGTCGCCGAGAAGCGCGGCGCCGAGCTGCAGAAGGCCGGCGAGAAGCGCCGCGCCGAGCTGCTCAAGCGCACCGCGAAGCAGCGCAAGCAGCTCGCCAAGCAGGCCGCGAAGAAGCGCAAGGAGCTGGAGAAGCGGGGGCCCGTCGTCCTCGACCAGGTCACCTCGCAGGCCAGCTCGCTCGGCCACGAGCTCGCCGCCCGCGCCAGCGCCGTCGGCTCCGAGATCGCGCACCAGGCCGAGGGCGCGGCCAAGGACGCCCGCAAGCGCGTCCACGCCCTCACCGCCTGATCCCACCCGCCGTCGAGCCGGGCACCCCGTACGGGGTGCCCGGCTCTTTCCCTGTTCGGGCCCGGGAGGCGGGCCCGGCTGGCATCCTGCTGGCGTGGCGGACGACGGTGGGGGCAGTACCGACGAGGCGGACCTCGGCCACGCCGCCGTGACCTGGGCCCGCTCCCGGTTGGCGGCCCCGGTCGAGGGTGGGGGCCGGGCCGGTGGGTTCGTCGTGGATCCGGAGCGGGCGGAGGCGTGCATCGCGGAGCTGACGAGGATCACGAACGAGCTGCGGATGCAGGTGGTGACTTCCAACGGATTCCGGTTCGATGCTCCTGGGAACGACGAGGTCAGTCTCAATCTCGCAGCCAACGGCGCCGAGATGTCCCGGCGCGCGGAGGGGTTCCTGCAGGCCTGGGCCGCCCAGATCGAGGCGACGCGTGACGCACTGCAGGATCAGCTGGACGCATACCGGTCGGTGGAAACCTCGAACTCCGGATTGCTGGCATGAGCCGTCTGTTCCTGTTCGCTGTCCTCTGCGTGATCGCGACTGTTGCCTGCACGACGACGGCGCCTGAACGGACTCCGCCGAGATCGGACGGTGCGGCCACCGCACCTGCCGCTGCGATGGCCCCCGATCAGGGCGCGCCTCCGATGTTCGCGCCATCTGTCCCGGAACCCAAGGATGCTCGCGGCATTCCGCCGTGCGATCTGCTCACCGACGATCAGCTCAGGCAGCTCGATCTGCTACCGGACAGCGCCACAGGAGCAGGCGACGCAGTCGTCCAGACGTGCGCGTGGACCTCGGCCACTGATGCGACCAACCCCGTCGGTCTTGAGATCAACACCGATTCGACACTCGCGGCGCTGGACATCATCTACAACACGCGCGATGTGGTGGAGCGCTTCGAACCCACCGAGGTTGCGGGCCATCCGGCGGTGCGCGCGGACTACTTCGCCGACAACAGCTGCACCCTCGCCATCGGCATCGCTGACCACCAAGGGATCGGGATCCAGGCGAACGGGGCGAACCGGCCCCTCCCCGACCCCTGCGACATCCCCCGCCGCATGGGCGAGTTCATCCTCTCCAACCTCCCGCCGCTGACCTGAGGACCACGATGGCCGAGCCGTACACGCAGACCGCCGTGCCGTTCGAGCAGTTCCCGCTCGCCGCGCTGCGCGACCCGGTGCTGGCCGGTCCGGGCATCGACGGGATGGGGGCGGCGGCCGACCGCTACCGGCAGCTGGCCGAGACGCTGCAGCGGGCCGCCGAGGACCTGCGCGTGGCGATGACCGCGGCCCAGGGCGCGCACGAGGGGGAGGCGGCGGAGGCGTCGCGGCGCTACGTCGAGCGCGTCGCGGCGGTCGGGGAGCTCGGGGCGGGACAGGCGCGGATCGCGGTCGGCGCGCTCGACGACGGCGCCGCCTACTACGGCCGGGTGGCCGACGACATGCGCGCGCTGCAGCCCGACGACGCGTCCCCGCCGCGGAACGTGGCGCAGGCGGCGGTGCGGGATCAGCAGGTCGAGCAGCTGCGGGTGCTCGCGGTGGAGGCGGCGCAGCGGTACGAGTCGAACACGAACTGGTCGCTCGGGCGCACGTTCCAGCCGTTCGAGCCGCCGGTCGTCGCCGCCCCGGGCGCGGGCGGCGCCGCGTTGTCCGCCGGCGGGGGAGCGGGCCCCGGATCGCCCGGCACCGCCGTCGCCGCAGGCCTGCCCGCGGGGGGAGCGGACGTTCCGGTGGGCGCCGGTGCCGGCAGCCCGGCGGCGCCCGGCGGGTCGGGGTCGGCCGGGGCCGGTGGCTCCGGGGTGCCCGGAGCGGGCGGTCCCGGAGCAGGCGGTGGGGGAGCGGGCGGTCCCGGCGCGGGCGGTGCCGGACTGCTCGGCACCGCCACGCCGGTCGGTCCCGGTGCGTCGGGAGCGGGCGGTGTGTCCGGGCCGGGCGGGTCCGGGCCCGCGGGATCCGGGCGCCCCGGCGCGGGTGGGGCGGGGGCGGTCGGCCCGCGCGCCGGATCCGGGGTGGGCGGCCCGCCGCGCACGTCGACCGCGGCCCTGTACGGCGGCGCCCGTCCCGACGCCGCCCTCCCCGACGCCGCCCTCCCCGGCCCCGACCCGTCCGCCCGCGCCGCAGCCGGCCCCCGGGACGCGGCGGGCACCGGGACCGGCTGGGTGCCGGGTACGCCGTGGACCGGCCGGACCCCGCCCGAGGGCGGAGCCGCCGGCCCCCGGGGCGTCCCGGCGGAGCCGCCGTCCGCGGCGTCCCCGCGCACGGGGACCCCGGGCGGCCCGGCAGCGGGACGGTCGACACCCGGCGCGACACCGTTCCTGCCCGCGGCCGGGGTCGGCCGCGGGCAGGGCTCCGAGCACGCCCGCCCGTCCTGGCTGGTCGAGGACGACCCGCAGGCCTACTGGTTCGCGGGCCTCCCCGACGTCACGGCGGGCGTCATCGGCGGGGAGGGCGACGCCGACCACTGATCACCCGCGGCGTCGTCACCAGATGCGGACCCGCTGGTCGGGCGGGGTGAACAGGGCGTCGGACTCCTGCACGTCGAACGCCTCGTGGAACGCGTCGAGGTTGGTGACGACGGCGTTGCACCGCAGGTCCGGCGGGGAGTGCGGGTCGAGCGCCAGCCGGCGGATCGCCTCCGCGTCCCGGGTGACGGCCCGCCACACCTGCGCCCAGCCGAACAGGACGCGCTGCACGCCGGTGAGGTCGTCGAGGACGGGCGGCTCCTCGTCGGCGGTGGCGATCGCGTACGCCTTGAGCGCGATGGTGAGGCCGCCGAGGTCGCCGATGTTCTCACCGACGGTGAGCGACCCGTTGACCTTGTGGTCGGGCAGCCCGGCCGGCGACAGGGCGTCGTACTGCGCGATCAGGGCGGCCGAGCGGCGGTCGAACTCGGCGCGGTCGGCCTCGGTCCACCAGTCGGTCATGTTGCCGTCGCCGTCGTACTTCGAGCCCTGGTCGTCGAAGCCGTGGCCGATCTCGTGGCCGATGACGGCGCCGATCCCGCCGTAGTTGGCCGCGTCGTCGGCCTCGGGGTCGAAGAACGGCGGCTGCAGGATCGCGGCCGGGAAGACGATCTCGTTCATCCGCGGGTGGTAGTAGGCGTTGACGGTCTGCGGGGTCATCAACCACTCGTCGTGGTCGACCGGCTGGCCGATCTTCGCGAGCTGGAAGTCGGTGAACCACTCGCCGGCGCGCGCGACGTTGCCCAGCAGGTCGTCCGGCCGCACGACGAGGGAGGAGTAGTCCTTCCACACGTCCGGGTAGCCGATCTTGGGCGTGAAGCGCTCCAGCTTGTCGAGCGCGCGCTGCCGCGTCTCCGGGCTCATCCAGTCGAGCGAGGAGATCGACTGCCGGTACGCCTCGACGAGGTTAGCGACGAGCTCGACCATCCGCTCCTTCGACGACGCCGGGAAGTGCCGCTCGACGTAGAGCTTGCCGACCTCCTCGCCCAGCGCGCTCTCCACCAGCGCCACGCCGCGCTTCCACCGCTCCCGCAGCGTCGGCGTGCCCGACAGGGTGCGGCCGTGGAACGCGAAGTCCTCCTGCACGACGTCCTCGTTGAGGAACTCCGCGCAGGCCGACGCGGTGTGCACGGCCAGCCAGGCCTGCCACTGCTCGAGCGGCCGGGACGCCCACAGCGCCGCGGCGGCGGTGACGAAGCTCGGCTGCCGCACGACGACCTCGTCGAACGCGCCGTCCGGGGCGCCCAGCGCGGTGAGGAACGGCTCCCAGTCGAACTCCGGGGCCGACTCGCGCAGCTGCGCCAGCGTCATGAGCGTGTAGGTCTTCTCGGCGTCGCGGTTGGTGACGCGGTCCCACGACTCGGCGGCCAGGGCCGTCTCCAGCTCCATCACCGTGTCGGCGTGGTCGGGCAGCCCGACGAGCGCGCAGAGGCGGCGCAGGTGGGCGACGTACTCGGTGCGGATCTCGGCCGAGGAGTCCTCGCGGTAGTACGACTCGTCGGGCAGTCCGAGCCCGGACTGCGACAGGTGCACCAGGTAGCGCGTGGAGTCCTTCGCGTCCGTGGAGACGAACGCGCCGAACAGCGCGGCCCGGCCCTCCCGCTGCCGCCGGCCGAGCACGGCGGCGAGCGCGGCACGGTCGGTGGCGGCCGTCACCTCGTCGAGCAGGGGGGTCAGCGGGGCGACGCCCGCCGCCTCGATCCGCTCGACGTCCATGAACGACGCGTAGAGATCGGCGACGGGGCCGGACCCCGCCTCCTCGACGATCGCGCGGACGTCGTCCTCAGCGTTGTCGCGCAGGACGCGGAAGGCGCCGTCCTGCGCGCGGTCGTCGGGGATCTCGTGCGTGGCGAGCCAGCGGCCGTTGACGTGCGAGAACAGGTCGTCCTGCGGACGGGTGCCCGAGTCGACCCACTGCAGGTCCAGACCACTACGGGTCGAGGTCGAAGTCATCCACCCATCGTGCCAGGCGGATCAGTACTCGTGCGCCTGGTCGTAGCCGAAGTCGCCGCCGTCGAGGTCGAGCTCGCGGCCCGCCATCCGGCCGGAGACGGGGGTGCGCCGCCGGCTGACCGGCAGGTTGAGCACCGCCTTCATCTCATGGGCGAGGTCGTACCCGTAGTCACCGCTGGCATCATCGTTGACCGGCATGGTCGTCTCCTTGAACGTCGAGGCGTACTGACGCTCCGTGACCGATGTACTTCGGACGGTGCTCAGAAATGATCGCCCGATCAGAGGGCCGGTGGCAAGAGCGTTCCACCGGTTGGCGTCGAAAGGGACACCGATGACCGAACGGGTCGGCCTGGTGCTGTCCGGCGCGGCCGCGCGCGGTCCGTACCAGGCGGGCGCACTGGCCGTGCTCCTCCCGGCGCTCGCCGAGCAGGGCAGGCGTCCGCAGGTCCTGCTCGGCACCAGTTCGGGCGGGATCACCGCCGCGCTGGTCGCGCAGTGCGCCGACCTCCCGCCCGACGACGCGGGGCGGCTCGTCGAGGAGACCTGGATCGGGTTCGGCGACGTCTTCCGCAACCCGCTGTGCACCCCCGGCCCCGCCGCCGCCGTCGTCGCGCGGCTGGCCGGGCTGGGCGTCGTCGGCGCCCCGGGCGCCCTGCTCGACGTCACCCCGCTGCGCACCCGCGCCGGCGAGCTGTTCCGGCCCGACCGGGTGGCGGCGAACCTCGCGAGCGGGGCCGTCGAGTCGGTGGCGGTCGCCGCCACGGTCTGCCCGCCCGCGCGGTCGGCGGCCCGGTCGCGGCTGTTCGTCCAGGGCGCGGTGCCGCCGCCGGCCTTCGCCGTCGACGTCGTGCCGGTCGCGCTGCGCCTGGACCACCTGCTCGCCTCGGCCGCGATCCCGGGCATGTTCCCGCCCGTCCTGCTCGACGAGCCCGCGGTCGGCGCGGGCTGGTACGTCGACGGCGGTGTGCGGCTCAACGCGCCGCTGCGCCCGGCCGTCGACCTGGGCGTCGACCGGCTCGTGGTGGTCTCCGGCCACTCCGTCGACCCGCCCCCGGTGCTGCCGGCGGCACCGCCGTTCCGCGCACCGGACCTGGCGTCGACGGCGGCGATGTCGGTCCGGGCGATCCTCGCCGACGGCCTCGCCGACGACGTGAACACGCTGCGCCGCAAGAACCGCAGGCCCGGGCACCGGGTCGTCCCGCACCTGGTCGTGGCGCCCGCGGACGGCGAGCTGGCCGCGCTGGCGGCGGACTCGTTCGCCCCGGCCGGGCCGTGGGACCCGTACTGGGCGATCGGCCGCCTCCTCGACTCCCTCGGTGACGGCGGCGGCCGCGACGAGCTGCTGAGCCTCGTGCTGTTCCGCGAGGCCTACGCCCGGGCCCAGGCGGAGCAGGGGCGGCGCGACGCGGCGGCCGCCCTCGCCGCCGGGTGGACGACCTGAGGGAGGTCCCACCCTGGGTGACTTGGTGATCACTCGTTCGAGGGACCGAGCGCAGGGTGTGGCACGGGTCACGCTACGCTCCGCCAGCGATCCACTGCGTTGCGTACAGCGCTCGGCAGGGGTCGCTCTGATGCGTGGCCGACCGGATCACGCAGAGCTGTAGGGGGACACATGTCGCAGCCACGAGGCCCGGAGCCACAGCCCGGGTACGGCAGCCCGCGAGAAGCCAGGGCACAGGCTTCCGCGGAGAAGGCGTACCGGAAGGCGCAGCGGCCCTGGTACAAGAAGAAGCGCTTCATCGTTCCGCTGGCGACCATCCTGCTGATCGTCATCATCTCCGTGGCCAACGGCGGTGGTGGCGGATCGACCACCACGCCGGGTGGGAACGCGGCAGCCCAGGACCCGAGCGCCCCGCCTGCGTTCCCGGGAGCGACGGCAGATGACCTCGTCGCCGAGGCGGGCGCGACCGTCGAGTCCGACGGTCTGTCGCTCTCGGCCACCGCGTTGACCGAGGGGGGCTCCACTCTCGGCGAGACGCTGTGCACCTCGGTGATCTACAACAACGGTGGTGACGGGGCGGCGCCGTTCAGTCTCATCGACTGGAAGTTGCAGGACCCCAACGGCACGATCCTCAACACCGGGTTCACGGGCAGCACCAACCTGCTGAGCAGCGGCGAGATCGCGCCGGGCGGTACCGCCTCCGGCGACGTCTGCTTCGATGCTCCGCAGGGCAGCCCGTCGGGCCAGTACGTCGTGCTGTTCGACCCGACGTTCCGCTTCTCGTCCGAGCGGATCGCCTGGCTGAACGCGCTCTGACGATCGGATGCGGGCAAGGCCCCGGCGACCTCCACCTGGACGGGCCGGGGCCTTCGTCCGTGACGGGCCGGTACGGCAGGTGGATGGGACCCGGCCGTGTCGGGATCCGCTAGCCTCGCGCCCCGAGGGGCGGTAGCTCAGCTGGTCAGAGCAGCGGACTCATAACCCGTCAGGTCGTGGGTTCGAACCCCACCCGCCCCACTCCCGCCGGCGAACCAGCCGATGCGCCGACACCCGGACCTGTGATGCCGGTCACGATCGTGGCGCCAGGTCGTTGCTGCGCGTCCTCGTTGGTGGCCCCACCCACCCGACGAGAACAGGGCACCACCGATGTCGATCGCCCAGTACGTGCTGGAGAACGCGGAAGGGGCCCTGCGGGTCCTGAGCGGGTACCGCCGGCAGGAGCCGCCCGCCGACGCGAAGCGCTTCGCCGGCCGCAGGTCCGCGAGCGGCCTGCCGCCCAAGGTCGACCTGCGGGAGTGGATGACCGAGGTCGAGGACCAGGGCCAGACCAACACCTGCACGGCCAACGCCACCGCGGGCGCGTACGAGTACCTGATGAAGCGGCACCTGGGCGACGACGCCTACGACGTCAGCCGCCTGTTCATCTACTACAACGCCCGGACCGGGTCCGGCGAGGAGGAGGTCAGCGACGAGGGCGCGGTCCTCGTCGACGTCATCGACGGCCTGCGCCGGTACGGGGCCTGCGCGGAGACGTCGTGGCCGTTCGACACCGACGTGGTCGACGAGGAGCCCGCGGCGGAGGCCTACACCGAGGCCGAGTCGTTCCTCGTCGAGGACGTGCAGCTGGTGCCGACCGACCTGGACGCCTGGAGGTCGGCGCTCGCCGAGGGCTACCCGATCATCTTCGGGATCAGCCTCTACGACTCGTTCTACCAGCACCGCAGGCCCGGGCTGGTCCCGATGCCGACGCCGCGGGAGGCGGAGCTCGCCCAACACGGCGGGCACGCGATGCTCTGCGTCGGCTACTCCGACGTCGACCAGGTGTTCATCGTCCGCAACTCCTGGGGAGCGGACTGGGGCGACCGGGGCTACTGCTACATGCCCTACGCCTACCTCATGGACCCGGCGCAGAACGGCGGCGACTCCTGGATCATCCGCCAGGTCGAGGTGCTCGACGAGGAGGCCGGCTGGGGCGAGGAGGAGTCGGTGCTCACCGAGCCCGGCACCTTCCTGGCCGAGATGGACGACGAGACCTACGGCGAGCTGGTCGACGCGATGGGCGACGTCGCGTTCGAGCGGCGGATGGCGCTGCTGTTCGTGGCGGTGGCGTCGGCGGACGGGGAGGTCGAGGACGCCGAGCTGGCCGAGGCCGCCCTGCTCCTGCAGCCGGTGCTGGACTCGCTGGAGTCGTCGATGTCGCCGGAGAAGCTGCTGCGCAAGGCGCAGAAGCTCTACGACGGCGACGACGGGGAGGACCTCGTGGGGGAGACGATCGTCCTGTTCGCCGAGCACGTCCCGACCGACGTCCTGGGCAGCCTGCTGGGGCAGCTGCGGCAGGTCGTGGAGGCCGGGGACGGGGAGGACGAGGACGAGACCGAGGTGCTCGACGCCATCGTCACGGCGTGGCAGGTGGAGGAGCTCGTGGCCGGCGGGGACGACGACTCCGGCGAGGACGCCTCCGAGGACGAGGACGAGTCCGAGGAAGAGGACGACGAGGAGTACGAGGACGACGAGGCCGAGGACGAAGAAGAAGACGGCGAAAGAGAAGACGGCGAAGAAGAGGAGGACGAGGGGGAGTACGAGGAGGACGACGAGCGGGAGCGGTAGGCCACGGCGCCGGACGCCCCTGGGGCACGCTGGTGCCGTGGACGACTCGACGCACCCGCGCCTCGGCATCGGCCTCGCCGCCGTGGCCCGCCCCGCCTACCTCACCTCCGGCCGCGCCCGCGACCTCGGTCCCGACCGGAGCGTCGACGACCTGCGGGCCCGGACGTGGGCCCTCCTCGACGCCGCCCACGCGGCCGGGATCCGCTACGTCGACGTCGCACGCTCCTACGGGCGGTCGGAGGAGTTCGTCGCCGGCTGGCTGGCGGCGCGGCCCGGCACGGGGGACGTGGAGGTCGGGTCGAAGTGGGGCTACCGCTACGTCGGGGGGTGGCGGGTCGACGCCGAGGTGCACGAGGTGAAGGACCACTCGGCGGCGGCGTTCGCGGAGCAGTCGGCGCAGACGCTGGACCTGCTGGGCGACCGGCTGCGGATCTACCACGTGCACTCGGCGACGCTCGACACCGGAGTCCTCGACGACGTCGCCGTGCACCGGGCGATGGCCGGGCTGCGCGACCGCGGCGTGCGGGTGGGCGTCTCGACGTCCGGTCCGGCGCAGGGCGACGCGGTGCGCCGGGCGCTGGAGGTGCAGGTGGACGGGGAGCCGCTGTTCACCTCGGTGCAGTCGACGTGGAACCTGCTGGAGCAGTCGGCGGGCCCGGCGCTCGCCGACGCCGCGCGGGCGGGCGCACGGGTGATCGTCAAGGAGGCGGTGGCGAACGGGCTGCTCGCCCCGGGCGGCGGTGACGGCTCGCCCGGGGTGCGGCGCGCCGAGGCGGTGGCCGCGGAGCTCGGCGTCCCGGTCGACCGGCTGGCGGTGGCGGCGGCACTGGCGCAGCCGTGGGCGGGCCGGGTGCTCTCCGGCGCCGTCGATCCCGCGCACCTGGCCAGCAACCTCGCGGCCGTCGAGGTGGTGGTCCCGGACGGGGTGGGCGCGGAGATCGCCGCGGTGGGCGGGACGGCGCAGGAGTACTGGGGCGCCCGGTCGCGCCGCCGTTGGGCGTGAGGGCCGGCCGGCGGGTGTCCACTTTCCGCACACTCCGGCGGGCGCGGCGCGGGTCATGCTGACGGCTCCGACAGAGCGGTCGGGACCGCGGCCGCCGATCGAGTTGCAGGAGTCCCCGTGAGTCGTCTGCGTTTCGGCACCTTCCTGGCGCCCTTCCACAAGCCCGGCCAGAACCCGACCCTCGCGCTGCAGCGCGACCTGCAGCTGGTCGAGCACCTCGACCAGCTCGGCTACGACGAGGCCTGGATCGGGGAGCACCACTCGGCGGGCAGCGAGATCATCGCCTCGCCGGAGATCTTCATGGCCGCGGCGGCCGAGCGGACCCGCCACATCAAGCTGGGCACCGGGGTCACCTCCGTCGCCTACCACAACCCGCTGTGGGTGGCGGACCGCATGGTGCTGCTCGACCACCTCACGCGCGGGCGCACGATGCTCGGGTGCGGGCCGGGTTCCCTGCCGACCGACTCGGCGATGATCGGGCTGAACCCGACCGACACCCGCGAGCTGATGGAGGACAACCTCGACATCATCACGCGGCTGCTCGCGGGGGAGAGCGTCACGAAGCAGACGAAGACCCACAACCTCGTCGACGCCCAGCTCCAGCTGCGCCCCTACAGCGACCCCTGCTTCGACATCACCGTGGCCGCGGTCGCGTCCCCCACGGGCCCCCGCCTCGCCGGCCGCTTCGGCACCGGGCTCCTGTCGATCGGCGCCACCCTGACCCAGGACGGGTTCGACGCGCTGGCGCACCACTGGAGCGTCGTGGAGGAGCGGGCCCGGCACTACGGACGTCCGACGCCGGACCGCTCCGGCTGGCGCCTGGTCGGGCTGATGCACATCGCCGAGACCAGGGAGCAGGCCTACCGCGAGGTGGAGTACGGCATCGAGCACTGGTTCCAGTACTTCCAGAAGGTCGCGGCGTTCCCGCAGATGGCGGTCGCGGGCGGCGACGTCAAGGAGATGATCGACTTCATCAACGAGGCCGGCATCGGTGCCATCGGCACCGTCGAGGACGCGAAGGCGCAGGTGCAGAAGCTCGCCGACCAGTCCGGCGGCTTCGGCGCGTTCCTGCTGCTCGGGCACGAGTGGGCCAACCCGGAGGCCACCAGGCGCTCCTACGAGCTCATCGCCCAGAACGTCTTCCCCGAGTTCCAGGGCCAGGCGGCCAGCACCGTGGCGGCGAAGGACCGGGCGTCCGCCACCCGGACGGCCCACGCGCAGACCCAGCTCGACGCCGTCGACCACATGACGAGGAAGTACGAGCAGGAGAAGTCGGCGCAGGGCTGACGCGGGATCCGACCCCTGGATCCGCCGGGCGCGGCGGGTCAGGATGGGGTGCGGAGCGAGGGGGCGTCGATGGGGACGGTGGACACCTGGGAACTCTTCCAGGCGGGCGAGGAGCCCCGGGACGTGCGCGCGGAGGTGCTGACGTCCTGGCGGCGGTCCCGGATCAGCGGCGTGGATCCCGAGTACGTCGACGTCCCGTACCTCGAGACCGATCTCGACAGCCACTTCGCCCGCGTCGCCGTCCCGATCATGGCCGGGATGGCCGACCTGCTGGTCGGCGACAGCTCGTGCCTGGCGCTGTCCGACGCGTCCGGCAGCGTGGTGTGGAGGTGGGTCTCCGAGCCGATGCTCCGCACCACGCTCGACGACCTGTCGGTCGTGGAGGGGTTCTGCTTCAACGAGGAGTTCGTCGGCACCAACGGTCTCGGCACCGCGCTCGAGACCGGGGGGCTGACGGTCGTCCGCGGGTCCGAGCACTTCGTCCACCGGTTCCACGACGTCACCTGCGTCGCGGCGCCGGTGCGGCACCCGGTGACCCGCCGCGTCGTCGGTGCCGTCAACGTCACCTGCCGCGCGGCCGACACCAACTCGCTGCTCTCGGTGGTGGTGCGCAAGCTCGTCGACGAGATCCAGGTCGCCCTGTACGACTCGGCCACGGCGCGGGAGCAGCACCTCCTGTCCGCGTTCCTCGACGAGCAGCGGCGGGTGGGCGGGCCCGTGGCCGTCGTCGGCGACGGGCTGATCATCGCCAACCCGCAGGCCGCCGACCTGGGCCTGGACCGTCTCGACCTGTGGGACGAGATCCGCGCCCTGCGCGGGGCGGGCGAGGACGTGCGCATCGGGCTCCCGACCGACCTGAACGCGCAGGTCCGGATCGTGCGGGACGCGGGCGCACCGGCCGGTGCGGTGGTCACCGTGGCCGACCTGCCCGCGCGGCCGCAGCCGGCGCGCCGCCCGGTCGCGGTGCCGGCCGGGGACGAGTGGGACGCCGCGGCCGCGCGCGCCCGGCGACTCGCCGCCGACGGACCGGTGGTCGTGCTCGGCGAGCCCGGCTCGGGCCGGCGCTCCGTGCTCGCGGAGGCGCTCGGCGACGACCCGCAGCTGCTCGACGCGGCCATCCACCACGTTGATCCCGCCGCGTGGTTCGACCGGCTGCGGACCGTGCTCGCCGGTGACGCACCGGTGGTGCTGCTCCACGTCGACCTGCTCGACGCCACCGCGTCGGCGGCGGTCACCGCGGTCCTCGCCGCCGCCTGCCCGCGCCCGGCCGTCGGTCTGACCGCCGCCGCGACGGACGGCGATCCGGCCGCACCGCAGACGATGCGGCTGATCGACCGGCTGGGCGCGGGGTCCGTGCGGCTGCCGCCGCTGCGGCGCAGGCCCGACGCGGTCGTGGCGATCGCCCGGGCCGAGCTGGCCCGGCACGGCGGCGGGCGGGTCTTCGCCGCCGAGGCGTTCGCCGCGCTGCGCCGCTACCACTGGCCCGGCAACCTCGCCGAGCTCACCCGGGTCGTGCGCGACCTCGCCCGCGACGCCGACGGACCGACGGTCGCCCTCGCCGCGCTGCCCCCCGAGGTCCGCGCCGCCGTCGAGCGCCGGGCGCTGACGCCGATCGAGCGCTCCGAGGCGTCGGTCGTCGCCGCGGTCCTGCGCGAGCACGACGGCAACAAGTCCGCCGCCGCCCGGGAGCTCGGGATCTCCCGCACCGCCCTCTACGCGAAGATCCGCACCTACCGGATCTGAGCGGTCTGCGGTACCGCTTGACAACGCCCCCGGTTGACCATGGGATGCACTCCACGGAGTCCTCCCGCGCTGCGGACGGACCGGCGTCGGCGGGGGCGGATGGCACGGCAGAACGGTGAGGCCAGAGTGGCGTGGGCGCTGCTGGCCCCCAGCCTCTTCGGCGTGGTGGCGTTCCTGGTGGTGCCGGTGATGGTCGTCGCCTGGCTGGGGATGCAGAGCTGGGACCTGATCGGGCCGCGCACGTTCGTCGGCCTCGACAACGTCACCTCGGTGGCCGCCGACGGCCGGTTCGCCCGGTCGCTGCTGGTCACGGCCCTGTTCGTCGTCATCGTCATCCCGTTGCAGACCGTGCTCGGGCTGGGAGCGGCACTGCTGCTGCACCGGGACCTGCCGGGCTCGGCGGCGTTCCGGGTGATCTACCTGCTGCCGTGGATCTGTGCGCCGCTGGTGCTCGGGGTGGTGTGGCGCTGGGTGCTCGCGCCCACCGACGGCGCGCTCAACGCCGTCCTGGGCACCCGGATCGAGTGGCTGGCCGACCCGGCGCTGGCGCTGCCGTCGGTCGCCGCGGTCACGGTGTGGACCCAGGCGGGCTACGTCGCGCTGTTCTTCGTCGCGGGGCTGCGCGCGATCCCGTCGACGGTGCTCGAGGCCGCCCGGCTCGACGGCGCGAACCGCCGGCAGACGTTCTGGCGGGTGACCCTGCCGCTGCTGCGCCCGACCACGTTCTTCGTGCTGGTCACGGGCGTGATCTCGAGCTTCCAGGTGTTCGACTCCGTCTACGCGCTCACCCCCAACGGCGGCCCGCAGGGCGTCACCGACGTCGTGGCGGGGCGGATCTACTACGAGGCGTTCGAGAACCGGGCCGTCGGGCAGGCCGCGGTGATGGCGCTGGTGCTGTTCGTCATCCTGGTGACGGTGACGCTGGTGCAGCAGCGGTGGTTCGCCCGCCGCACGACCTACGACCTGTCGACGTGAGGGGCCGCGGTGGTGTCGCGACCTGGGCCACGTACGTGGTGCTCGTCGTCGGGGCGGTGCTGGTGCTCGCGCCGTTCGTGCTCAGCCTGTCGACGGCGCTGAAGACCCCGCGGCAGTTCGCCGCGCAGTCGGTGCTGGCCCCGCCCGCGCCGCCCGTCGCCGACAACTTCGTCGCGCTGTTCGGGGAGCAGTACGACTTCACGACGCCGATCGCGGTGACCGTGCAGGTCGTCGCCGTGATCCTGGTGGGTCAGCTGCTGTTCTCGATCTTCGCCGCCTACGCGTTCGCCCGGCTGCGCTTCCGGGGCCGCGACACCCTGTTCTGGGTGTACCTCGCGACGCTGATGGTGCCGCAGGCCGTCACGATCATCCCGCTCTACCTGATGATGACCGAGGCCGGTCTGCGCAACACGTTCTGGGCGCTGGTGCTGCCGCAGGTGTTCGGCTCGCCGTACGCGATCTTCCTGTTGCGCGAGTACTTCCGCGGCATCCCGTCGGACCTGCTCGACGCCGCCAAGCTCGACGGTGCGGGCACGCTGCGGATCCTGTTCAGCATCGTCCTGCCGATGAGCCGGCCGATCGTCGCGACGCTCGTCGTGATCACCGTGGTGACGCACTGGAACAACTTCCTGTGGCCGCTGGTGATCACCTCCGGGCCCACCTGGCAGGTGCTGACGGTGGCCACGTCGGCGCTGCAGACCCAGTACAACGGCAACTGGACGATCGTCATGGCCGCCACGACGATCGCGATCGTCCCGCTGCTGGTGCTGTTCCTCGCGGTCCAGCGCACCGTCGTCCGATCCATCACGATCACCGGGTTCCGGTGAGGGGGAGACCATGACCACCTTCGACCGGCGTACCGCGCTGCAGCTCTCGGTCGCCGCGCTGGCCCTGACCGCCTGCTCGCCCGCCTCCCCGAGCGACGGGCCGGCGCCCGACGGCGTGACCACGGTGACCCTCCGGCTGTGGGACGAGGACGTGGAGGCGGCCTACCGCGAGTCGTTCGACGAGTTCTCGCGGCGGAACCCCGACATCCGGGTGGAGTTCACCCGCGTCGCGTTCGCCGACTACTTCACCTCGCTGCCCCTCGACGTCGCGAGCGGGACGGCCACCGACGTCTACTGGGTCAACGCGCTCAACTACGGCGCGCTGGCCGACGCGGGCAAGCTGATCGACGTCGGCACCGAGCTCGGCGACCAGGTGCCGGGCTGGACCCCGGCCGCGGTGGAGCAGTACACCCGCAACGGCGTCGTGTGCGGCGTGCCGGTCCTGACCGACGGGCGGATCGTCCTCTACTACAACAAGGCGATGGTCGAGGCCGCCGGCGTCGACCCGGCGAACCTGACCTGGAACCCGACCGACCCGGCGGCCGACACCTTCCTCGCCGCCGCCCGGCGCCTGACGCTCGACACGTCCGGCCGCGACGCCACCGACCCCGCCTTCGACGCGGGGGCCATCGCTCAGTACGGCCACAACGCCGCCCGCGACCTGCAGGGCATCTACTACAACTTCGTCGGCTCCAACGGCGGCCGCATCCAGGCCGAGGACGCCACGTTCGTCTACACCGAGCCGGCCACCGCGCAGGCGTTCGGCTACCTCGTCGACCTGATCAACCGCTACCGGGTGGCCCCGTCGGCCGCCGACACCAACACCAACCCCGACTTCAGCCGCGACCAGTTCCTGCAGGGCCGGATGGCGCTGTTCGAGTCGGGCACCTACAACCTGCAGAACGTCGACGACGGCGCGGAGTTCGAGTGGGGCATCGCCCCGCTGCCCGCTGGCCCGGCCGGACGCGTCAGCGTGGTCAACAGCATCATCGCCGCGGGCAACGCCGACAGCCCGAGGCGCGAGCAGATCCTGCGCGTGCTGCGCTGGCTCGGATCCCCGGAGGGGGCGGTGGCGGTCGGGGCCCGCGGCGCCGCCCTGCCCGCCGTCCTCGACGCCCAGCAGGGCTACTACGACTACTGGACCTCGCGCGGCGTCGACACCGCCCCGTTCGGCACCGACGGCGGCGACCCCACCATCGACGCCCCGTTCGGGCCGAAGTACGGCGCGGCCACCACGGCCAACGAGGGGGTCCTCAACGACGTCTTCTCCGGCCGCGTCCCCCTCGCCGACGGGCTGCAGCAGGCCCAGGACGTCGCGAACGCCGCGTTGCGCTGACACCGCGCGGGCCCGCCGCCCGGACGACACCGAAGGAGCACGTCATGACGGCCGCACCCGCCCGCCCGGCCCTCGCGCAGGTCCTCGACCTCGACCGCTACCCGATCGACCGGCCCGAGAGCCCCCGCGGCCGGGCGCTGGTCGAGTTCTGCCGGGCCGCGCTGGCGTTCGAGGGGGCCTGCCAGCTGCCCGGGTTCCTGCGGCCCGACGCGGTGCGGCGGCTGGTCGACGAGGCGCTCGGGAAGCGGGGGAGCGCGCACCGCACCGACGGCACGCACAACGTCTACTTCGAGCCGGTCACCGACGACGGCGTGGCGTCGCTGCTGCAGCACTCGGCCAAGTCGGCGATCGCCTGGGACCTCGTCGACGACGACTCCCCGCTGCGCGTCGCCTACACCTCCGACGCCCTCACCGGGTTCCTCGCCCGGGTGCTCGGTCCGGAGCAGCTGCACCGGTTCGCCGACCCGCTGGGCGCCGCGTCGCTGATGGTGTTCGACGCCGGTGACGAGCTGGGGTGGCACTTCGACCGCGCCCCGTTCGCCGTGACGATCATGCTGCAGCCGGGCACCGCGGGCGGGGCCTACGAGTACCACCACCTCCTGCGCACCGCCGACGACGAGAACCCGGACGGCGTGCGGGCCGCGCTGGCCGACGAGCGGCCCGGACGGATCACGCTGCCGAACGAGCCCGGCACGCTGAGCCTGTTCCAGGGACGGTACTCGCTGCACCGCGTCACGCCGGTGGCGGGGGACCGCCTGCGCATCAACGCCGTGCTCGCCTACTCCGCACCTCCGGACGACCGGATGAACACCCTCACCCAGGAGCTGTTCTACGGGCGCAGCGCTCAGTAGGCGTCCCGGACGAAGACGATCCCGTCGCTCCCCTCGGGATGGGCGGGATCGAGCGGGAAGCAGCCCCGCCGCGGTGGGATGTCCGTGCGCTTCGCGGTCCCGTGCAGCACCGCCGGGTCCGCGATCAGCCGGCCGGCGGGGAGCGCGGCGAGTACGGCCTCCGGGGTGCCGGGCGGCGGGTCGCCGACGCCGGGGCCGCGGCCCAGAGCGGAGACGAGGACAGCGTAGCCCGCCCCCAGTTCTGCGGCCGCGATCGCCCCGGCGCTCCACCACCGCAGGCCGGCCCAGCTGCCCTGGTCGTACTGCAGGTGCCCGTTGTGGGCGAACGCCAGCGTCGGGCCGTCCCGCTCGACGACCGCGAGCAGGTTCTCGGCCATCATCGCGTCGCGCATCTGCATCATCCGGGCGAACCGCGCGGGACCGGGGTCGGCCATCGTGGCGTGGTAGCGCAGCAGCCCGGCGGCGGTGCGCGCGTGCAGGCGGGCGGTCCACCAGGCGTCCGGCGAGGTGGCGGCCACCAGCGCGGGGGCGTGGGCGTGCAGCAGGGTGCGCAGGTCGTCGGCGAGCAGCCGCAGGGCGGTGACCTCGGGCGTCGACCCGACCGACCGGGACGGGTCCGTCGCCGCCGCGGGCTCGGTCCACCGGGCGTCGGGACCGGTCAGCTCCTCGATCCCCGCGGCGGTGCACGGCGGCTCGATCACCGCGGAGAGGTGGGCGTGCAGGGCGAGCAGCGCGGTGCGGGGGCTCTGGGCGTGCGTCATCTCCAGCGGGGCGTCGAACCCGTGGAAGCGCACCGGGTCGGCGCGGTCGCGGTTGTGCCCGCGCAGCCAGACCAGCAGCTCCCGGTTGGCCGCGTAGGCGCCGAAGCCGTGGGAGAAGCCGGTGGCCAGCAGGTCGTCGAGGTCACCGGGGCCGCCGCGGACCCACGCGTCGACGGCCAGCCCGGCCGGCGCGTCGCTCTCGAGCGCGACCGACCGGAAGCCGGCGTGCTCCACCAGGTAGCGCAGGGCCGCGTTGCGCATCCGCGGGAACGACCCGACGCCGTGCGTCGGCTCGCCGAGCGCGAGCACCCGCGGCGGGGTCGGGCGGGCGGCGAGGAAGCGCGCGAGCGGGGCGCCGATCCCCTCGTCGTCGTCGGGGCGGAAGGGCAGGGGCACGGGAGTGGTCACCCCCTCCACCGTATCGTTGAACACTCGGTTGAGACTGGGGCGATGCGACCTCCCCGCCTGCGACCCGTCGACCTGGCCCGTGAGCACGGATTGTCGACCCAGGCGGTGCGCAACTACGAGGAAGCCTCCATCCTCCCTCCCGCCGACCGCACCGCGCACGGCTACCGCGTCTACGGCCAGCGACACGTACTGGCGCTGCGGGCGTTCGTCGCGCTGGTCCCCGCCCACGGGCACGCGACCGCCGCCGCCGTGCTGCGGGCGGTGCACCGCGACGACGTGGACGCCGCGCTCGGGCTGCTCGACGCGAGCCACGCCGAGCTGAGCGCGGACCGCGCGACGCTGGAGGCCGTGGACGCGGCCGTCCGGGATCCCGGTGTGCACGACCCGGCACCCGCCGCGGCGTCGGCGATCGGACCGCTGGCCCGGCGCCTCGGCGTCCACCCCGCGACGGTGCGGGCCTGGGAGCGGGCCGGCATCGTCACCCCGCGCCGCGACCCCCGCACCGGCTACCGCGTCTACTCGGCCGTCGACGTCCGCGACGCCCACCTCGCCCACCAGCTGCGCCGCGGCGGCTACCCGCTGGAGCGCATCGCCGTCGTCGTCGCGCGGGTCCGCGCCGCCGGTGGGGTCGCCGCGCTGGAGGCGACGCTCGACGACTGGCACGCCCGGCTCCGCCGCCGCGGCCTGGCGATGCTCGGTGCGGCGGCGGCGCTGCACACCTACCTGGTGACACCTGTCATCGACGGGGAGCCCGGGCGTCACCTCGACCGGTGACGGGCGGGACTGCCGGTGGGAGGGCCCGCCCGGCGAGCATCGGCTCATGCGATCACGAACACTGACCGTGCTGCTCACCGCGGGCGTGCTCGCGGCCGGGTGCTCGACGGGGGCGGCGGCCGGGGGGTCGGCCGCGCCCGCCGTCGCCTGGCAGGAGTGCGGCGCGGGCCTCGACTGCGCCACGCTCGAGGTCCCCGTCGACCACGCCGACCCGGACGGCGACACCGTCGCGCTCTCCCTGGTCCGCCACCGCGCGACCGATCCGGCGCAGCGGATCGGCAGCCTGCTCTACAACCCGGGCGGCCCGGGCGGCCCGGCCAACGAGGCGGTCCGGACGATCGACGCGGCCGCCGGCACCGGGCCGTGGTCGCCCGAGCTGCTCGCGCGCTTCGACGTCGTCGGGATGGACCCGCGCGGGGTGGGGGAGAGCGAGGGCGTCCGCTGCCTGGACGACGCGGAGCGCGAGGCCGTCCTCGCGCGCGACGTCGACCCGACGCTGCCGGGCGGGATGCCCCGCGAGGCGCTCGAGGCCGACGTGCGGCTGCTGACCGACGGCTGCGTCGACGGCGTCGACCCCGCCCTGCTCGCGCACATGGCCACCGACGACGTCGCCCGCGACATCGACCTCGTGCGGGCCGCGCTCGGCGAGGACCGGATCAGCTACCTCGGCGCGTCCTACGGCACGCTGCTCGGCGCGACCTACGCGACGCTGTTCCCCGACCGCGTCCGGCACATGGTGCTCGACGCGCCCGTCGACCCGGCCCGCTGGCAGACCGACCCGGTCGCCGCGACGACCGACCAGGCGCTGGCCGGCGAGCGCATGCTCGACGCCTACCTGGCCACCTGCGTCGAGCAGGGCTGCCCGTTCGGGGCGGGCGACCCGGGTGCCGCGCTCGACGCGCTGGTCGCCCGCCTGGAGGCGCAGCCGCTGGAGGTGCCGGCGGCGAACGGCGTCCCGGCCGGCACCCTCGACGGGGCCGGTGTGCTGACGGCGGCCCGCTTCGCGATGATCACCCCGAGCCTGTGGCCGGTGCTCACCACCGGGCTGCTCGCCGCCGAGGCCGGGGACGGGTCGATCCTGCGGGTGCTGTCGACGCTCCTGCTGCGCGAGCCCGACGGCACACCGGCCGGTTTCGCCGAGGCCAACACGGCCGTCAACTGCCTCGACCGCGCGGTGCCCGCCGACCCGGCCGTGCACGACGCCAACGCCGCGGAGATCGTGGCCGCCGCACCGCGGTTCGGCACGCTGTCCAGCTACCTGCTGCTGACCTGCGCCTCGTGGCCGGTCCCGAACCCCGACCGCTTCACCGGCCCGCTGACCGGCGCCGGCGCCCCGCCGATCCTGGTCGTCGGGGGCCGCGAGGACTCCCAGACCCCGTACCCGTGGGCCGTGGCGATGGCCGACGAGCTGGAGTCCGGCGTCCTGCTCACCCGCGACGGCTACGGCCACGGGTCCTACCGGGCGAGCGGTCCGTGCATCGACACCGCCGTCGACCGCTACCTGGTGGACGGCACCGTGCCCGCCGACGGCACCGTCTGCGCGCAGGAGCCGGCGCCGAGCACCCTGCCGGCGACGGGGTAGCGAGGATGAGACACCACTGCGGCCCCGGGTGCGGTATGCCTGGGGCCGCAGTGTGCACCGCCGGACGCAGGGAGGCGTCATGATCTTCATCGTGATCAGGATCGACATCCGCCCCGAGAAGAAGGAGGACTTCCTCGCGGGCATCGTCACGTATTCGGCCCAGGTCCGGGAGGAGCCCGGCAACCTGGTCTTCTCCTGCTTCGCGAGCGTCGAGCGCCCGGAGGAGTACGCGGTGATCGCCAACTACGTCGACCAGGCGGCGGGGGAGGCGCACGTGTCCTCCGAGCACGCGCAGTGGTTCTTCGGCTGGCTGCCCTCGGTCGTCGCGTCGGTCCCGAAGATCGTCTACCAGGAGCTGCCGGACGGGGTGGGCTGGTCGGAGATGGGCGAGGTCGTGCTGGAGGGCAGCTAGCGCATCACGAACGTCCCGGCGCCCGCGTCGAAGCGCAGCTCGTCGCTGTCGAACGCCGCCCCGACCGCCCCGTCGGCCACCAGGCCGGCGGGCGGTCCGGTGCGCACGCCGCCGGTGCGGTCGAGCAGCCAGACCCGGTCGGCGACGCGCAGCGCGAGCTCGACGTCGTGGGTCGAGACGACCACGACGATCCCGCGGTCGCGGGCCAGGCGCCGCAGCAGGCCGGTCACCGACACGCGCGACGGCGCGTCGAGGAACGCGGTCGGCTCGTCGAGGAGCAGCAGGTCGGGGGCCTGCGCCAGGGCCCGGGCCATGAGGACGCGCTGCCGCTCGCCGTCGGAGAGCTCTCCGACCCGCCGCTGCGCGAACTCCGTCGCGCGGACCGCGGCCAGCGCGTCGTCGACGGCGGCGCGGTCGGCGGCGCGCAGCGTGCCGCGGGCGCCGGTGTGCGGGTGCCTGCCGAGTCCGACGAGCTCGCGGGCCGTCAGCAGCCCGCCGTCGACGCGCTCGGTGAGGACGACGGCGACGCGACGGGCGCGCTCGGCGGGGGTCAGGGCCAGCAGGTCCGTGCCGCCCAGCGACACCGACCCCGCGACGGCGGGCAGCAGGCCCGCGACCGTCCGCAGCAGCGTCGACTTCCCGGCCCCGTTCGGCCCGAGCAGGGCGGTGAGCTCGCCGGGACGGGCGTCGAGGGAGACCCCGCCGAGCACGGCGGGGCCGCGCCGGTGGCCGACGGTGAGGTGGTCCAGGGCCAGCGTCACGCGTTCACCAGCCGGCTGCGGATCAGCACCACGATGACGACCGGGGCCCCGACCACCGACGTGATCACGTTGACCGGGATCGGGCCCGCCAGCCACGGCAGGTGCGCCGCGACCGCGCAGACCAGCGCGACCACGGCGCCGGTGAGCAGCGCGACCGGCAGCAGGACCCGGTGGTCCGACGTGCCGACGGCCAGCCGGGCCAGGTGCGGCACCGCCATCCCGAGGAACGCCACCGGCCCGCAGAACGCGGTGACCGACCCGGCCAGCACGGCCGAGGACACCAGGATCACCAGCCGCACCCGCCCGATCCGGACGCCGACGCTGCGCGCGTAGTCCTCGCCGAGCAGCAGCGCGTTGAGCGACTTCGTCCCGGCCAGCGCCACCAGCAACCCGACGCCGACGACCGGCGCGAGCACGGCCAGGTCGGCGCCGGTCGTCCCGGAGAAGCTGCCCAGCCCCCACGCGATGAACTGCTGCGCGCGCTGCGGGTCGATCACGGTGAGCAGCAGGCTGACCCCGGCCGTGGCCAGCGACCCGAGCATCACGCCGACGACGAGCAGCACGATCCCGGACCGCACCCAGCGCGAGAGCAGCAGCACGACCCCCAGCACGATCCCGGCGCCGACGGCCGCGGCCACCACCGTCCCCGCCCGCCCGGCCCCGACGACCCCCGCGGTGAACGTGCCCGCCGACCCGCCCGCGGTGCCCGCCACGGCCAGCGCGACACCGAGGCTCGCCCCGGCGCTGACGCCCAGCACGTAGGGCTCGGCCAGCGGGTTGCGGAACAGCGTCTGCAGCTGCAGGCCCGCCACCCCGAGCGCGGCCCCGGCCAGCGCCGCGGTGAGCGCCCGCGGCACCCGCACCGACCCGATCAGCACGGGCGCGGTGGGGTCGGCGGGGGTGCGGCCGAGCAGCACGGCCACGGTGTCGGACGGCGAGACGACCACGGGCCCGACCGCGACGGCCAGCACCAGCGTCCCGACGGCGGCCACGGTCAGCAGCACCACCGCCCCCCACCCCCGCGGGTCGGGGCGCGGGAGCGCGCGGGTCGGGCCCCCGCGCCGTGCCAGCCGGGGCGCCGCCGTCATCGGAGCTCGGTGTAGAACGTCTGCTCGTGGCCGGGGAGCAGCTCCGGGTGCAGGATCGCCACCAGGTCGGCGAGCACCAGGTCGGGGCGGGTCACCCCGCGCTCGTAGAAGTCGTTGCCGCCGTTCGGCCCGATCGACCGGTTCGCCGTCCACGTCCGCCCGTCGCGCATCGCGGCCAGCTCGCCGTAGCGGGGGTCGGCGGCGAGCGCGTCGGCGCGGGTGGCCCAGTCCTGCGTGGCCAGCCACACCGGCGCCTGCCCGGCCGTGGCGTAGACGGTCTCGAAGTCCAGCGTCAGGCTGCTCGCCGACGGGTCGCCCGCCCACGGGTTCGCCCCGCCCGCGTCGTCGAGCAGACGGCCGAGGTAGCTGCCCCCGGCCGGCACGCTCCAGACCCCCTCGAACAGCGACCCGGCGACGACGGGCACCGGCGCCGCGCCCGCCGCGAGCGCCGCGGTCCCCGTGTACGCCGCCTCGACCTGGTCGAACACGGCGGCGGCCCGCAGCTCGTCGCCCGTCAGCGCGGCCATCACCTTGATCCACTCGGCGCGGCCGAGCGGGGTGGGCTCCAGGTACTCGGCGTTGGCGACGACGGGGATCCCCGCCTGCCGCAGCGTCGCGTAGGCGGGGTCGTCGAACCCGCCGGTCATGAGGACGTCCGGGCGCCCGGCGACGACGCGCTCCACGTCGACCTGCTCGGTCGGCGCGTACTCGGCGACCGCACCGGCGGCGACGGCCGCGACCACCTCCGGCGAGCTGACGAACCCGGCCGTCGCCACGCCGGTGAGGACGTCGACGCGGCCGAGGTCGACCAGCAGCGGCAGGTGGGTCGTGGAGCCGGAGTAGAGGCTGTCGACCGGGACCGGGATGCGCTGCGCCGACGCCAGCTCCGGCGGGAGGTCCGGCGCGGCCCCGCAGGCGAGGAGCACGTAGGACTCCGGTGGCGCGCCCGGCGACGGCTCGTCCACGGTCAGGACCTGGTAGCCGTCCTCGTAGCGCAGGGAGAAGTTCTCCGCGTGCTCGACGGTGGAGCGCCCGCCGGAGCCGGGGACGCAGCCGGCGGGCGCCGCGGCGGGGGCGGCGGAGCAGGCCGACAGGACGACGAGCCCGGCGAGCAGGGCAGGCACGAGACGCACGGGTGACTCCTCACGGGGATATCCGCCCCGGATCACGGAGGAGTGACGGCGTGAGTCTCTGGCTCTCCCCGGCGGGGGATCACAGTGGCGGGACCGCGCCGGACTCGCACCGGCTTCCTCGTACCGCCGTCACCTGGACGCGGTCATCCTGTCACGCGCGGAGCTCCGCGTGCCGGGCGCGCAGGGCGGCGTCCCTGTTGACCGCGTCGTGCGCCTCGTCGGGGGCGATGCCGTGCGCGATCCCGACCCGGTTGAGCTGCCCGATCATGACGACGAGGTGCGCCACCCGGGCCTCGTCCCCGTCGATCGGGGCCTGGGTGCCGGTCGCGAGGTCGAGGACGGTGTCGAGCCACACCACCTCCGCGTGCAGGCCGGCCTCCTCCAGCACCAGGTGCAGGCGGGCGCGCAGCTCGTCGGGCGGCAGGCCGGTCCAGGTCGACAGGGTCGGCGCGTCGACCGGGAGCAGTGCGCCGCGGTCGCGCAGGTGCAGCAGGTCCAGCGCGTAGGCCTGCCCGAACGCGCAGTAGCGGCAGCCGTTGACCAGGGAGATCGCCAGGCAGGCCAGGTGGGCGCGGAGCGGCCCGAGCACCCGCAGCGTGCGCTGGTAGCGGGGCATGTGCGCCGCCATCCAGCCGATCGCGCGCCACGGCCCGAGATCGGCGACGACGTACTCCATCACCCGCGGCGTGAACCCCCACAGGGCGCGCACGGCGATCTCGACGGAGCGGACGACCACGCGGTCCAGCACACCACCGGCCATCCGCACCTCCGAGAAGTCACTCCACGTTACCGCCTACTCACCGACATAGGACATGACGTGCTTGACGCGGGTGTAGTCCTCCAGCGAGTACGCCGACAGGTCCTTGCCGTAGCCGGACTGCTTGACGCCCCCGTGCGGCATCTCGGCGACCAGCGGGATGTGGCAGTTGACCCAGACGCAGCCCGAGTCGATCGCCGCGGAGACGCGCAGCGCGGTGCCGTGGTCCCGCGTCCAGACGCTCGCGGCCAGGCCGTAGTCGGTGTCGTTGGCCATGGCGATCGCCTCGGCCTCGTCGGAGAAGCCCTGCACGGTGATCACCGGGCCGAAGATCTCGGTGCGGATCAGCTCGTCGTCGGCGCGCAGGCCGTCGACGAGGGTGGGCGTGTAGAAGTAGCCCCCACCTCCCGCCTTCTCTCCGCCGGAGACCACCCGCGCGTGCGCCGGGGCCCGCTCCACCAGCCCGGACACGTGCGCGAGCTGAGTGGGGTTGTTGACCGGCGGGATGTAGAGGTCCTCGCTGCCCGCCACCTCGTCGCGGGACAGGCGGACGGCGGCGGCCTGCTCGGCGAGCGCCTCCACCAGCTCGCCCCGGATGCTCTCGGCGATGAGCACGCGGGTGGCGGCGGTGCAGTCCTGCCCGGCGTTGAAGTAGCCGGCGACGGCGATGCCCTCCGCCGCGGCGGCGACGTCGGCGTCGGCGAACACGACGCACGGGGCCTTCCCGCCCAGCTCCAGGTGGGTGCGCTTGACGGTGGCCGCGGCCGCCTCGGCGACCGCCTTGCCCGCCCGGGTGCTCCCGGTGATCGACACCATCGCGGGCGTCGGGTGCGCCGACATCAGCGCGCCGGTGCCGCGGTCGCCGCAGACGACGTTGAACACGCCGGGCGGGAGGATGTCGGAGAACAGCTCGGCCATCAGCACCGCGCTCGCCGGTGTGGTGTCCGACGGCTTGAGGACGATCGTGTTGCCCGCCGCCAGCGCCGGCGCGAACTTCCAGACCGCCATCATCATCGGGTAGTTCCACGGCGCCACCGACCCGACGACGCCGACGGGCTCGCGCCGGATCGTGGACTGGAACCCGCGCATGTACTCCGCGCTCGCCTTGCCCTCCAGCATCCGGGCCGCCCCGGCGAAGAACCGGATCTGGTCGACCATCGGCGGGATCTCCTCCGACGCGGTGAGCCCCAGCGGCTTGCCGGTGTTGCGCGCCTCAGCCTCGATCAGCCGCGACGCGCCCTGGGAGACGGCGTCGGCCATCGCCAGCAGCTTCTCCATGCGCTCCCCGGGAGTGGTGCGCCTCCACTCGCCGAACGCGCGGGCCGCCGCGGTGTACGCCGCGTCGACGTCGGCGGCGGTGGACAGCGGAGCGGTGGCGTAGACCTCGCCGGTCGCGGGGTCCACGACGTCGGTCCGGCCCCCCTCGGCGGGGGGCCGGAACTCGCCGTCGATGTAGTTGAGGAGCTGGCTCTTGTCGGGCATCGGGTCAGTCTCGTGACGACCCGGTGCCCGGGCAAGGGCCGGTCGGGTCGGCTCAGTGGTCGCCGAAGACGACCGTGTAGTGGGCCCGGTCGATGGTCGGGTAGCCGTTGTAGGCCTGGCCGACCGCGAACGTGGTGGCGCGCGGGTCGAGCAGCCGGGCGTTGTGGCCGGGGGAGTTCTTCCACCAGTTCAGCGCGGCCTCGGGCGAGCTGTACGAGGGGGACGAGCCGTAGCCCCAGAAGTTGATCTCACCCAGGTAGCCGGTGTAGCCCGAGCAGAACTGGACGCGCTGGGCGACGTTCATGCCGCGGGTGTCGATGTGGTTGCTGGGGGAGAACCCGCGGTTGAAGCTGTCGAGGCTGGCCCACATGGCCGGGCGGGCCAGGGTGCGGGAGTAGGTCAGCGGGCGCAGGCCGTTCTGGGCGCGGTAGGCGTTGATCGCGTTGGCGAGCACGACCTCGCCGTCGCGGTGGTCGAGCGCGAGGCCGTCGACGTAGCTGCCGTAGCCCATGTAGGCGCAGTCGCGCGGGGCGGCGGAGGCGGGGGTGGCCAGCCCGGCCATGAGGCCGGCGGCCAGGAACGTGCCGGCGGTGACGGTGGCGAGCGAGCGGAGGCGGGACGAAACGGACATGGCGGATCTCCTCGAAGTGTGTCGGGGTGGTGCGCGCCGGCCGTCCGGCGTCGTCAGTACGTAGGAGTACCGAGGGGGCGCAGCAGTTACATCGGGGTCGCATAAAGTCGGCGCGCGTTCCCGAAGGACCGATGTGAGAGGACCCGGCCATGTCGACCGAGACGATCGAGTTCCAGGCGGAAGCCCGCCAGCTGCTCCAGCTGATGATCCACTCGATCTACTCGAACAAGGACGTCTTCCTGCGCGAGCTCGTCTCCAACGCCTCCGACGCGCTGGACAAGCTGCGCCTGGCGTCGTACCAGGACAAGGACCTCGGCGCCGACGTCGACGACCTGCACGTCGAGCTGGCGGTCGATCCCGAGGCCCGCACCCTGACGGTCCGCGACAACGGCATCGGCATGAGCCGCGACGACGTCGTCGGACTGATCGGCACCATCGCGCGCTCGGGCAGCGCCGAGATGCTCGCCCAGCTGCGGGCGGCCAAGGAGAGCGGCGCCGCGTCGGAGGAGGCGTCGGCCGAGCTCATCGGGCAGTTCGGCGTCGGGTTCTACTCCAGCTTCATGGTCGCCGACCGCGTCGAGATGGTCACCCGGCGGGCCGGGGAGGCGGCGGGGGTGCACTGGGAGTCGGCAGGCGAGGGCACCTACACCGTCGACGACGCCGCGGACGCGCCCCAGGGCACCTCGATCACGCTGCACCTCAAGCCCGTCGACGCCGAGGACGGCCTGCACGACTACGCCGACGAGTCCGTCGTGCGCGGGCTCGTGAAGCGCTACTCGGACTTCATCACCTGGCCGATCCGCATCGGGGACGACACCGTCAACTCGCGCAAGGCGCTGTGGTCGCGCCCGCAGAGCGACGTCTCGCCCGAGGAGTACAGCGAGTTCTACCGGCACGTCAGCCACGACTGGCAGGAGCCGCTGGAGACCGTCCGCCTCTCCGCCGAGGGCACGTTCGAGTACCAGGCGCTGCTGTTCCTGCCCGCGCACGCGCCGATGGACCTGTTCATGCGCGACGCCAGGCGGGGCGTGCAGCTCTACGTCAAGCGCGTGTTCATCATGGAGGATTGCGAGGCGCTCGTCCCCGAGTACCTGCGGTTCGTCAAGGGCGTCGTCGACGCGGCCGACCTCTCGCTCAACGTCTCCCGGGAGATCCTCCAGCAGGACCGCCAGATCCAGCTGATCCGCAAGCGGCTGGTGAAGAAGGTGCTCTCGACGATCAGGACCATGCTCGACACCGACGCCGAGAAGTACGCCACCTTCTGGACCGAGCTGGGCCGCGCGCTCAAGGAGGGACTGCTCTCCGACGGCGACAACCGGCAGGCGATCCTGGAGGTCTGCTCGTTCCCCACGACGCACGACGCCGAGCAGCAGACGACGCTGGCCGACTACGTCGCCCGGATGCCCGAGGGCCAAGACGCGATCTACTACATGACGGGCGACTCGCGCACCGCGCTCGAGGGCTCCCCGCACATGGAGGCCTTCCGCGCCAAGGGCTACGAGGTGCTGCTGCTGACCGACCCCGTCGACGAGGTGTGGGTCGACATGGTGCCGGAGTTCGACGGCAGGCCGCTGGCCTCGATCGCGAAGGGCGACGTCGACCTCGGCGGCGACGACCTCGACGACGAGACGAAGCAGGGCTTCGACGGGCTGCTCACCTGGCTGGGCACCGCGCTGGAGGACGACGTCAAGGAGGTGCGGCTGTCCCACCGGCTGACGACGTCGGCGGCGTGCCTGGTCGGCGACCCCGGCGACCTCACCCCGACGCTGGAGAAGATGTACCGCGCGATGGGCCAGGAGCCGCCGAAGGTCAAGCGGATCCTGGAGCTCAACCCGCAGAGCCCGCTGGTCGTCGGCCTCAACCGGGCGCACGCCGAGCGCCCCGACGACGAGGAGCTGCGCGGCATCGCCCGCCTGCTGCACGGCACGGCCCTGCTCGCCGAGGGCGGCGACCTGCCGGACCCGGCGGCGTTCGCCGCGGCGCTGACGGCGCAGCTGGAGCGCTCGCTGGGGGAGTGAGCCCGCTCAGGGCCGGCCCGGGTCCTCCGGGTCGGCCGGGCGGGGGATGGCCACCGTCGGACCGTCGTCGCCGCGGGTCATGACGGTCGGCGGGTCCTCCTGGGCACGGGCGGAGTCGATCGGCTCGACCTGCCGTGCCGGTGGCGTCGGCCGCTCCGGGGCAGGGTGCTCCGGGGCCGGGTGCGGCGGGGCCGCCGGCCGGTGGGCGGTGCGGCGGCGCCGGGCGTCGAGCGCGAACGCGGTCCCGGCGATCGCGAGCACCACCAGCACCCCGACGACGAGGACGAGCACGGCGACCGGCGTCATCAGGCGTCGCGATCCGCGGAGGGCACGCAGAGCACCGGCCGGTTGGAGATCTGCAGCAGCTTGTGCGACACCGAGCCGAGCAGGGCGCCGCGCAGCGGGCTCTCGTTCCAGGTGCCGACGACGATGACGAGTGCGTCGTGCTCCTCGGCCGCGGCGATCAGGGCCGGGGCGGGACGGGAGTCGACGACCTCGACGACGACCGACACCCCCGCCGCCTCCGCGGCCGCGACGGCCGGGGCGGCGATCCGCTCGTCCATGTCGTCGATCGCCGCACGGGCCTGGCCCGCCTCCTCGCCCACGGAGCTGGGCGGGGCGACGCCGTGCACCAGCACGAGCGGCACGTCGAAGCTCCCGGCCAGCTCGATCGCGATGTCCAGCGCGCGCCGGGCCCCGGGCGACCGGTCGTAGCCCAGGACGATGCTCTTGCCACTCGCCACGTGCCTCAGCCCTTCTCGGAGTCGACGGGGTCCGGTGCCACGCCGGGTCGTTCCTGCCAGAACCGTGCGTCGTGCACCCGCCAGCCGATCATGAAGACGATACCGACCAGGAAGATGCCGACCCCGATCACCAGGGGCGGCCCGAAGCCGAACCACGAGACGCCCGACGAGCTCGCCTCGGGGTCGTTGAGGTCGGTGACCGACTGGATCAGCAGGTAGATCAGCAGCGCCGACCCGACGAGCGGCCCGACGCCGATCAGGAGCAGGTTGGACGCGCTGCGCAGCAGCTGCTTGCGGTAGTAGACGGCGCACGCGATGCCGGTGAGCGAGTAGTAGAACGCGATGAGCAGCGAGAGCGCGGTGAGCGAGTCGAACAGGGCGTTCTCGCTGACCAGGTAGATCAGCACGTACCAGGCGATGGCGATCGCGGCGACGGTCCAGGTCGACACGTCGGGAGTGCGGAACCGCGGGTGGATGTGCGCGAGCCGCCGCGGCATCGCCGCCCGGCGGGCCATCGACAGCCCCGTGCGCGACGCCGGGATGATCGTGGTCTGGGTGGACGCGAGCGCCGCGGTGGCGACGGAGAGCAGCAGCACCCAGTCCCAGCCGCCGAGCACCTGCTCGCCGAGCAGCGCGAAGATCAGCTCGGCCTGGTCCTGGTTCTCGGCGAGGAAGCCGGTGCCGGCGAACGTCACCACCGCGTAGGCGACGGCGAGGTAGGTGACGAGCAGGACGACCGTCGACACGATCGCGGCCTTGCCGGGCGTCGACGCCGAGTCGGTGGTCTCCTCGGTGAGGTTCACCGCCGACTCCCAGCCCCAGTAGGCGAACACGCCGAGCAGCAGGCCCGCGGTGAGCGCCGCGCCGCCCTCGGCGAACGGGTTGAGCCAGGACAGCGACGGGACCTCGGCGTCGAACGGGGTGTCGCCGGTGGCGGCCCGCACGAGCGCGACCGCGGCGAAGACCAGCAGCGACAGCACCTGCACGAGGATCAGCACGTTCTGGAACCTCGCCGAGATCTCCGTGCCGAGCACGCACAGCGCCGTCATCGCGAGCACGACGACCACGACGATCGGGATGACGACCGCGTTGTTCGACGCCAGGTCGTCGAGGTTGAGCGCGAGCAGCGAGAAGCGGACGGCGGTGTCGGCGAGCGAGCCCGTGACCAGCACGCCGGTCATCGCGATCGCCCAGCCGCCGGTCCACCCGAGCCACGGCCCCATCGCGCGCGTCACCCAGGAGAACGTGGTGCCGCAGTCCTGGTCGACCTTGTTGAGGTAGTAGAACGCCGACGCGATGAGCAGCATCGGCAGGAACGACGCCAGCAGCACCCCGGGGGCGTAGACGCCGACGAGCGCGACCACCGGCCCGATGATCGCGGCGAGCGAGTACGCCGGCGACGTCGACGCGAGGCCGATCACCAGCGCGTCGACGAACGAGATGGCGCCCGGTTTGAGCTGCGCCTCGGCTTCGGCGGCGGGTTCGGCACTCATCGGGAAGTTATTGCACCCCGCGCCGTTCACCCACAAGAGCTACCCGGTTACGTTGCTGTATGCGAATCCTCCTCGTCGGTGCGGGCGGGGTGGGCGGCTCCGTCGCGGCCATCGCCGCGCGCCGTGACTTCGTCGAGCACCTCGTGGTGGCCGACTCCGACCCGGCGCGCGCCCGGGCGGTGGTCGAGCGGGTGGGGGACCCGCGGTTCGTCGCGGTCCGGCTCGACGCCACCGACGCCGACGGGGTCGCGGCGGCGCTGGCCGAGCACGGCTGCACCGCGCTGCTCAACGCCACCGACCCGCGCTTCGTCATGCCGCTGTTCCGCGCCTGCCTGCTGGCCCGGGTGACCTACCTGGACATGGCGATGTCGATGTCGGTGCCGCACCCGACGTCGCCGTACACGCAGCCGGGCGTGCTGCTGGGCGACGAGCAGTTCGCCCTCGCCGACGAGTTCGCCGCGGCGGGGGTGCTCGCGCTCGTCGGCATGGGGGTCGAGCCCGGACTGTCCGACGTGTTCGCCCGCTACGCCGCCGATCACCTGTTCTCCCGCATCGACGAGCTCGGCGTGCGCGACGGGTCCGACCTGCGCGTCGAGGGCCGGGGGTTCGCGCCGCCGTTCTCGATCTGGACGCTGATCGAGGAGTGCCTCAACCCGCCGGTGGTCTGGGAGCGCGATCGCGGCTGGTTCACCACCGAGCCGTTCAGCGAGCCCGAGGTGTTCGACTTCCCCGGCGGGATCGGGCCGCTGGAGTGCGTCAACGTGGAGCACGAGGAGGTGCTCCTCATGCCGCGGTGGATCGACGCGCGGCGCGTCACCTTCAAGTACGGGCTGGGGTCGCACGTGATCGGGGTCCTCCGGACCCTGCACGAGCTGGGGCTGTCGTCGACGGTCCCGGTGCAGGTGGGCGGGGTGTCGGTGTCGCCGCGCGAGGTGGTGGCGGCCTGCCTGCCCGACCCCGCGACCCTGGGTCCGACGATGAGCGGCCGCACCTGCGCGGGCCTGTGGGTGAGCGGGACCGGCGTCGACGGCGGGCCGCGGCAGGTCTACCTGCACCACATCGTCGACAACGAGTGGTCGATGCGCGAGTACGGCTGCCAGGCCGTGGTGTGGCAGACCGCCGTCAACCCGGTGGTGGCGCTGGAGCTGCTGGCCACGGGGGTGTGGTCCGGCCGCGGCGTGCTCGGCCCGGAGGCGTTCGACGCGGTGCCCTTCCTCGACCTCCTGACGTCCTACGGCTCGCCGTGGGGGATGCGCGAAGGGGGCTGATCCCGCCCCGCCCGGGTGGTGCTGACACCACCCGGGTCGGCCCGCTGCCCTCCTGGGTCCGGGGTCCGTGCGCCGAGATCCTGGGTGCACATACCGGACGAACCTCCAGGAGTCACGATGACGACGCACGCCCCCGCCCCCGCCGGCACCGTCCCCGCCCGCCGCACCCCGTGGCCCGCCGCCGCGCTGGTGTCCGGGCTCGCCGCGGCCGGGTCCACGTTCCTGCTGGCGATGTCGGCGGACAGCTTCGGCGGCCCGCCCGAGCCCACCACCGACTTCCTCCGCGAGCGCCTCTCCGAGCCCGCGACCGTGCAGCTCGGCGGCACGCTCGCGCTCGTCGGGCTGGCCGCGTCGCTGGTGTTCCTGCTCGGGCTCACCCGGTTCCACGCCCGGCACGCGCCGCACCGCGCGGGCCTGGTGGAGGCGCTGCGCTGGACGTCGATCGCGTTCCTGGGCGCCGGGAGCATCGGGGTCCTGCTGCGCTACGTCGCGGCGAGCGGGGTCCCGGGCGGCACCGACTCCGCGTTCTACACGCCGGAGGCCGCCGTCACCCTCTCCGTGCTCGCCGACCAGGCCGCGTTCGGCGCGTTCCTGCCGGGCCTGGCCGTGATGACGGTCGTCGGGCTGCTCGCCGTGCGGGACCGGGTGCTGCCGCTGGGCGTCGGCGTGGTCGCGCTCGTGCTCGCCGCCGCGTCGACCGCGGCCACCGTGGTGCTCGGCCTGCCCTACAGCGCCGGGCTGGTGTGGCCGCTGTTCGCGGTGGTCGTCGGCGTCACCGGGCTGGTCACGCGCCGGGCGGCCTGAGTCGTCAGTGCGACGGCGCGACGTCGAGGGCCGGGTTGGCGTCGAAGAAGCCCGCCGGCTTGAGCCAGAAGCTCACGGTGTCGGCGGGCATCACCGGCCAGTCCTCGACGCGCGGCACGTGGTGGATGCCGAAGACGTACCAGAGCACGACGTCGGCGTCCTCCACGCTGCGCCGCCGGGCGGTCCAGACCGGCAGCCCCTCGTCGACCGCGGACTGGTTGACGAACTCGCCGCAGGGCCAGCGCTCGTCGGCGTCGAACGGGGTGACCCACAGCGTGTGCCCGATGACCTGCGCGCGCGCGAACACCGACGACGCCGGGTCGAGCATCGGGGGCACCGCCGCGCCGGGCACGAGCTTGTAGGCGACCGGGCTGCCGTGGGCGTTGCGGCGCGAGGGGTTGGTGACCTTCCACGCGCGCTGGGTCTCCCACCGGTAGTCCTGCGGCCCCTCGACGGTGATCGGCTCGTTGCGCAGCACCAGCGCGAGGCCGTCGGGGTTGTCGGGGCCGATGGGGGGCTGCGCCGTCTCCGTCATCACGACGGTGTTGCCCTCCCCGTCGACGTCCATGTCGAGGCGGGCGACGATGAAGTGCTGGTGGATCGGGGCGTAGGTGTCGCGGTCGACGACCACGCCGTAGGGCGGGGCCTCGCCGACGAACGGCGTGGTCACCATGATCCCGGTGGCGCGCACCTCGCACTCGATCGAGCCGTCCTCGTAGAGGCGCCAGTAGACGAGGTACTCGTAGTTGGCCACGGTCACGTGCGTGGAGATCACCATGCGGCGCATCCGCCGGACCTCGGCGCCCGCCTGCCCGTCGACGTGCTTCCAGAGGATCCCGTTGTCCTCCTCGTGCAGGCAGACCGCGTTGCGGATCTCCTGCGGCTCGCCCGCGGTGTCGTGCAGGACGGCGTCGAGGTAACGGATCTCGCCGAGGCAGTCGCAGCCCAGCTCCAGCGACGTCGTCATGAAGCCCAGGCCCCACTCGCCGATGTCGAAGGCGGTGCGGTCGGCGTGCTGGGGGGTGGGGTCGCGGTAGGGGACGACCATCTCGGCGAACGAGAGCCGGTGTGCGATCGGCCGCACCGTGTCGCCGTCGGCCCAGCCGACCTGGTGCAGCACCAGGCCCTCGCGGTGTGTGAACCCGATCCGCAGCCGCCAGTTCTGCCAGCTCAGTGCGTGGCCGTCGAGGGAGAAGGAGACGCCGTCGGGCTGGGTGATCTCCAGCGGCTTCCGGTCGGTGCGCGCGGCGTAGCCGGGGATGTGGGCGGGGACGTACTCGCCCTGGACGTCGGGGCGGCCCGGGTCGCCGTGGTCGACGATCTCCAGCAGCTCCATCGTGTTCATGTCGACGATCAGCCGCAGCCCCGCCACGGGGTGGGCGTAGGGGTTGGAGCCGGGCGCCCCGCGCAGCCACACGTCGCACCAGCCGACGCGGCGCCCCCGGTAGGCCTCCGGGAGCCGGGCGGCGCCGTAGGTCCAGACGTCGATCAGGGCCAGCGACGGGTCGGGGATGCCGCGCGCGGCCAGCGCGGCGACGACGTCGGGGTGCGCCCGCAGGGTCTCGTCGCACTCGTGCCACTCGTCGACGGTCGCGTTGGGCTGCTGGCCGGGGTGGGCGTCCCAGGCGACGAGGGCGTCGGCGGTGAGGTCGAGCAGCGCGACGTAGGGGACACCGGTGGTGGTGTCCCAGACCAGCGCGCGGGCGTGGCGCGGCACGTCGTCGCCGTCGCGGTGGGCGGCCACCGCGGCCTTCGCCGGCTCGCGCAGCTCGATCCCGGCGATCCGCCATGTCGGGCGGGCCACGTCGCGCTCACGGCGCAGCAGTGCGGCGACCTGGCGGAACTCGTCGGCGGACAGCGGATCGAGGGGGTGCGTCACGGGTGCAGTCTGCCCTCCCGGCGACGGCGGTGGCGGTACCAGGTGGGCGCGGGTACCTTGTGTGGCATGGAACCAGGTCGCACCCGGAAGTCGATGAGCGAGCTGCGCCGCGGCACCGTCGCCTTCTGCGTGCTGGCCCTGCTGGACCTCCGCGAGTACTACGCCGTCGAGCTGGTCGCCGAGCTCGCGGGGCACGACGCCCTCGCGGCCGGGCAGGGGACGATCTACCCGCTGCTGTCGCGGCTGCGCACCGACGGGCTGGTCGACACGACGTGGCGGGAGTCCCCGTCGGGGCCGCCGCGCCGCTACTACCGGCTGACCGACGACGGCCGCGCCGCGCTGGAGACCTTCCGCGGCGAGTGGGTCCGGTTCCAGACCGCCGTGGACGCACTACTGCTGAAGGGACGCACATGACCGACCACGACCCGACGCACGGAGCCCGCCTGATGACCGCCCCCACCCCGGCCGCCGCGCTGGTCGAGGACTACCTGGCCCGCCTGCGCGCCGCCACCGCCGACCTCGCGGACGCCCCGCGCGCGGAGCTGCTCGACAACATCGGCGCCCACCTGGCCGAGACGGTCCCGCCGGGCACCGGCGAGACGGCCGCCCGCCAGGCCCTCGACGAGCTGGGCCGCCCGGAGGAGGTCGCCGCCGCGGCCCGGGCCGAGAACGCCCCGCCGCCCGCCCGGGACACCACCGGCTCCACCGCCTACGACGTGCTCACCGTGCTGGCCCTGCTGCTCGGCGGGTTCGTCGTCCCGCTGCTGGGGTGGGTCGCCGGGGTCGTGATGCTGTGGGGCGGCCCCCGCTGGACCACCCGGGAGAAGGTGCTCGGCACCCTGGCCTGGCCGATGGCGGCCCTCGCCGTCGCGGCCGGGATCTGGGCGCTGCACCTGCAGCCGGGCGGGCCCGCCGTGTGGGTCGTGCTCGGGGTCCTGGTGGTGCTGGCCGTCGGCTTCGTCGCGGTCTTCGCCCACCTGCTGCGCGCGGCGCTGGACCGGGCGCGGGGCTGAGGGCTCTAGGGTGCGGCGTGATGCAGCCGCTCCCCGAGGGTGTCTACGAGTCCCTGCGCACCGCGGCGCTGGACGAGGACCTGGCCCGGTCCGCGGAGCTGACACCGCGCTTCGCGGTCGTCGACCCGGCCGACGAGCCGCACGTGCTCGCCCGGCACGTGGGCAGCGCCGTCGCGCGGGCGCTGGAGGGGGAGCGTGACCCGGCCCGCCGGCTCGCGCTGGTCAACGACCTGCTCGGGCGGGTCGCCGCCGAGGAGCAGCGGGTGGGGACGAGCGCCGAGCACCTCGTGACGCTGAGCCGGGAGACCGCGCCGGGCGTGCACCGGCTGGAGCGCCCGCTCACGCCGCTGTCCTCGGCCGCGCTGCTCACGAACGCGCGCGGCGAGCCGTCGCTGATGACGGAGCTGCGGGCCGAGCTGGCCTCGGCCGACCGCGTCGACCTGTTGTGCGCGTTCGTCCGCTGGGCCGGCATCCGCGTGCTGGAGGAGCAGCTCGACGCCCTGCACCGCCGCGGTGTCCCGTTCCGCGTGATCACGACGACCTACGTCGGCGCGACGGAGCAGCGGGCCGTCGACGCGCTGGTCCGCCGGTTCGGCGGGCAGGTGAAGGTCAGCTACGAGACGACGACGACGCGGCTGCACGCCAAGGCGTGGCTGTTCCGGCGGAACACCGGGTTCGACACCGCGTTCGTCGGCAGCAGCAACCTGTCGCGGTCGGCGCTGGTGGACGGGCTGGAGTGGAACGTCCGGCTGTCCTCGATCGCCACGCCCGACCTCGTGCGCAAGTTCGCCGGCACGTTCGACAGCTACTGGGCCGATCCGTCGTTCGTCGACTACGACCCGGACCGTGACCACGACCGCATGCGCGACGCCCTGGGTCGCGACCGGATCGAGGTCTCCGCGGTGTCCGGGCTGGAGGTCCGCCCGCACCCGCACCAGTCGATGATCCTCGACGCGCTGGACGCGGAGCGGACCCTACACGACCGCCACCGCAACCTCGTCGTGGCCGCGACCGGCACGGGCAAGACCGTGGTGGCCGCGCTCGACTACGCCCGGCTGCGCACGACGCTGCCCCGCGCGCGGCTGCTGTTCGTCGCCCACCGCAGGGAGATCCTCGAGCAGTCGCGGCGGATGTACCGCGAGGTGCTGGCCGACGGCACGTTCGGCGAGGTCCACGTCGGCGGGGAACGGCCGGAGCGGTGGGAGCACGTGTTCGCGAGCGTGCAGTCGCTGGCGGCGTACGGGGTGGACCGGCTGCCCGCCGACCACTTCGACGTCGTGGTCGTCGACGAGTTCCACCACGCCGAGGCCCCGACCTACCGGCGGCTGCTCGACCACCTCGCCCCGCGCGAGCTCCTCGGGCTCACCGCGACTCCCGAGCGCACCGACGGCACCGACGTCCGCGACCGGTTCGGCGGCCGCACCGCCTACGAGCTGCGGCTGTGGGACGCGCTCAGCGCCGACCTCCTCGTGCCGTTCCACTACTTCGGGGTGGCCGACGACGTCGACCTGACCGGTGTCGGGTGGAAGCGCGGCTCGTACGACGTCGCCTCGCTCGACGCGGTGTACACCGGCAACGACGCGCGGGCGGCGAAGATCGTGCGAGAGACGAAGGACAAGGTCACCGACGTGTCGCTCATGCGCGCGTTGGGGTTCTGCGTCTCCGTCGCCCACGCCCGCTACATGGCCGCGGCGTTCACCCGGGCCGGGATCCCCAGCCTCGCCGTCGACGGTTCGACGCCCGCGGCCGAGCGCGCCGACGCGCTGCGGAAGCTGCGGAACCGCGAGGTCAACTGCCTGTTCGCAGCCGACCTGTTCAACGAGGGCCTCGACCTCCCCGAGATCGACACCGTCCTGTTCCTGCGCCCGACCCAGAGCGCCACGGTGTTCCTGCAGCAGCTGGGGCGCGGCCTGCGCCGGGCGCGCGGCAAGGCGGTGCTCACCGTGCTGGACTTCATCGGCCGGCACCGTCAGGAGTTCCGGTTCGACGTCCGCTACCGGGCGCTGACCGGGAGCACGCGCAAGGGGCTGGTCGACGACATCGAGCGCGGCTTCCCGTTCCTGCCGTCCGGGTCGCAGCTGGTGCTGGACCGGGTCGTCGAGAAGATCGTGCTCGACAACGTGCGCCAGCAGCTGCGGATCACGCGCCGGGCCCTCGTCGCGGACGTCCGCTCGCACGGCGACCTCGCGCTGGCCCGCTACCTGGAGGAGTCGGGGCGCGAGCTCGTCGACGTCTACCGGTCGGGTTCCTGGACCGGTCTGCGGCGCGACGCGGGCCTGCCCACCCTCCCCGCCGGGCCGGACGAGGTGGCGCTGCTGAAGAAGGCCGTCGCGTTCGCCCACGTCGACGACCGGGAGCGGGCCGAGGTCTACGCCGCGCTCGCCGACCCGGACGGCCCCGCCTACGACGACCTGACCGCCCGCGAGCAGTGCCTGGCCCGGATGCTGTTCTTCCTGCTCTGGCCCGACCGCGGCGGCCACGCCTCCTACCAGGACGGCCTCGCCCACCTGCGCCGCCATCCCGCGGTGTGCGCGGAGATCCGGGAGCTGGTGGAGATGCAGTTCGACCGCGTCCGGCACGTCCCGCGGCCGCTGGGGGAGGGGCTGCTGCACGTCCCGCTGCTCAGCCACGCGCACTACCGCCGCGAGGAGGTCCTCGCCGCGCTCGGCTGGGCGTCGCTGACGCGCAAGGCGCACGGCCACGCGCAGGGGGTGGCGTGGGCGCCGGAGACGGGGACCGACGCGCTGCTGGTCAACCTGCGCAAGACCGAGCGCGACTTCTCCCCGACGACGATGTACCGCGACTTCGCCTTCAGCCCGGACCGGTTCCACTGGGAGTCGCCCAACGCCACCACGGTGGCGTCGGGGCCGGGGCAGCGGTACCTGACCGGGACCTCCCACGTGGCCCTGTTCGTGCGGGAGACGCCGACCGACGACCTGGGCCCGGCCCCGTTCCTGTGCCTGGGGCTGTGCCGCTACGTCGAGCACTCGGGGGAGCGGCCGATCGCGATCACCTGGTCGTTGGACCGGGCCATGCCGGCGGAGGTGTTCCGGGCAGCATCGGTGGTGGCCTCTTGACGCAACTCATCGGTTGCCATACGGTCGCAACCGTTGAGTTGCTATAGAGGGAGGCAGTCATGGGATTCCCCGACCGCATCGAGCGGACCGTCGAGATCGCCCGCCCGCCGGAGGACGTCTGGACGGCGCTGACCACGGCCGACGGTCTCGCCGCCTGGTTCGGCGAGAAGGCCACGATCGACCTGCGCCCGGGCGGTGAGGCAGAGATGTCCTGGTCCAGCGGAGACGTCGCCCGCATGCGAGTGGAGCGCGTCGAGGAGCCGTCGGTGTTCGGGTTCACCTGGCACATCAACGGTCTGCCCGACGACGATCCGCGCCGGACCTACGTCGAGTTCACGCTCGTGGAGGACGGTCCCGGCACGCGGCTGACCGTCGTCGAGAGCGGGTTCGCGCAGCTGCCCACCGAGGCCCACGACACCGCGTTCGGCGGCAACACCCAGGGCTGGGCGAGCGAGCTCGGCGAGCTGGTCAGCTACCTCGATGCCGCCTGAGGGCGGCGACGTCGAGGCGGTGGCGGAGCAGGTCTTCGTCGCCCTCGCCGACCCGACCCGCCGGGCCGTCCTCGCCGAGCTCGCCTCCGGCGGGCCCGCGACGGCCACCGACCTGTCGGCCCGCCTGCCGATCACCCGGCAGGCCGTCGCCAAGCACCTCGCCCTGCTCGCGGACGCGGGGCTCGTCACCGCCGAACCGGGGGAGGGCCGCCGGGTGCGCTTCCGGCTGCGCTCGGCCCCGATGCGGGTGGCGCAGCAGTTCCTCGCCGCACTGGCCCGCGACTGGGACGGCCCCCTCGACCGCCTGACCCGCCATCTCGGAGGACCCGATGACCCTGCCCGCTGACATGACCCGACCCCCGATCGTCGACGCCGCCGAGTGGGACGCCGCCCGCCGCGCGCTCCTCGTGCGGGAGAAGGAGCTGACCCGCGCCCGCGACGCGATGGCCGCCCGCCGGCGCCGGATGCCGTGGATGCGCGTCGAGCAGGAGTACGCGTTAGACGGTCCCGACGGCCGGGTGAGCCTGCTCGACCTGTTCGACGGCCGCCGCCAGCTGATCGTCTACCGCGCCTTCCTGGAGGAAGGCGTGCACGGCTGGCCCGACCACGCCTGCCGCGGCTGCTCGCTGGTGGCCGACCAGGTCGCGCACGTCGCCCACCTGCACGCCCGCGACACCACCCTCGTCTTCGCCTCCCGCGCACCCCAGCCCGACATCGCGCGGGTGAAGGAGCGGATGGGCTGGACGATGCCGTGGTTCACGATGACCGACGGCTTCGACGCCGACTTCGGCGTCGACCATTGGCACGGGACCAACGCGTTCGTCCGGGACGGCGAGAGCGTCTACCGCACCTACTTCGTCGACAACCGCGGGGACGAGGCGATGGGTGGCACGTGGAGCTACCTCGACATCACCGCCCTGGGCCGGCAGGAGGCGTGGGAGGACTCGCCGGAGGGCTACCCCCAGTCCCCGCCGTACGCCTGGTGGGACTGGCACGACGAGTACTGAGCGACGAACGGTGCACGTCACGGCTCGGAAGGGGTACCGCTCGGGGTTCCGGGGTCGCTCAGCAGCATCCGGAGCCGGGCCAGCGCACGGTGCTGGGCGATCCTGACGTCCCCGGGCGTCATGCCCAGCAGGTCCGCCGTCTCGGCCGCGGAGCGACCGATCACCACCCGGGCGACGACGACGTTGCGCTCGTCGAGCGGCAGTTCGCGCAGCCCTGCGTCGAGTTCGTGCAGCCCTGCGTCGAGTCCGGGTGGCATCGCGGTCTGTCGTCCACCGGCACGGACGGCCTGACGGGCGATCGCCAACGCGAAGCCGGTCACCGACGTTGACCGACGCTCGGGCAGCCGGGCGAGGACGGCCATCAGGACCGTGTGCACCAGGTCGTCGGGATCGACGACCGGACCGCTCAGCGGAACGGTCTGCAGCCGCGCGCGGCAGTACCGTCCGACGAGCGGGCGCAGTCGGGTGAGCAGAGCGGCCACGGCGGCCCGGTCGCCTGCTGCGGCGGCGTCGGCGACCGTGTCGAGGTCGACGCCCTCCCAGTTCTCCCGCCCGCCCGGCCGGGTGAGCCCGGGGAGGCCGAGCCGGTGGGCCAGATCGAGGTGCAGGCGGGCCGTGTCGTCGTCACCTGCACGTGCCGCGGACTCGCCGACGGAGTGCGCCTCCACTGCGGCGGCCGCGGCCGACAGCGACGCGACCCCCTCGTCGTGCATCGTCCGTTCGGCGTAAGCCTGTTCGAGCGCCAGGAACCGCTGGTAGGAGTCGAGGAGGTCGACGTCGCCGTCGAGCTGGTGGGCGGCGGCGCGCAGCCGGGCCTCGGCGCCGGTCATCGCGATGTCCCGGTGTCGTCGGACCAGCGGGCGGCGATCGTCGCGCGGCCACGGGCGAGCAGGCTGCGGACCGTGCCGGGCCGCATGTCGAGCGCGCTGGCGATCTCGGCGACCGGGAGGTCGAGGCGGTAGAACAGCGTGATCACCTCGCGCTGTCGGGTCGGCAGCGTCGCGATGACCGCCGCGAGGTCGTGGCTGCGCTCGAGGTGATCGAGCGCCTGCGCGGCGTCGGTGTCGGCCGGGTCGTGGTCGAGCGCCGTGATGCGGGAGCGGTCACGGGTCCGCCAGCGCACGAGCATCCGCAGGCTCACCCGGACCAGCCACGCCTCCGGGTACTCGTACGACCCGACCTCGTCCCACCGGTGCCGGGCGATCAGCAGCGCCTCCTGGACGACGTCCTCGACGTCGCGGTCCCCGTCGGTCATCGCGCGCAGCGACGCGCACACCCGCGGCCGCGCGAGGACGCAGAACTCGGCGAAGCTCCGCGGCCGCTCCGCCCGCACGCTCTCACCGCTCATCGGGCACATCCTGCCTCCAGCTCATGCTCCTGGAGGGCATCCGGAGGGTCGGAAGGCTGCTCGTCCGATCGGGGGACGTCAGGCGTCGCGGAGCCAGTTGGCCGCGGTCTGGCGGGAGATGCCGAGGGCTCTGGACATCGCCAGCACCTCCAGCCCCTCCTGCTTCCCGGTGACCAGCAGCTCGCGCTGGCGGATGCGGAGGTCATCGATGTCGGCCGCGACCCGCGCCATCTCCGCGAGGAGCTCCTGGGCCTGGGGAGTCGCTCCGGTCCGCGACCGGCCCACACCCGGGCGGCGGAAGGTGCGGACGGCGTCGGGATCCCAGGTCCGGCCGTCGGCGAGCGGGGCGGGGGCCTGGCCACGGGAGACGTAGCCGTGCCAGGTCCCGATCTTGACGCCCCACGCGTCGGCGCACTCCTGCGCGGTCCAGGTCATCGGATCTCCTGCAGGGCCGCGGCGAGGCCGGGGAAGACGGGGTCCTCGTGCAGGACCGTCTCCAGGTCGCGGCGGGCGTCGTCGCGCCGGCCCTGCGAGAGGTCCACGCGGGCGCGTTCGAGCAGGGCCCGGTGCCGGACGGAGGAGGCGCGGGGGACGCGCAGGGACCCCTGCAGCGCGTCGCGGGCGGCGTCGGGGTGGCCGAGCTCGGCGAGGGCGCGGCCGCGGAAGACCAGCAGCAGGGCGGTGGCGTCGTCGGCGTTGACGGTGCTGGTCGTCAGGTCGACGACGTCGGTGTGCCGACCCGCGTCGCTGTAGAGCTCGGTGAGGGACAGGGCGGCGGGGGCGGTGGGCTCGGCCTGCTCGACCGTCCAGATCGCAGCGTCCAGGTCACCCGCCGCCTGGTGCAGCTCGGCGACGGCCAGCAGGACGACGTCGTTCGCGATCCCGAGGTAGGCGGTGGCGCCGTGGGCGATCTGGACCGGCCACGTCCGGTCGCGGAGGTGGCGGGTGGTGAAGGGGTGGTGGTGCAGCGGCGTCGTGCCCTGGGCGGCCACCCAGCCGAGCAGCTCGCGCGAGCGGACGGGATCGGGCTCGGCGAGGCCGTCGAGGGCGGCGGCGAGGAGGCGGACGACGGGGTCGGTCCGGCCGTGGGCGCGGGCGACGGCGGCGTAGCGGCCGGTGGTCAGCGCGTCGAGGAGGTCGCGCTCCCAGGACGGTTCGACGGGCGACGGGGCCCAGGTGGGTGGCGCAGGGGTGGGCGCGGGCGCAGGTGAGTCGGGCGGCTGCGCGGCGGGCGGGGGCGGAACAGGCGCGGGTGCGGGCGGCGGGGTGGGCCGGTTCGCCCGCGCCTCGCGCAGGGTCGTGGAGTGGACCAGCCCCATCCGCGCCAGCCCGACGGTGCTGCTGATCCGCCCACCGGGGTGGCGGGTCAGGCGGGCGTTGCGCGGGCCGACGGAGTAGCTGACGCCGCCGTTGCTCACCGTGACGTGCACGCCCGGGAGGATCTTGATGCTCTTGTGCAGCCAGAAGCCCACGGTGTGCTCCTACAGCTCGTACCCGGCGGGGACCGGGGGGTGGCGCCAGTCGATCCCGGGCGGCGGGGGAGGGGGCTCGTCGTCGATCTCGACGCCGAAGTCGCGCGCCAGCCCCGCCAGCCCGTCGCGGTAGCCCTGGCCGACGGCCCGCACCTTCCACTGCGCCCCGCGGCGGTACAGCTCCACGGCGACGGCCGCGGTCTCGGCGTCCAGCCCGTCCATCACGAACGAGGCGAGCGGCGCGCCCGGGCCGTTGCCGACGGTCGCGTGCACCGGCCCGAGCTCGGCCAGCGCACCCCCGTCGACGCTGACGGCGAACACGACCGCGTCCACGGCCCCGGGCAGGCCGCCCAGGTCGACGACGATCCGGTCGGTCACCGCGGCACCCGCCCGCTTCCCGGCGTGGACGACGCTGCGGTCGGCGGAGGAGGGCTGGTTGTAGAAGACGAAGTCGGCGTCACCGCGCACGCGCCCCGCGGCGAGCAGGAGCGCCGAGAGGTCGGCCTCGAGACCGGGGAGGGACGCCCAGCCGCAGGTCACGGTCACCTCGCGGGTGGGCGGCAGTGCGGTGTTGGCGCCCTTCGTCAGCTGCACGGCGGTCAGGCTACGACGTCCTTGACATACAACCGATTGGTTGTATGTTTGTCGCATGGCCGAGGACGACGAGGACCGGGCGGACGCCCTGTTCCACGCCCTCGCCGACCGCACCCGGCGCGACATCCTGCGCCGCGTGCTGGCCGGGGAGCACTCGGTCTCCGCGCTCGCGGCGGGGTACGAGATGAGCTTCGCCGCGGTGCAGAAGCACGTCGCCGTGCTGGAGAGGGCCGGGCTGATCACCAAGCGCCGCAACGGGCGCGAGCAGCTGGCCAGCGGCGACGTGGCGGCCGTGCGGTCGGTGGGCTCGATGCTCACCGAGCTGGAGCACGTCTGGCGCGGCCGCATCTCCCGCATCGACGAACTGATCGCCGCCGACGACACCACCGACAACGAGGAGAGCTGACATGCCCGTCACCGACGTCTCGCACGACATGGACACCCTGACCCTGACGATCGTCGCGGAGTTCGCGGCCCCGGTCGAGCGCGTCTGGCAGGTCTACGCCGACCCGCGCCAGCTCGAGCGCGTGTGGGGCCCGCCGTCGTACCCGGCCACCGTCGTCGACCACGACCTGCGCCCCGGCGGCCGGATGACCTACTACATGACCAGCCCGGAGGGCGAGAAGTACGCCGGCTACTGGGAGATCGCCACCGTCGACGAGCCGACCGGCTTCACCTTCGACGACGGCTTCGCCCACGAGGACTTCACGCCCAACCCCGCCCTGCCCGTGTCGCACAACGAGTACCGCTTCGCCGCGCACGACGGCGGCACGCGCGCGACCTACGTCGGCACCTACCCGAGCGCCGACGCCCTGCAGACGGTGCTCGACATGGGCGTCGTCGAGGGGGCGTCGAGCGCGATCAACCAGATCGACGCGCTGCTGGCGCCGTAGCGGCGCGCACGTACCGGCGGAAGGCGTCGGCCGCGGCGGCGGTGAGCGGACCGGGTGCGGCGGGCAGGTCGTGGCCGTCGATCGCGGAGACCGGCTGGACCTCGCGGGTGGTGGAGGCGAGGAACGCCTCGTCGAGCCGGCCCAGCTCGTCGCGGGCCAGGCGGCGCTCCGTCGTGCCGGTGACGGCGACGACGTGCCGGCGGGTGATCGAGTCGAGCACGTGGTCGGCGAGCGGCGGGGTGTGCAGCCTGCCGTCGACGGCGTAGAAGAACGCCGAGGTCGGACCCTCCAGGACGGTCCCGTCGGGGGTGACGAGCAGGGCCTCGCCCGCGCCCGCCTCCCGTGCCAGCCGCGACGCGTGCATGTTGGCCGCGTAGGACAGCGACTTCACCGCGTCGAGCACCCGGGTGGGCGCGTACTCGACCGTGCCGAGCGCGATGGTCGGGGCGATGTCCGGGGGCGGGGCGAGCACGACCACCCGCCGCCCGCCGCGGGTGACGAGCAGGCGCACGGTCCCGTCGACGGCCCCCGCGCGGTCGAGCAGGGCGTCGACCTCGGCGAGCGCGGCGTCGAGGTCGAACTCCAGGCGGATGTTCGCCGCCGAGAGCCGCAGCCGGGCCACGTGCTCGTCCCAGGCGAACGGGCGGCCCGCGTAGAGCCGGGCGACCTCGAACACGCCGTCGCCGCGCAGCAGCCCGTCGTCGGTGACCGGGATCGTCGCCGTCGCGGCCGGGCCGATCACGCCGTCGACCGATGCCAGTGCGTCCACGGGGCCCGACCCTACGTGCCCGCGCGCCCTACGTCCCCGCCCGCGCGGCGAGTCCGTCGAGGATCAGCTCGAGGCCGTACTCGAACTCGTGGGCGTAGGCGTAGTCCCGGCCCCGCACGTGCTCGGCCACCATCTCGGCGAGGTGCGGGTAGGCGTCGACGGGCAGGTTCAGCGCCTCGACGAACTCGTCGGGGCCCTCGCCGGGCTCGAAGGGCAGGTTGACCTCGGTGAGCACGAACCCGTAGACGTAGGCGTCCAGGACGGAGTACGCGTGCGCGGCCATCGCGACGGTGAACCCGTTGCGGCGCAGGCACCCCAGCACGGCGTCGTGGTGGCGCAGCAGTGCGGGCCCGGGGTTGCGGCGCGACTCGACGAGGCCGAGCGCCCACGGATGGGCCGACAGCACGACGCGGGCGGACGCGGCGCGGTCGGCCATCGCGGGACGCCACGGGCGGTCGGGCGCGGGGAGCCCGATCTCGCCGAAGACGCGATCGGCGAGCGCGTCGAGCAGGGCGTCCTTGCCGGCGACGTGGTGGTAGAGCGACATCGCCTCGACGCCGAGCTCCCTGCCGACGTTGCGCATGCTCACGAGCGCGAGGCCGCCGCGGTCGGCGACGCGGACGGCGGCGTCGACGACGCGCTCGGGGCTCAGGGCGGGACGGGTGGGCACGGGTACCTCCTTGCGGGCTTACGACTGTAAGGCTACCGTCCGAGCACGGACTTACAGGCGTAAGGAGAAGCCATGAGGGCAGCGGTCGTCACCCGGTACGGCCCACCGGACGTCGTGCGCGTCACCGACGTGCCCGACCCCGAGCCGCGGGCGGGGGAGGTGCTCGTGCGGGTCGTCGCCACCACGGTGAACTCCGGCGACGCGCGGATCCGCGGCGCGCGCTTCCCGCGGGGGTTCGGCCCGCTCGCCCGGCTCGCGATCGGCCTCCGCAGGCCGCGGCAGCCGGTACTGGGGGTGGTGTTCTCCGGGGTGGTGGAGGTCGGCGGCGGATCGTTCCGGCCCGGCGACGAGGTCTGTGGGATGACGGGGGCGAGGCTGGGCGCGCACGCGGAGCTCGTCACGGCCAGGAAGGTCGTGCGCAAGCCCGCGGAGGTCTCGCACGAGGACGCCGCGGGCGTGCTGTTCGGCGGCACCACGGCGCTGCACCTCCTCCGGGACGTCCGCCGCGGACAGTCGGTGCTGGTCGTCGGGGCCTCGGGGGCCGTCGGCACGAACGCCGTGCAGCTGGCCGCGCACGCCGGCGCGACCGTCACCGCCGTCTGCGGCGGGGCGAACGCGGAGCTGGTGACGGGTCTGGGCGCCGCGCACGTCGTCGACCACCGGCGGACGGACCCGGCCGCGATCACCGAGCGGTTCGACGTCGTCCTCGACGCCGTCGGCACGCTGAACCCCGCCACCGGACGCCGCCTGCTCACCGACGACGGGGTGCTGGTGCTCGCCGTCGCGAGCCTGGGGGAGACCGTGCTGCCCCGCCGGAGGGTGCGCTCCGGCGTCACGCCGGAGCGGCCCGAGGACTTCACCGACCTGCTGGAGCGGGTGGCGAAGGGGGAGCTGACCGTGGTGGTCGACGAGGTGGTCGGGCTGGACGGGATCGTCGCGGCGCACCGCCGCGTCGACTCCGGGCGCAAGGTCGGGAACCTGGTGCTGCGGCCGTAGGCCGGTGACGACGGCCCCTCCCGAGGGAGGGCTCATTCCGTCATATCGGTAGTTTCGGGCAGTGTCGTCCTTCCGCTTCTCCCATGTCCTGCGCGGCGTCGCCATCGGTTCGGTCGAGGTCGTGCCCGGCGTCAGCGGGGGCACCGTCGCGCTCGTCGTGGGCGTCTACGAGCGGCTGATCTCCGCCGCGTCGCACCTGGTGTCGGCGGCCCGGGCGACCACCGACGTGCCGCGGGGGCTCGGCTGGGCGCGGGCCCGGGCCGAGGTGGCCCGCGTCGAGTGGCCGCTGGTGCTCGCCGTGCTGTCCGGGATGGTGCTGGCGGTACTGGTGGCCGCGCGCCTGCTGCCCCCGCTGATCGAGGCGCACCCGGTGGGCACCTCCGCCCTGTTCTTCGGCATGGTCGCCGCCTCGGTCGCGGTGCCGCTGCTGGACCTCGGGGGCCTGCGCGGGGTGCGGGAGTGGGTGCTGCTCGTCGTCGCCGCGGTGGGGACGGCGCTGATCACCGGGCTCCCGCCGGGCGACCTGGACGACCCGTCGCTGTGGCTGGTCGCGCCCGCGGCGGCGGTGGCGGTCTGCGCGCTGGTCCTGCCGGGCCTGTCGGGGTCGTTCCTGCTGCTCGCGGTGGGCCTCTACGAGCCGACGCTGCGGGCCGTCGACCGGGACCTCGCCTACGTCGGCACGTTCCTGCTCGGGGCGGTCCTCGGTCTCGCGTTCTTCGTCGAGGCTGGCCCGCGATGCTCGGCGTCGCGGTGCTGGGGGCCGCCGCGGTGGCCGTCCTGGTGGCCGTCCAGCTGCGGACGCAGCCGTCGCGGGAGGAGCGCGTCCGGGACGCGTGACGGTCGCGACAGTTCGGTTGTGCACGACACGATCCGGGGACCCCGGAACCATGAGCATCACCGTCAACGCCTACGCCACCCCCGCCGCCAAGGCCCCGTTCGAGAAGACGACCATCGAGCGCCGGGACCTGAAGCCGGGTGACGTGCTGATCGACATCAAGTTCGCCGGCATCTGCCACTCCGACATCCACACCGCCCGCGACGAGTGGGGCGAGGGCACCTACCCGCTCGTCCCGGGCCACGAGATCGCCGGGATCGTCTCCGAGGTCGGCTCCGAGGTCACGAAGTACCGGGTGGGCGACCGCGTCGGCGTCGGCTGCATGGTCGACTCCTGCCGCGAGTGCGTGAACTGCCGGGCGGGCGAGGAGCAGTACTGCCTGAAGGGCAACGTCGGCACCTACGGCGGGGTCCTCGACGGCAGGCCCACCGACGGCGGCTACTCCGAGAAGATCGTCGTCGACGAGAACTACGTGCTCGGCATCCCCGAGGGCGTCGGGCTCGACGAGGCCGCGCCGCTGCTGTGCGCCGGCATCACCCTGTACTCGCCGCTCAAGCACTGGGGCGCGGGCCCGGGCAAGAAGGTGGCGATCGTCGGTCTCGGCGGGCTCGGCCACATGGGCGTCAAGATCGCGGCCGCGCTCGGCGCCGAGGTCACGGTGCTGTCGCAGACGCTGTCGAAGGAGGAGGACGGCCGGAAGTTCGGTGCGCAGCACTACTACGCCACCTCCGACGACGCCACGTTCGAGCAGCTCGCGGGCTCGTTCGACCTGATCGTCAACACCGTGTCCGCGCCGCTGCCGATGGAGAAGTACCTGTCGCTGCTGGGCCTCAACGGCACCCTGGTCAACGTGGGCGCGCCCGCCGAGCCGCTCGAGGTCCCCGCGTTCGCGCTGATCCCGATGCGCCGCAGCTGGGCCGGCTCGATGATCGGTGGCATCCGCGAGACCCAGGAGATGCTCGACTTCTGCGCCGAGCACGGCCTGGGCGCCGAGATCGAGGTCATCGACGCCTCGCGCATCGACGAGGCCTACGACCGGGTCGTCGACAGCGACGTGCGGTACCGCTTCGTGATCGACGCGGCCACCTTCGCCTGAGATCCGGCCGTAACCCGCGACGCCTGTCACCCGTTGGGGTGATAGTCGATCGCGTCGCGTGATCGTGCCGCGGCGAACGGGGGAGTGGCGATGCAGCCGGAGCGGGATGCGCAGGTGCGCGACCAGGTGGTCCGCCTGGTCGGTGTGCTGCGCGCGCTCGCCCCGCCCGCGCGCCTCCCCGTCCGCCACGTCGACGCGCACGACGCCGTCCTCTGGCTGGAGGACCTGCGCTGCCCGGTCGGGAACGGCCCCGAGGTGCTCCGGCTGCGACGCTCCGTCGCGGAGCCGGAGCCCTCGGCGCCGGCCGCGGTCGCGGGCTGGCTCGGCCCGGCGGGCGACGACCTCGAGCCGCCCGTCCTGCACGACCGCGGGCCGCTGCACGGCCAGCACGCCTACCTCGTCGACGCCCCCGGCGTCCGCGACGCGTTCGACGCCTGGATGGCGGTCCGGCGCCCGTGGGCGCACCGCGAGCGGGCCCGCCGCGCCCAGGAGGAGCTGGTCGCCCGCGTCGGCGAGCTGGCCCGGCTCGCCGCCCTGCCCGGCCGGGAGCTGGTGCTCGGCGCGGGCCTGCTGCACCTGCCCGCGTCCGGCACCCACGTCCACGTGCTCGGCCAGCCCGTGGCCGTCCGGACCGACCCGGCGACCGGGGACCTCGTCTGCACCGTCACCGGACCGCTGCGGTGGGAGGACGACCGCACGCCCGCCCCGCGCGAGCCGGGCCCGTTCGCGCTCGCCCCGGACGTCGTCGACCTGCTCGGCGGCTGGGCCGGGCCCCCCTGCACCCTCGACCCGGGCTGGACCCGCCCGACCGGTCCGTCCCCGGTGCTGGCCGTCGCCCCGGCGCTGCTCGTGCGGCGCACCGGCGCGGTGGCGCTGCACCGCTGCTGGGACGAGGTCGACCGCAGCGTCCGCGACGTCCGCCGGCCCGTGCCGCTCGGGCTCGCCCAGCTCGTGCGGGCCGTCGCCCCGGCCGAGCGCGCGGCCTGGCTGCAGCGCAGCGGGGCCGCGGCCGTCCTCGACGAACCGCTGCTCCCGTTCGCCGCCACCGAGGACCAGTCCCGGGTCGTCGCCGCGCTCGGTGCCGACACCGGTGTCGTCGTCGAGGGCCCGCCCGGCACCGGCAAGACCCACACCGTCGCCGCCCTGCTCGGCGCACTCCTCGCCGACGGGAAGCGCGTGCTGGTCACCAGCGGCGACGCCGGGTCGCTGCGCGTGCTGCGCGACCGCCTGCCCGAGGGGCTGCGCGACCTGTGCGTCGGGCTCGACGACGCCGACGGGGGCGGCGTCGCCCGCGTGGCCCGCGAGCGCACCGAGTTCGACCCCGCCCGCGCCGACCGCCGCATCGCCGACCTCACCGCCCGCCGCGCCGACGCCGCCCGCACCCGCGACGAGGTGGCGACCCGGATCGGGCTGCTGCGCGAGGCCGAGGCACGCGTCTACCCCGAGATCGCGCCCGGCTTCGGCGGCACTCCCGCGCAGGTCGCCCGCACCCTGCTCAGCACGGCCGAGCGCGACGGCTGGGTGCCCGGGGCGGTGCACGGCCAGCCGCCCGTCGACGACGCCGAGTTCGCCGAGCTGCTCGACCTGCTGCGCGAGCAGACCCCGCGCCACCGCGAGCGCCGCCACCGCCTGCCGGTGCCCGCCCCGCTGTCGCCGGAGGGCTTCGCCCGGCTCGCGGGCGCGGTCGACCGGGGCCCGTTCGTGCACCCCGGCCCGGACGACGAGCTCGTCGTGGCGCTCGGCGAGCTCCCGCCCGAGGCGCTGACCGCGCTGGAGGCGCTGGCCGGCGAGATCGCCGAGTCCGCCGCCGCGCTGCGGGCCCTGCCCGACCCCACCGGCTGGACCCGCACGACCGCCGACGCCCTGCTGGCGTCGGGGCCGTCCCGGACCTGGCACGAGGCGCTGGCCGAGCTCGACGCCGTCGACGCCGCGGTGGAGCACGCGCGGCGGGTCGCCGCCCCCGTCGAGGTGGCCCCCGACGTCGACGAACCCGCCGCCGCGCACGCCCTGGAGCGCCTGGCCGAGCACCTGGGCCAGGGCGCGGCGCTCAAGCGCGTGTTCCGCAGCGCCGAGCAGCGCGCGGTGGAGCGGCTCGGCACCGCCGTCCTCGTCGACGGGGTCCCGCCGCGCACCCGGGCCGCCGCCGTCACCGCCGTGCACCACCTCGCCGTCCGCCGGATCGCCCACCGCGTCGACGCGGCGTTCGCCCCGCTGCGGACCGGCATCCCCGACGGGCCGCACTCCGTCGACGCCCTGCTCGACCTGCGCCGGGCCTGCGGGGTGGTCGAGCGGCTGCACGCCGTCGTCGGCGCGGTGGGCCGGGTGCTCGTGGAGCTGCCGCCGCCCGCGCGCCCGGCGCTGGGTTCCGTCGCCGACCTGGAGCGGGTGGGCTGCCTCGCCGCGCTCGCCCGCGCGCACCGGGCGGCGCGGCTGGCCCGGGCCGAGGTCGACGCGGCCGTGGCGCTGGTGGAGGCCGTGCCGCCCGCGCAGCGGATGCCCGAGCACGCCCCGCTGCTCGACGCCCTGCGCGCCCTCGACCCCGCCGGGTACACCGCGGCCGGCCACGCGCTCGACACCGCCCGCCGGGAGCACCGCGCGCAGACCCGGGCCGACGAGCTGCTCGACCGGGTCCGCGGCGCGGCGCCGGAGCTGGCCGCGCAGCTGGCCGCGGGGTTCGCCCCCGACCCGCAGCGGTGGGGTCCCGCGTGGGCGCGGGCCCGGGCCGTCGCGTGGATGGCCCAGCAGCCCGCGGCCACCGCAGGCGCGGCGGCGGACGCGGAGCTGGCCGTCGCGACCGGGGTGCTGCGGTCGCTGACCAGCGAGCTCGGCGTCGCCCGCGCCTGGCGCGCGTGCCTGACGCGGATCGACACCACGCAGGCCCAGGCCCTGCAGGCCTACCGGCACGCCGTCACGCAGGCCCGGGCCGGCACGGGTGAGGCCGCGGAGGCGCTGCGCCGCAGCGCCCGCGACGCGATGGCGGTCGCGCTGTCGGCGGTGCCCGCGTGGGTGCTGCCGGTCCCGGCCCTGCTGGAGACGCTCGCGCACCGGCCCGACTCGTTCGACGTCGTGATCGTCGACGAGGCCACGCGGCTCGACCCCTCCTGCGCGTTCCTGCTGTGGCTCGCCCCGCGCGTCGTGGTGGTCGGGGACGACGGGCAGTGCGTCCCGCCCGCGGCGCCCGCGCCCCCGCTCGTCGAGACGGCCCTGCCGGACGTGCCCGGGTACCTGCGTGCCGCCCTCGGCCCCGGCAGCAGCCTGTTCTCCGTGCTGCGCACCCGGTTCGGGCCGGTCGTGCGGCTGCGCGACCAGTTCCGCGGGCTGCCCGCGATCACCGACTGGTCGCCCGACCCCGGCCGCGACGACCCGCCCGCCCCGCTGCGCCGCGCCGTCGCCGACGGGACGCCTGCGCTGCGCAGCACGTTCGTGCGCGGTGACGAGGTGCAGGCCGTCGTCGAGGCCGTGGCCGCCTGCGTGGCCGAGCACCCGGACCGCAGCGTCGGGGTGGTGGTGCCGGGCGACGACCCCGGGTTCGGCCCGGCGGTCGCGGACCGCCTCGCCCCGGCGGTGCGGGCGCGGGTGCGCGTGGGTACGCCGGAGGACTTCCGCGGCGACGAGCGCGACGCCGTCGTGCTGCCGCTGCACCCGGCGTCGGCCCAGGACTACGCGCTCGCGGTGTCCCGGGCCCGCGACCGGCTCTGGCTCGTGCACACCGTCCGCGCGGCGGACCTCCCGCCCGGCGACGTCCGCCGCTCCCTGCTGGAGCACGTGCTGGCCGGGGCCGACGACCTGCCCCCGGTGCCGTCCGGGGTCCGCGCCGACCGCCGCGACGACCGCTTCGACTCCCTGTTCGAGCAGGCCGTGTTCCTCGACCTCGTCGGGCGGGGGTTCCACGTCCTGCCGCAGGTGACGGTCAACGGGCGCCGGATCGACCTCGTCGTGACGGGGGCCGGCGGCACGGTCGCGGTGGAGTGCGACGGCGAGGCGTTCCACACGACCCCCGAGCAGCGCGCCGCCGACCTGGCCCGCGAGCAGGAGCTGACGGGGTGCGGCTGGACGTTCGTCCGCGTCCGCGAGTCGGTGCACCTGCTCGACCCCGACGCCGCGCTGGCCCCCGTGTGGGCCGCGCTGGAGGAGCGGGGGATCGCGCCGCTCGGGGAGGTCGTCGACGGGGTGTGGACGCCGCGGCCGGTGGAGACGGAGGTGCTGGAGGTGGTGGCGGCGCCCCGGCCCCCGGTCGACGCGGTCGCGACGGCCGAGCTGCCCGCCCCCGGACCCGCTCCGGAGCCGCAGACGGCCGCGATGGCGGTCCCCTCCACGACCGCGTCGCCGGTGGCCCGCCCGCCGGTCGCCGTCCCCCCGCCCGCCCCGCCGGTGCTCCCCGGGCCGGAGGTCCCCGCCGTTCCCGTCTCGGCGCCCGGCGTGCGCGACGCGGCGACCGTCCGCGTCCCCGTGCACCACGCGGCCGCACCCGACGCCGGGTGGCCCGAACCGGACGTCACCGTGCGGATGCCCGGGCCGCGCGTCTCGGCGGACGGGGCGGAGCCGCGCCCGAGCGGCCGGCACGCCCTGCGCGAGGTCCCGGCTCGCGAGGTCCCGGCTCGCGAGGCTCCGGCTGCGGCCGGGCAGGTCGACGCCGTGGAGGAGCTGTTCGGGGTGGGCGAGGCCGACCTGGAGCGGTCGGCGGGGGCCGCGGTGTCGGGTGCGGGGTCCGGCTCTGTTCCGGTCGGTCCGTCGGTGGCCGAGCCGTCGGTGGCCGAGCCGTCGGTGGCCGAGCCCTCGGTCGTCGAACCGTCGGTGGTCGAGCCGCCGGTGATCGAGCCGCCCGGCGTTCGGTCGCCGGTCGGTCCGCCGCCGCCCGCGCCGCAGGTGGTCGACCCGCCGCCGGTCGGGTCGCCGGTCGTCGGGTCGGGGGAGCCGTCGTTCGTCGGTCCCGGGGAGGTGCTTCCGGTGTCCGGTCCGCGTTCCGCGGAGCAGCCTCCCGGTGAGCCGTCGCCCGTCGGGGGCGACGTCGTCGAGCCGATGACGGCCGGGTCGTGGTCGGCGTGGGAGACACCGCCGGTGGAGCGCGAGCCCGTCGAGATCCACCCCGCCGGGCCGGGACCGGACCGGCCGGTCGACCTGTTCGCCGAGCCGCCGTCGCGTCCCGGGCCGGACCCCGTCGACCTGTCCGCCGAGCCTCCGCACCGGTACCGGCCGGTGGAGGGGGTCGAGCCGGCGGAGCTGTTCGCCGAGACCCCCGCCCGTCCGCGCACCCCCGATCCGGAGTCCCGGCCGCACCGCGCCGAGCCGGAGGAGCCCCGACCCGCGGCTCCCACCGCGGCCCAGCGGGCCGCGCTGCTCGACGTCGCGCGGAGCCGGCCCCTGACCGTCGCCGCCGTGCGGAACCTGCTCGGCGTCGGACCGGACGTCGCGCTGCACCTGCTCGGCACCCTCACCGGGGAGGGCGCGCTGGAGCAGCGCGGCGCGGACCGCACGACCCACTGGGTGCCGGCGCCGCGCGAGGACCTCGTCGCGGAGTTCCAGCGGCGCCGGGCCGACCTGCGGCGCCGGTCGCGGCTGTCCTCGGCGGGGTAGCCGGCTAGAACTCGTCGGGGACGCGGAGCAGGTAGTCGCCCGTGTCCTCGTCCCAGTCCATCGCGAGCAGACCGCGGGCACGGGCGGCCTTGGCGAAGGACAGGAACGTGTTGAAGCCGTAGCGCTTCTCGCTGAACCCGGGCTCGCGCTTGCGGAGCTGGTCCTTGAGCCCGCTGAGCTGCGGGCGGAAGCGCGGCCCCTGCAACCCGCGGACGACCTCGACGAGCAGCCGGAACGCGTCGTCGTCGGCGGAGGCGTCCTGCGGGAAGGTGACCTCGGGGTCGCCCTGCGCCGATCCCTTCCGCAGCTCGACGACGCCCGCGGACTCCAGGTGCCGCAGCAGCTCGCCGAAGCTGCGGAAGCCGTGGTCGGCCTCGTCGAAGGTCGGGTCCTTGCGCAGGATCGCGCGCTTGAGCCGCGAGGCGAGGACCACCCCGTCGGCGTGGCGCTGCAGCCCGGCGAGGGTGGTGGTGACGATCGGGCCGACCTCGCGCTCCTCCGCCGGTGCGGCGGGCTCGTCCACGGCCTCCTCCGCGTCGACGACGGGCTCGACCACCGGCTCGGACGCCGCCGGTGCGGGGGTCGACGCCGCCGCGGGGCGTCCACCGCGCCGCGCCGGACGCCGGGGCGCCTGCGAGGGCTCGACGCCGGGCAGCCGGTCGTAGAACAGGAACTCGTCGCAGGCCGGGGGCAGCAGCGCCGACGTCGACGACTCGACGCCGATCCCGATCACGCGCTTGTCGAGCTCGCGGAGCTTGTGCACGAGCGGGGTGAAGTCGGAGTCGCCGGTGCAGATCGCGAACGTCGTGACGAAGCTGCGCTCGAAGGCCATCTCGATCGCGTCGACGACCATCTTGATGTCGGCCGCGTTCTTCCGCGACGCGCCGAGCCGCTGCGGGATCTCGATGAGCTCGACCTGGGCGCGGGCGAGCAGGCGGCGGTCCTCGTCGAAGTAGGACCAGTCGGCGTACGCCCGGCGCGCGACGACCCGCCCCCGCTCTGCCAGTGCGTCGGCGATGGGACCGAAGTCGAACGGCATGACGCCGAGCCCGTCGCGGGCGCCGATGGCGAGGTTCTCGTAGTCGAGGAACAGCGCGATGCGCTCGTCGTCGTTGATCATGGGGTCTCCTGGGGCGCGCGGCGGAAGACGCGAGCGGGTTTGCCGACCGTGCCGCGGCTCAGTGTGCCCGTGTCGATCAGGTGCTCCTGCATCCGGCGCCGGAACGCGTCCTTGGGCAGCGGCCCGCCGTGCACCGCCTCGTGCAGCCGCTGCAGCTCCAGGAGCGTGAACTCCTCGTCGAGCAGGCCGCGGGGGTCGGGCCGGTCGCGGTGCGCGGCGCGGGCCCAGGCGACGGCGGCGTCGACGATCGCGGCGTGGTCGAAGGCGAGCGGCGGCAGGGCGTCGACGGGGGTGAGGGCGCCGGTCAGGCGGTCGGCGGGCACCAGGTCGACGTGTGCGACGGAGAGCACGCGGCCGCGGTCGTCGCGCGCGGGATCGTCGAACACGGCCAGCTGACGGGGCTCCTCACCGCTGACGCCGGCCTTCTCGCGCAGCACGCGCAGCGCGGCGTCGCGCAGGGTCTCCTCGATGCGCAGGAACGTGCCGGGCAGCGCGCGGCCCTCGTGCAGCAGGACGCACAGGCGGTCGTCGGCGACGGTCAGCAGGGCGACGTCGACGGCCACCGAGGGGTGCGGGTAGTCGGCCAGGGTGCGGCCGGTGGGGTCGCGCCAGGTCATGCTCGACAAGTTAGCGCACCTGTGCTCTTATTAGTTAGCGCTAGATCGCGCTAATGAAGGAGGTCGGCATGGACGTCCACGTGGGCAACCCGGTCGTGCGGGGCGCGCTGACGCTGTTCCCCGTGTTCAACGGCGTCGCGGTGGCCGACGCGGGGTACGCGCTCGGCGGGGTGCTCGTCGCGGAGCGGGCGGACGCGGTGGTGGGGGAGCTGCTCGTCCACAACGGCGGGGAGCGGGCCGCGCTGGTGCTGGAGGGGGAGCTGCTGGCGGGGGGTCGGCAGGACCGGGTGGCGGCGCGGTCGGTGCTCGTCGAGCCGGGGGCGACCGTCGCGCTGCCGGTGCGGTGCGTCGAGCAGGCGCGCTGGTCCGGGGCGGGGGTCCACTCGCGCGACGGTCGGCGGGCGCCGCTCGCGGTCCGGACGGCGAAGGGGCAGCGGGAGGTGTGGGAGCGCGTGGCGGTCTACGGCGACGGCGACTCGTTGTTCGACACCGTCCGCCACCTCGACGACGCGGCGTCCGCGCTGGTCAGCGGGCTCTCGCCGCTGCCGTTCCAGAGCGGGGTGCTCGTCGGGATCGCCGGGCGCCCGGTCCTGCTGGAGGTGTTCGACGCCCCGTCGACGCTCGCCGCCGTCTGGGACGGGCTGCTGCACGCCGCCGCCCTCGACGCGCTCGGGCGGCGCCCGGTGCCGACGCTGGGCCGGCACGCGCGGCGGTTCGTGCGGGACCTCGGCCCGCGGGTGTCGGTGCTGCGCTGGCACGGTCGGGACGTGCACACGGTGGCGATCAACGAGTGGGCGGCATGACGGCCGACCGGAGGGCGGGCGTGCTGCTCGGCGCGGCCTGCGGCGACGCGCTCGGCGTGCCGTACGAGGCGGGGGTCCGCGCGCTGGGGGAGCGGGCCGAGATGCTCGGCGGCGGGCTCGGGAACTACGCGCCGGGGCAGTGGAGCGACGACACCGAGATGGCGTGCGTGATCGCGCGGGTGGACCTGCGCTCCGAGGACGCGCTCGACGCCGTCGCCCACGGCTTCCTGGCCTGGCACGCGGCCGGGCCCGCCGACGTGGGGCTGCAGACCGCCGCCGTCCTCGGACCGCTGCACGGCATCCCGCGGCGCGGGGCGGCCGCCCGGCTGCGGGAGCGCGCGGCGCAGGTGCACGCCGAGACCGGGCGCAGCGCCGGCAACGGGTCGCTGATGCGGACGGCACCGGTCGCGCTGGCCGCGGACGGCGTGGCCGACGCCGCGCGGGCGGTCTCCGCGCTGACCCACCACGACCCGCAGGCCGGGGACGCCTGCGTGCTGTGGTGCCTGGCGATCGCCCACGCCGTGCGCACCGGTTCGCTCGACGTCCGGGTCGGGCTGCCGCACGTCGACCCCGCGTGGGCGGACCGGCTCGACGAGGCGGAGCGCTCCGACCCGTCGGCGTTCGCCGCGTCGAACGGGTGGGTGGTGGCGGCGCTGCAGGGGGCGTGGTCGGCGATCGTGCACACCGACGGCCTGGTCGACGGGCTGCAGGCCGCGGTGCGCGGGGGCGGCGACACCGACACCGTCGCCGCGATCGCCGGGGCGCTGCTCGGGGCGCGGTACGGGGCGTCGGCGGTGCCGGGGGAGTGGCGGCGGATGCTGCACGGGTGGCCGGGGCTGACCGGCGAGGACCTGGTGGGGCTCGGCGCGCGTTCGGCCCCGGCGGCCACCGCGCAGACCGCCGAGCGGCGCGCAGACCGCCGGCGGTCTGCGTGGTGACCACGGGGTCTGCGCGGTGGTCGCCGGTCCGCGGTGTCGCTGCGGCGGTGACTGCACTACAACTGGTCCGGTGATCGCCTACGTCGTCGGCACGCTCGACACCAAGGGGCCCGAGCTGGCCCACGTCGCGGGACTGCTGCGGGCCGCGGGGGTGTCTGCGCGGGTCGTCGACGTCTCCACGGGCGGCGGCGAGCACGGGGGTGACGTCACCGCCACCGAGGTCGCCGCCCACCACCCCGACGGGGCGGACGCGGTGTTCACCGGCGACCGCGGGACCGCCGTCACCGCGATGGCGCTGGCGTTCGAGCGCTGGCTCGGCACCCGCGACGACGTCGGCGGGGTGCTCGGGCTCGGCGGGTCCGGCGGCACCGCGCTCGTCACCCCGGCGCTGCGGGCGCTGCCCGTCGGCGTCCCGAAGATCATGGTGTCGACGGTGGCGTCGGGCGACGTCGCGCCGTACGTGGGGGCGTCGGACATCGCGATGCTGCACTCCGTCACCGACGTCGCCGGGCTCAACCGCATCTCCCGCCGCGTCCTCGCCAACGCCGCGCACGCCCTCGCCGGGATGCTCACCCACGAGGTCCCCGCCGCCGACGACCGCCCGGCCGTCGCGCTGACGATGTTCGGCGTCACCACGGCGTGCGTCACGCAGGTCCGCGAGCGCCTGGGCGACGACGTCGACGCGCTCGTCTTCCACGCCACCGGCACCGGCGGGAGGGCGATGGAGAAGCTCGTCGACGACGGCCTGGTCACCGGCGTGCTCGACCTGACCACAACCGAGGTCGCCGACCTGATCGTCGGCGGCGTCATGGCCGCGGGAGAGGACCGCCTCGACGCCGTCGCGCGCACCGGCGTGCCGTATGTGGGATCGTGCGGGGCACTGGACATGGTCAACTTCGGGGCCGACGTGCCCGCGCGGTTCGACGGGAGGCTGCTCTACGTGCACAACGCGCAGGTCACGCTCATGCGGACGACCGCGGCCGAGAACGTCGCCATCGGGGAGTTCCTGGCCCGCAAGCTCAACGCCACGACCGGGCCCGCGGTCTTCCTGCTGCCCACCGGCGGGGTCTCGGCCCTCGACGCGCCCGGTCTGCCGTTCCACGACCCCGAGGCCGACGAGGCGCTGTTCGCCGCGCTCGAGAAGGACACCCGGCCGGGGATCGTGCGGCGGGTGCCGCACCACGTCAACGACCCCGGCTTCGCCGACGCCGTGCTGGCCGCGTGGCAGGAGGTGACCGCATGAGGTTCCGGCGCCAGGAGCTCGTCGAGCGATTCGCCGACATGGCCGCGCGCGGCGAGCCGATCGTCGGCGGCGGGGCGGGGACGGGCCTGTCGGCCAAGTGCGAGGAGGCCGGCGGGATCGACCTCATCGTCATCTACAACTCGGGCCGCTACCGGATGGCCGGGCGCGGGTCGCTGGCCGGGCTGCTCGCCTACGGCAACGCCAACGACATCGTCGTCGAGATGGCCGCGGAGGTGCTGCCGGTCGTCACGCACACGCCGGTGCTCGCGGGCGTCAACGGGACCGATCCGTTCCTGCTCACCGACCGCTTCCTGCGCGAGCTCGCCGACCTCGGCTTCGCGGGCGTCCAGAACTTCCCGACCGTCGGCCTGATCGACGGCGTCTTCCGGGCCAACCTGGAGGAGACCGGGATGGGCTTCGGGCTGGAGGTCGACATGATCGCCGCCGCGCACGCCGCCGACCTGCTCACCACCCCCTACGTCTTCTCCGCCGACGACGCCCGCGTCATGACCCGCGCCGGGGCCGACCTGGTCGTCTGCCACATGGGCCTGACGACGGGCGGCGCGATCGGGGCGGGCACGGCGAAGTCGCTGGACGACTGCGTGGAGCTGATCGACGAGTGGTCGGCGGCCGCGCGGGAGGTGCGCGACGACGTGCTCGTGCTCTGCCACGGCGGCCCGATCTCCTCGCCCGACGACGCCGCGCACGTCCTGCAGCGCACCCGGTACTGCCACGGCTTCTACGGGGCGTCGTCGATGGAGCGGCTGCCCACCGAGACCGCACTGACCGCGCAGACCCGCGCGTTCAAGACCCGTCTGAAGGGAATCACCTCGTGACCCGTGCCTTCGCCAGCGCCGTGATCGCCGCCCCCGCCGAGGAGGTGTGGACCGTCGTCCGCGACTTCGACGGCCTTGCCGCCTGGATGCCCGCCATCGCCGCCAGCTCCCTCGACTCGAGGGCCTCGGCCGCGGAGGTCGGTGCGGTGCGCCGGCTGACGCTGGGCGACGGCGGCACCGTCGTCGAGCGCCTGCTCGTCCTCGACGACCTCGCCCGCAGCCAGACCTACGAGATCCTCGAGAGCCCGTTCCCGGTGCGCCGCTACGTCGCGACGGTGCGGGTGGCCCCGGTCACCGACACCGGGCACGCGTTCGTGGAGTGGTGGACCGACTTCGACTCCGAGGCCGCCGACGCGCCCGAGCTGGTGACGCTGTTCGCCGACGGCGTGTTCGGGGCCGGGATGGCCGCGCTGCAGCAGCGCTACGCGGGCTGATCGGGCTCGGGCTCCGGGCGGGCCGGGCGCCACGGCAGCACGTACCCGTCCCGCAGCACGCCGTCCCAGCCGATGAACGACTCGACCACGCCGTCGAGCACGACCGGGTCGTGCTCGGTGCGCGTGCCCAGGGCCAGCGCGTAGAGCAGGTACACGTACACGCCGTGCGCCTGCTTGCCCTTCTCGCCGGAGTTGTCGCCCAGCTCGGCGAGCACGGAGGGCATCGCCCGCGACACCAGGATCGAGATCCCGTCGGGGCCCTGCGCCGACAGCTCGTGCGCCCCGTCGACGATCCGGGTGCGCGCCGCCGTGATCGTGTCGGTGACGGCGGGCTCCCGCTTCGGGAGGAACGTGCGCGAGGTGTCGACCGCGGTGAACATCGTGGAGACCAGCGTGCCGGCGTGCGACTCGTCGTACTCGGCCTCGGGGTTCGCGATCTGCGGGTTCTGCGGGGAGAACAGCCAGTCGACGACCGCGTCGAGCAGGGTGATCTCCAGCGCGGGCACCTGGTCGGAGGTCAGCGAGTGCAGCCCCCGGATGACGTCGTCCATCCAGCCGAGATCGAACCTGGGTTCGGTCATCGTCGTCCTCCCCGTCGTGGAAGGTCGACAGTAGGGGGCGGGGGAGCGGGGGTCGAGGGTCACTAGGCTCGCCGCGTGTCGTCCCCGCCCCCTCCGCCGTCCGTCGGCCTCGTCGTCGGCACCGAGGACTCCACGCCGCTGCAGTTCTCCGTGGCGCTGCGGCCGGGGGAGTACCTGCAGCTCGACGACGTGGTGCTCACGCAGCGGTCGGTGTCCGGGCACGGGGCCGTGACGACGTCCGGGGTGGTCACCGAGGTGCGCGCGCGGCACGAGGGCGCGCAGTACGGCTCCGACGTCTTCCTCATCGACGACGGCGTGCTGCCCGCGCAGGTGCAGGAGATCGCCGAGGTCACGACGACGCGGGTGGAGCCCGAGGTCTACGTGCCGCCGATGCCCGGGTCGCTCGTCCGCCGCGCGACCGGGCTGGAGCGCGCGCAGGCGCTGTACTTCGACAAGATGGACCTCAAGGTGCCCGTCGGGCTCGGCCGCGACGGCGAGCCGATCTACGTCAACCTGGAGTTCCTCGACGGCACGCGCGGCGGGCACGTCTCGATCAGCGGCATCTCCGGGGTGGCGACGAAGACCAGCTTCGCGCTGTTCCTGCTCTACTCGATCTTCCGGTCCGGGGTGCTCGGGCGGCGCGCGGTGAACGCGAAGGCGCTGGTGTTCAGCGTGAAGGGCGAGGACCTGCTGTTCCTCGACCACGCCAACGCCAAGCTCGACGACGAGCAGCGCGCCCGCTACGCCCGCCTCGACCTGCCCGCCTCGCCGTTCTCCTCCGCCGGGTTCTTCGCCCCGCCGACGCCCGACGACCCGTCCGGCCGCCCGTACGTCACGGGCCGCACCAGCGGGGTGGCCGCGTTCTGGTGGACGCTGGCCGAGTTCTGCTCCGGCGAGCTGCTGCCGTTCGTCTTCGCCGACGCCGAGGACGAGCGCAACCAGTACACGATGGTCATCCACCAGGTCGCCGCGCGCCTGCGGCGGATCGCCACCCCGGCCGCCGACGGCGCCGTCACCGTGGAGGGGCAGACGCTGCGCAGCTACGACGCGCTCGTCGAGTTCGTCGCCGACCGCCTCGGCGACGAGGACGCCCGCCGCGACTGGGCCGGCCCGGTCACCGGCATCGGCACGATCAACGCGTTCCTGCGCCGGCTGCGCTCCTCGCTCAAGCCGCTGCGCACGATCGTCCGCGGCGACCTCGCCGATGCGCCCGGGCGGCGGGTGAGCACGGAGAACCAGCAGGTCACGGTCGTGGACCTGCACAACCTCCCGGAACGCGCCCAGCGGTTCGTCGTCGGCGTGGTGCTGGCCGCGGAGACCGCGCGCAAGGAGCAGGCCGGGTCGGCAGGGCTGCTGTTCACCATGATCGACGAGCTGAACAAGTACGCGCCGCGCGAGGGGTCGTCGCCGATCAAGGAGGTGCTCCTCGACATCGCCGAGCGCGGCCGCTCGCTGGGCATCATCCTCATCGGCGCGCAGCAGACCGCGTCGGAGGTGGAGCGGCGGATCGTGTCGAACTCCTCGATCAAGGTGGTGGGGCGGCTCGACCCCGCCGAGGCCGGGCGCCCCGAGTACGGCTTCCTCCCGCCGTCGCAGCGGGCCCGCGCGGTGCTGGCGAAGCCGGGCACGATGTTCGTCTCGCAGCCCGAGATCCCGGTGCCGCTGGCCGTCGAGTTCCCGTTCCCGGCCTGGGCGACCCGGCTCTCGGAGAGCGCGGGCGCCCCGGCGGCGACGAACGGCCACTCCGCGACGGCCTCGCGCGACCCCTTCGCCCGCCTCCCGGTGGGCGCGGACGACGACGACGCCCCGTTCTGACGGGGCTCGCGCACGGCCGCGTCCCGGCCCGGGCGCCGGGGTCATGACTGCGGCATCCCTCCGTGCAGGGCGAACGCGGTGCCGAAGGGGTCCGCCACGACGCCCATGCGGCCGAAGGGGGTGTCGACGGCGTCGCTGAGCACCGTGCCGCCGCCCGAGGTGACCGCGGCCAGCGCCGCGTCGACGTCGGCGGCCATGAAGTAGACGAGCCAGTGGCTCGGGGTGCCCTCGGGGGCGCCCATCATGCCGCCGATGCCGCCCGCGATCTCGCCGCCGACGGAGAAGACGGCGTAGTCCTCGGGGGCGCCGGGGACGGAGCCGTAGGTCCAGCCGAAGACCGACGCGTAGAACTCCTGGCCGGCCCCGGCGTCGGTGAGCCGGGCGTCCTCCCAGATCAGCGAACCGGGTTCGTTGTAGACCTCGGCCCCGATCATCCCGGCCGCCTGCCAGATGCCGAACGCGCCGCCCGCGGCGTCGAACGCGACGGCCATCCGCCCCGTGCCGGGGACGTCGAACGGCTCGACGGCGACCGTGCCGCCGTGCTCGGTCACCAGCTTCGCGGTGGTGTCGACGTCGTCGCTGGCCAGGTAGAGGGTGGACCCCGGCGGTTGGCCGGGCTGGACGGGAGCGATCGCGGCGGCGCTGCGGCCGCCGACCTGCGCGAGCGTGTAGTGGCCGAACTCCTCCCCGGTGTCGACGAACTCCCACCCCAGCACCGCGCCGTAGAAGGCGGTGGCGGCGGGCAGGTCGGGAACGGCGATGTCGACCCAGCAGGGGGTGCCGGCGGGCCATGCGGTGTCTCGTGTGCTCATGGCGGAGAGGGTGGCACCGACCCCCGACAGAACGCGTCGGCCGTCGGGTGGAATCGTCGGCCCATGCGCTTCCTGCACACCGCCGACTGGCACGTCGGCAAGACGCTGAAGGGCCACTCGCGGCTCGAGGAGCAGGAGCAGGTGCTGCGCGAGATCGTCACGATCGCGCGGGAGCAGCAGGTCGACGCCGTGCTCGTCGCGGGCGACCTCTACGACACCGCGGCCCCGTCGGCGGAGGCGCAGAAGCTCGTCATCCGCACGCTGATGGGGCTGGCCAGGGACGGCACGCAGGTCGTCGCGATCGCGGGCAACCACGACCACGCCCGGGCCCTGGACGCCTACCGCCCGCTGGCCCAGGAGGCCGGGATCACGCTGGTGGGGGAGGTGCGCACGGCCGACAAGGGCGGTGTCGTCGGCTTCACCGCCCGCTCCACCGGGGAGCGGGTCAACGTCGCCGTCCTGCCGTTCCTGTCGCAGCGCTACGCGGTGCGCGCGGCCGATCTCGTCGCGCAGACCGCGGGGGAGAACACGAACGCCTACGACCAGAACCTGCGCGACGTCCTCGGCACCCTCACCGCGGGCTTCGAGGACGGCGCGGTCAACCTGGTCATGGCCCACCTGACCGTGCTCAACGGGCGGTTCGGCGGCGGGGAGCGCACCGCGCAGTCGATCTTCGAGTACGCCGTTCCCGCCGGCATCTTCCCCATCGAGGCGCACTACGTCGCGCTCGGGCACCTGCACCGCCGCCAGCGGATGGAGGCCCCGTGCCCCGTCCACTACTCGGGTGCGCCGCTCGCCGTCGACTTCGGCGAGCAGGAGAACGAGCCCGTCGTCTGCCTGGTCGAGGCCACCCCGACGACGCCGGCGCGGATCACCGACATCCCCGTCACGTCGGGCCGGCGGCTGCGCACCGTGCGCGGCACCGTCGCGGAACTGTCGGTGCTCTCTGCCACCGTCGGCGACGACTGGCTGAGGGTGTGGGTGACCGAACCCGCGCGGGCCGGGCTGCGGGAGGAGGTCACGGCGGTGCTGCCGAACGCGCTGGAGGTGCGGATCGACCCGGACTTCGCCGCGGTCCCCGAGGCGTCGCGGCCGTCGGGCGGGGGCGCCGAGCGGAGCCCGGCCGAGCTGTTCTCCGAGTACCTGGGCACGCGCGGCGTCGCCGATCCGCGGGTCGAGTCGCTGTTCCGCACGCTGCACGACCGGATCTCCTCGTGAGGCCGGTCCTGCTGGAGCTCGACGGGTTCGCCTCGTTCCGCGAGCGCACGGTCGTCGACTTCACGGGCGCGGAGTACTTCGCGCTGGTCGGGCCCACCGGCTCGGGCAAGTCCACGATCATCGACGCGATCACCTTCGCCCTCTACGGCTCGGTGCCGCGCTGGGACAACCAGCGCACGGTGTCGCTCGCGCTCGCGCCGACGGCCGGCCGGGGCACCGTCAAGCTCGTGTTCGACGTCGGCGGGGCGCGCTACGTCGCCGCGCGCGAGCTGCGGCGGGCCGCGTCGGGGTCGGTGTCGGTGCGCTCGGCCCGGCTGGAACGGCTGCGCGACCCGGCGGGCACGGCGGGCGTCGACGAGGAGACCGACCCGCTCGCCGACGGCGCCGGGGGCGTCACCGCGGCGGTGGAGGAGCTGCTCGGCCTGCCCTTCGGCGACTTCACGACCTGCGTCGTGCTGCCCCAGGGCGACTTCGCGGAGTTCCTGCACACCGAGCCGCGCAAGCGCCAGGAGAAGCTGGTGCGCATCCTCGGGCTGGGGCTCTACGACCAGATCGCGCGCGAGGCCAACAGCGAGTCCGCCGCGCAGCGCCAGCGCGCGGAGGTCCTCGCCGAGCAGCTCACCGGCTACGCCGACGCCACGCCGGAGGCCGAGGCGGCCGCGCAGCAGCGGGTCGATGCGCTCGTGGCGCTGGCCGGGCGGGTCGACGCGCTCGTGCCGCAGGTCGAGGCGGCGGCGGCCGAGCAGGCCGCGGCCGAGGCCGACGCGGCCCGGATCCGCGCGGAGGGCACGGTCCTCGCGGCACTGGCGGCCCCCGACGGGCTGGCCGACCTCGACGCCCGCCGGTCCGCCGCGGCCACCGCGCTCGCGAGCGCCGCCGCGGCCCACTCGTCGGCGGAGGCCGCGGACGGCGACGCCCGCGACGCGCTGGCGCAGGCCCCCGAGCGCGGGCCGCTGGAGCTCGTCCGTTCCCGGCACGCCGAGCTCGCCGCGCTCACCGGCGACCTGCCCGGCCTGCGCGACCGCCACGCGAAGGCGCTGGCCGCCTACGACACCGCCGCCCGCGACGCCGCCGACGCCCGCACCGCGCTCGACACCGCCCGCACCGCCCGCGACGCCGCCACCGCGGCCGCGGCGGCCGCCGCCGACACCGTCCGTCGGGTCGTCGCCGAGCGCGACGGGCTGCGCGCGCTCGCCGTCCCCGCCGGGCTCGACGCGCTCGGTCGCCGTCGCAGCGCCGCCGTCGCCGCGCTGGCCGAGGCCGACACCGCGCTCGCCGCGGCGGAGTCGGCCGACGCCCGGGCCCGCGAGGTCCTCGACGCTGCCCCCGCCCGCGGCCCGCTGGAGCAGGCGCGCCGCGAGCACGCCGACCGGGCGTCGCTCACGGGGGAGCGGGAGTCCGCGCTCGCGGCCCGGGCCGACGCCGAACGGGCCGTCGCGGCGGCGGCGGAGCAGGTGCGGGCGGCCCGGCACGCCCTCGACCACGCCGAGGCCCGCCGGGCCGCGGGCCAGCGCGCCGACCTCGCCGCCGCCCTGCGCCCGGCGCTCGTGGTGGGGCAGGCGTGCCCGGTGTGCGAGCAGGCCGTGGCGGCGCTGCCCCCGGCCGCCGTCCCCGCCGACGCGGGAGCCGAGCAGGCCGTCGCCGACGCGGCGGTCGCGCTCGACGCCGCGCGCGCCGCGGAGGCCGCCGCGTCAGCGGCGCTGGCGCGGGCGGCGGCCGAGACCGACCGGCTCGACGCCGCGCTGCACCGGCTGCGGCCCGAACCCGACGCCGCCACCGTCGAACGCCGGCTCGCGGGCCTCGACGAGGCCGAACGCGCGGCCCGCGAGGCCGACACCGCCGTCCGCGCCGCGCGGCGGGCGCGGGAGGCCGAGGCCCGCGAGGTCGACGCCGTGCGGGCCGACACCCAGGACGCCGCCGCCGCGCTGCGCACGGCCCGCGACCCGCTGGTGCCGTTCGGGGCGCCCGCCGTGCCCGACGACGACGTGCTGGCCGGCTGGACCGCGCTCGTCGGGTGGGCGGCGGAGCAGGCCGCAGCCCGCGACGGCGCACTGACCGCGGCCCGGGCCGCCGTGGCCGCCGCCGACGGCGAGTCCGACGCCGCCGGGAGCGCGCTGCACGCGGCCGACCGCGCTGCCACCGAGCGCCGGGACGAGGAGACCGCCGCCGCGCGCGCCGAGCAGGAGGCGCGCGGCGCCGTCGACGCGGTGCAGGCGCGCCTCGGCGAGCTGCGCACCGCGCTGGACGGCGCCCCGTCCGACGCCGACGCCGCCCGCGCCCTGGAGCGGCGCACGGCCCTGGAGGACGCCGCGCGCACCTCCGACGCGGCCCTGCGCTCCGCCCGCACCGCCCTGCGCGCGGCGGAGCGCGACGCGGCGCAGGTGGCCGACGAGGTCGGGGCGGCCTGGGCGGCGCTGCGCGCGGCGCGCGACCCGCTGGTGCCGCTCGGGGCCCCCGCCGTCACCGGCGACGACCTGCGCGCGGCCTGGGACGCCCTCGCCGGGTGGGCGAGCGGCGCGGCGGCCGAGCGGCGCACCGCCTGGGCCGCGGCCGACGCCGCCGCCCGGTCGGCCCGGGAGGCGCGCGACGCCGCGGTGCGCGCCCTCGTCGACGACCTCGCCGCCCACGACCTGGACCTGCCGCCCGCCCGGCCCGACGCCTCGCGCACCGACCCGGGTCCCGCGCGGCCGCGGGAGCGCGCGGAGGCCGGGACCGGGCCCTCGGTCGACGCTGCGGCCGCCCGGCCCGCGGTGGCCGCGGCCGTCGAGCGGGCCCGGGGTGCGCACGCCCGCCTGGCCGAGCGCCGCGCCACCGCGGCGCGGATCGGCGCCGACCGCGACGCCGCCGAGGAGTCGCAGCAGGTCGCGAAGATGCTCGGCGGCCTCCTGCGCTCCGACGGCTTCCCCCGCTGGCTGGTGGCCTCGGCCCTCGACGCGCTGGTGGCCGACGCGTCCACCAGCCTCGCGGAGCTGTCCGGCGGCCAGTTCGCGCTCACCCACGACAACGGGGAGTTCCTGGTCGTCGACCACGCCGACGCCGACGCGAAGCGCCCGGTCAAGACGCTGTCCGGCGGGGAGACGTTCCAGGCCAGCCTCGCGCTCGCACTCGCCCTGTCCGCGCAGATGTCCGGGCTCGCGGCCCGCGGGGCCGCCCGGCTGGAGTCGATCTTCCTCGACGAGGGGTTCGGCACCCTCGACGAGGCCAACCTGGAGGTCGTCGCGAGCACCCTGGAGAACCTCGCGGCCCGCGGCGACCGGATGGTCGGGGTCGTCACGCACGTCCCGGCGCTGGCCGAGCGGGTGCCGGTGCGGTTCCGGGTGGCGCGCGACCAGCGGACGTCGTCGGTCACGAGGGAGAACCTGTGAGATTCACCGTCGATCCCTGGGACCCCTCGTACGGCACGAGCGTCGGCACCGACCTGGAGCCGTCGCGGGTCGAGGCCGTGGTCGGGCTGGAGCGGCCCGTCGAGCAGTGGGGGCCGATCGACCCGCAGGTCGGCCTGCTCGCGCCGTCGCGGGTGCTGTTCGTCGACGGGGTCCGGCGCACCGACGCGCAGGTCTGGGTCGACGAGGGCGGGGGCGTCGCCTCGCCCGCGCTGTGCGCCTCCTACGCCGCGGGCGTCGTGTGCTGCTGCCCCGACGAGGGCGCGCACCTGGTCCGCGCCGACGTCCGGCGCAGCCTGGTCACGAGCTCGGCCGACGGCGTCGACGTCGTCACGACGGCGGGCACCTACTCCTGCACGCGCGTCGAGTCCGGCCGCCCGGGGGAGGACCCGGGCACCGCGCTCAGCGTCGCGGTGCAGACGCGGATGCAGGAGACCGAGTTCCTCGTCGCCTCGGGCGTGCGCGATGAGCACGGCGACGACGACGACCTGGTCGTCGTCGACGGGGCGCTGGGCCGGCTGCACCTGCCGCGCGCGCTCGGCCTGGTCAAGACGCACGCGCGCACCTACCTGCCGGCCGACCTCAACGGCGTCGTCGCCGCGCTGGGCCCCGGACGGCGCACCCCGGTGTTCCGCCTCGAGCAGCCCGAGAGCGACCGCGCGCTGCACCGCCACACCTGGTACCTGCGGCTGCCCGGCCCGCCGGGCGCCCCGTGGGCGGGGATCGTGCGGATCGAGTGCGGCGGCGAGCTGCCCGCCGAGCTGGTGGTCGCGCTGGCCGACCTCAGCCAGGTGACGCTCCCGCGGTTCGCCTCCGTCGCCTACAAGGACTCCCGGGCGCCGCAGAACCTCTACCCGATCGCCGGGCTGGAGCGCGCGCTGCGCCGCCGCCTGGGCGAGCCCGCGCTGCTCTACCGCGCACTGCGCCGGGCGGCGGGCGTCCCGGTCCCGGCGTGAGCCCCGCCGCGCCCACGGCCGCCCGGCTGCTCGCCGAGGTCGACCGGCTCGACCCCGACGAGCGCACGCACCAGGTCGTCGCACTCGCCCGGTCCCTGGACCCGGCCGACCGGGCCCGCCTGCTCGCCGACCTCGGCGTCGGTGACGCCCACGCGGCGGGCCTGGCCGTCACGATGGCGGTCGCGGCGGGCGACGCCGCGCACCTCGCCGCGGCCACCGGGTCGGTGCACCCGGGTGTCCGGGCCCGCGCGCTGGGCGCCGCCGCCCTGCCCGCGGACGCCCTGGCCGTGGTCGCGGAGCACGGATCGCTCGCCGACCGCACGCGGGTCGCGGCCCGGCTGCGCCGCGGCGGGCACGAGCCCCTCGCCGACGCGCTGCTGCCGACGGTCCGCCGCCGCTACGGCGACGCGGCCGCGGCGGCGCTGCTGCCCGGGTGCTCCCCGCCCGTCGTCGCGGACGGGCTGCCGGAGCTCGCCCACGCCGTGCGCCGGTGGGGGGCGCTGGTGGCGCGCCATCCGCAGGCGGTGACCGCGCACGCGGTCGCCGAGCTGGAGGGTCGCGGCACCGAGCGCCGGGCGGTGTGGTGGGCCGGGGCCGGGCCGCTGCTGGGCGCGTTGGTGCGACGGCGTCCCGACGCCGTCCTCGACCTCGCCGAGCGCCTGCTCACCGGGCCCCTGCCGCCTGCCCTGCTCGCCGCGCTGCACCGGCTGCTCGCCGTCGACGGCTCCCGGGTGGTCGCGCTGCTCCTCGCCGACCCCGACCGGGTCGCCCAGCTGGGCCGGTCCCCGCTCGGGCGCTCGGCCCGCACCCGGCTCGCCGCGCTGCCCGACGCCGACCTCGGCGCCCTGCTCCGGGCGTCCGGCCCGAGCCACCGCCTGCTGCTCGACGTGTTGCGCGGCCTCGCGCCGCACCGGCGCGCGGCGGTGCACGACCTCGCCCACGCCGGGCGCGACCGCGGCCTCGACCTGCTCGGCGACGACGAGCTCGCCCTGCTCCCGCACGCCCGCCGGCACACCGAGGCCCGCCGGATGCTCGCCCTCGTCCGCGACGACCCGGCCACGACGCTGCGGGTGAGCGCGTGGCTGCCGTTCCCGGAGGCCCGCCCGGTGCTGGAGGCGGCCACCCGCGGCGCCGACGCGTCGCTGCGCGCCACCGGTTACGAGCTGCTGGTCCGGGCGGCCGCGGCCACCGGTGACCCCGCGACGGTCACCGCGGTGCTCACCGGGCTGCGGCGGATCCCGAACGAGCAGGACCCGGTCCGGGCCCGGGTGCTCGGGGCGCTGGCCCGGGTGCGTCCCGAGCTGGTCGAGCCCGCCGCCCTGCCCGCCCTCGACGCGCTGGTCACCGCCGCCGTCGACGCCCGCGACACCTCCGGCGCGACCCGCTCGGCGCTGCACCACGTCGTGTTCGGGCTGCTCGGGCACCCGTGGCCGGACGGGTCGGCCGTCGCCGCGTGGGCCCTCGACGCCGCCGACCGCCTCGGCGCGTGGCGCCACGACGCTCTGCTGGGCCCCGCCCTGCTCGCCCTGCCGCGCGGCCGGGAGCGCGCCGTCGTCGCGCGGGTGCTGCCGCGGCTGCGGTCGGCGCTGCGCCGCGGCGAGCCGACGGCGGTGCTCGGCCTGGTCGCCGGGCTGGGCCGGCGGGCCCGGGACCTGCCGGAGCTGCAGGCGCTGGTCGCCGAGGCCACCACCGTCCGCGACGACCACGTGCAGCGCCGCGCCGTCGCCGCCCGGCTCGACGCCCCGGGCACCCGGCTCGCGCGGGCGGAGGAGCTGGTCGCCCGTGACCGGTCGCTGATCACGCTGCCGCCGGTGCTGGCCGTGCTGGCGCGGCACCGGCCCGCCCGCGTGCTCGAGTCGGCGGGGAGGCGGCTGCGCGGGCGGTTCGGCACCGGTGCGGCCTGGTGGCTCCCCGACCTCACGGCCCGCGACCTGCGGCGCTGGAGCCCGCGGCAGGTCGAGGCCCACCGCGGGCTGCTCCGCAGGGCGCTGGCCGATCCCGGGACGGTGCGGCACCGGCGCGCGGCCGTCGCGGGGCTGCTGGCCGAGCTCGCGCCCACCGCCGTCGACGACCTGCTCGCCGATCCCGACGTGCTCGTCGCGGAGGCGGCGCTCACCGGGCTCGGCCGGGCCGCCGACCCCGAGGCGGGCATCGGGCGGCTGCTGGGCGGCATCGCCACCGACCGCGCCCGGGTCGCCCTGCCCGCCGCGGCCCGCTGCGCACGCGACCTCCCGCCCGCCCGGCTGGCGGTGCTGCTGCCCGGCCCGGCGTCGGCGGCGACGGTCACCGCGCGCAAGGAACTGGTCCGCTGGCAGCAGGCGTTCCGGCCCGAGGGCGCCCTCGACACCCTGCTCGCGGCGTGGCCGGGCGGGCACCGCGACGTCCGGATCGCGGTGCTGACCGCGCTGCGCCCGTGGTTCGGCGACGACCGGGTCGCCGCCCTGTACGCGCAGGCGGGCGAGGGCGAGCGGGACCTCGCGCTCGCCGTCCTCGCCGCCGTGCCCGGCCGGACCGCACCCGCCCTGCGCCCGCGGTACGCCGCGCTGGTCCGGCGGATCACCGCCCACCCCGAGCCGGACGTCGCGCGGGCCGCGCTCCACGCCCTCGGGAGGTGGGTGCCGTGGGACCCGGGCGCCCGGGACGCCCTGCACGACGCCGTCACCGACCTCCGCACCACCGCCGTCTGGTCCGCCGCGGCCGGCACCGCCCTGCGGCCCGGCGTGTGGACGGAGCTCCCCGCCCTCCTCCCCGCGATCGTCTCCACCCTGCTCGCCGCCACCGGCACCGGACCGGCCCAGCCCGGCTCCGGCCAGCCCACCTCCGGCCAGCCCGCTGCCGCCGAGCCCGCTGCCGACGCCGCCACCACCGACCCCGCGACCGACCCGCCGGGCTCCGGCGGCGCGCGGCGGCGCGACCGCCCGGCCGGGCAGCGGCTGGACCGGATCGTCGCCGGCCTCGCCGCCCGCGGCGCCGTCGCCCGGCGGCATCCCGGCCCGGTCCGCGAGGTGGCGGCCCTGCTGGCCGCCGACCCGGCGACGCTGCCCGCGGCGGCCCGGCTGCTCGCGGTGCTGGCCGCCCCCGGACCGGGCCTCGCCGACGACCTCACCGCGCTGGCCGCGCTCGTCGCCGACCGCCCGGTGGTCGCGGCCGCGGTGGGCCCGGCGCTGGAGACGGCGGCGTGGCCCGCGGCCGACGCCCTCGTCGGGGTGGACGTGCTCGTCGCAGTCGACGGCCCGGCGGCCGGGCTCCTCGCCGTCGCCGTGGTGGCCCGGGTCGGCCCCCGCACCGGCTGGACCGGCGACTGGCTGCAGCGGGTCGACGCCCTGCGCGCCCACCCCGACCCCGACGTGCGGGCGGCCGCGGACGGGATCGTCACCGCGCCCGAGTAGGGCGGATGTCCCGAAAGCGCCACGGGCGGCGGGGTCCGGCTGCCACCATCCGCCGATGAGGATGATCACGATGCTGACGGTGGCCGCTCTGGTGCTGGCCGGGGCCGGGTGTGCGCGGGGCGCGTCCGGGCCCGACCTCGGTGCGGTCGCCCCGTGCGACCTGCTCACCCCCGCCCAGGTCGCCGCCGCCGGACTCGGGCCAGGGCGAGCCGCCGACGCGGGACCGGTGCGGTCCTGCTCGTGGCGGCAGGAGGGACCGGCGTTCACCGTGCCGGTGCTGCTCACGGTGGCTCCCGGCGCGGGGCTCGACGAGTTCCGGTCGGCGTACCCGGGCGGGGAGTTCGTCGACGACGAGATCGGTGGCTTCGCAGCCCTCCGGACGTCGGGTGAGGGCTGCTCGACCGTCGTCGACGTCGGATCGGGGGTGCTCGCGGTGGCCGGAGCGGCCGACTGCGACGGCCAGCGGGAGATCGCGGAGCTCGCGCTGGCGAACCTGCCGGGCTGAGGTCAGTCGTCGAGGCGGTGGCGCAGGCCGCTGGCCCGGGCGACCGGGCGCTCCACCGCGGCCCGGACGGCGTCGGCCGTGCCGACCACGCGCACGAACTCCCGCGCCCGGGTGACCGCGGTGTAGAGCAGCTCGCGGGTGAGCAGGGGCGACTCCGCGGGCGGCAGCACCACCGTGACCCGCCGGAACTGGCTGCCCTGGCCGCGGTGCACCGTCATCGCGTGCACCCCGGTGACCTCCGACAGGCGCGACGGGGCGAACAGGGTGGGCGGGCCGCCGCGGGCGAACGCGACGCGCAGCCCGTCGGGGGTCTCCACCGCGACGCCGGTGTCGCCGTTGAACAGCCCCGCGTCGTAGTCGTTGGTGGTGACCAGCACCGCGCGTCCGGGATACCAGAGCTCGCGCGACCCGGGCCGGCCGTGGCCCAGCCAGCGGTCGACGTCGGCGGTCCAGCGGGCCACCCCGTAGGGCCCGCGGCGGTGCGCGCACAGCACCCGGTGCGCGTCGAGCCCGCCCACCGCCGCCCCGACGTCGCCCGCCCGCGCGGCCGCGGCCAGCGCCCGCCCGGCGGCGACCACGTCGGCCCGCGCCTCGTCGGTGCTCTCGGTGAACGCGAGCTGCGGGTCGTCGCGGCGCAGGACGGCGAGCGCGGTGTCGGCGTCGCCCTGCTGGACCGCGCGGGCCAGGTCGGCGATCGCGCCGTCGAAGCGCCAGGTGTGGTCGAGGGTGACGACGCCGTGCACGACCCCGGCGGGCAGGCCGAGCGCGGCGAGGTGGGCGTCGAGGACGGGCTCGGGGCGCCCGGCGGCGCGCGCGAGGTCGCCCAGCACGGCCCCGGCCTCCACCGAGGCGAGCTGGTCGGGGTCGCCGACCAGCACCAGCCGCGCGTCCGGGCGCACGGCGTCGAGCAGCCGGGCCATCATCGTCAGCGACACCATCGACGTCTCGTCGACGACCACGACGTCGAACGGCAGCCGGTGCGTGCGGTCGTGCCGGAACGCCCCCGACCCGCCGCCGGGACGCCAGCCGAGCAGCCGGTGCAGCGTGGACGCCTCGCTCACCCGCCCCCGCAGCTCGCCGGGCAGGCTCCCGGTGACGGCCTCCTGCAGCCGGGCCGCGGCCTTGCCCGTGGGCGCGGCCAGCGCGATCCGCGGCGCCGGACCGGGCTGGCGGAGCAGCAGCTCCAGCAGCTTGGCGACGGTCGTGGTCTTGCCGGTGCCGGGCCCGCCGGCGAGCACGGTGACCCGGCGCAGCGACGCCACGGCGGCGGCCTGGCGCTGGCGCAGCGCGCGGGGGTCGGGGAACAGGTCGTCGAGCCCGGCCCGGAGCGCCGGGAGGTCGTGCTGCGGCGGGGCGGCGGCGGCGCGTTCGCGCAGCGAGAGCCGCACCAGCTCCTCCTCGCGCCAGTACCGCTCCAGGTAGAGCTGCCCCGCGACCATCCGCAGCGGCCGCCCGGCCGGGGCGTCGGCGCCGTCGGCCACGAGCGGGCTGCGCAGGCAGGCGTCGTGCCACGGGCCGGGATCGGGCCAGGGCAGTGCGGAGACGTCGACGAGCTCGTCGCCCTCGCCGAGCACCGTGCGGTCGGCCGCCGCGAGGTCGACGCAGACCGACCCGAGCCGGACCGCGCGCACGGCGAGCGCGAGCGCGAGCAGCACGGTCTCGTCGGGCTCGCCGCCGAGGCCGCCGACCCGTTCGGCGGTGTGCACGTCGGCGGCGTCGAGGACCCCGGCCGCGTTGAAGCCCGCCAGCAGGCCGGACGCGCCGAGCACGAACCGGGCGTCGTGGACGTCGACCTCGGGGAGCACGGGAGCGGTCACGGCGCCCCCCGCTCCAGCAGCGCCGACAGCTCGACGGTGAGCGCGGGCGGGGGAGCCCAGCCGAACACCCCGCAGGCCGTGCCGTCGACGACCGGCGTGGCGGGACCGCACATCCCGCGGACGAACAGGTAGAGCACCCCGCCGAGGTGGCGCCCCGGGTCGTAGCCGGGCAGCCGCCACCGCAGGTAGCGGTGCAGCGCGACGCCGTAGAGCAGCGCCTGCAGCGGGTAGTGGGCCCCGCGCATCGCCACCGCCAGCCGCGCCGGGGTGTAGTGCGCGGCCGTCAGCGGCTCGCCGGGGGCGCCGAGCCAGTTGGTCTTGTAGTCGACGATGGCGAACCGGCCGGAGGGCAGGCGGAGCACGGCGTCGATGCTGCCGGTGAGGTAGCCGCGCAGCGGGGACGGCTCCAGCGCGGCGAGGTCGTCGGCGTAGGCGTGCAGCGGGTCGGCCGGGGGCAGGTGCGTCCGGAGCAGCGGGACCAGCGCGTCGAGCGTGAGCGGGGGACCGGTCGCGTCGTCGCCGCCGGCCAGCGGCAGCTCGAAGTCGAGCTCGGCGAGGCGGTCGCGCGGCGCGACGTCGGCCAGCCGCAGCCCGTCGGCGAGCGCCCCGAGCGGGGTCTGCACGGCCGGGAGCAGCGCGGAGCCGAGCGCGGCGGCGTCGAGGCCGGCGATCGGGCGGAACGCGAGCTGCTCCGCGGCGTGGGCGGTGAGCTCGGCGGCGAGGTCGGGGGCGGTGAGGTCGGCCGACTCGAACACCGCGTGCACGAGGGTGCCGAACGCGGCGCCCAGCGGGAGCGCGGCCATCGGCGAGGGGTCGGCGGGCCCGGTGGCGCCGTCGACGGGTTCGAGCTCCGGCTCGTCGTCGGTGCCGGCCTCGTCGGGCTCGGTGAGCGCGGTGGGGGCGTGGTGGCCCGCGGTGGCCGTGAGCGCGGTGTAGGAGGTGCGCCGCCACGCGGTGTCGAGGACGCGGTCGAACGCCGCCACCGCCGGCTCGCCCGCGGAGCGCTCGGCCGGGACGAACACCGGGTCGGCGGGCGGGCCCACGGCCTCCACCGCGATGGTCGACGACTCCAGGGCCGCCAGTGCGTGCAGCGCGATCGGGTCGGCGGGCACCTTGTAGGACTCCGCGAGCGTGCCGCCGGAACCGCGCCCGAACAGCACCCGGTGCAGCGGCGACGACCCGACCGTGGTGGCCGGCACCCACCACGTGACGACCTGGCTGCGCGCCCGCGTCAGCGCCACGTAGAGCAGCCGCAGGTCCTCACCCGCCTCCTCTGCGCGGTGCCGGTCGCAGTGGGCCGCCCACGACTCACCGGTGGGGCCGCCGACGTCGAGCACCCGCGCGCCGCGTTCGTCGTGCAGCAGCGGGAACGGCGGGTCGCCCACGTAGCGGTCCCACGCGAAGGGCACGTGCACGACCGGGAACTCCAGCCCCTTGCTGCGGTGCACGGTGATGATCTGCACCGCCGCGGCGTCGGACTCCAGCCGCCTGCTGCGCTCGGATCCGACGTCGGTGGCGGCGTCGGCGATGCGGTGGCGCAGCCAGTCGACCAGGGCCGACGGCCCGAGGTGCTGGGCGGTGGCCGCCGCGTGCAGCGACTGGGCGACGTGGCGCAGGTCGGTGAGGGTGCGCTCGCCGTCGGTGGTGCCGAGGATGCGCTCGGGCAGCTCGGTGCCGGTGACGGCCTCCAGCAGCGCCGCCATCCCGCCGCGGTGCAGCACCGCGGCCCAGTCGCGCAGGGTGCCGCCGAGGTGGTCGAGCAGGTCGTCGGCCCCCTCCGAGCACAGCTGCGCCGCGGTGACGCCGACGAAGCAGGTGAGCGCCGCGGCCCGCACCCGGAACGCGCGCGGCTGCTCCAGGGCCTCCAGCAGCGTCAGCCACTCCTTCGCGACCGGTGTGCCGAACACGCTCGCCGTGCCCGACGACACCGCAGGCACCCCGACGCGCGCCAGCGCCGCCCGCACCACCGACGCCTGCTCGTTGGTGCGCACCAGCACGGCGACGTCGCCCGGCTGGACGGGCTCCCCGTCGAGCCGGGCCGGGCTCGCGAGCAGGGCGGCGATCTCGGCGGCGCAGTCGCGGGCCACGCGGGCCCGGGCCGGTGGCGCGAGCGCGAGCCTGCGCCCGGACTGGGGGAGCCCGTCGCGGGCCAGCACCCGGATCCGCACGGGCGTGTCGACGGGTGCGCCCGCCAGCCGCGGGGCCGGGTGCGCGGCCTCGACGGTGTGCACGCGGATGCGGTCGTCGCCGAGCGCGGCGCCGTCGAACAGGGTGTCGAGGGCGTGCAGCAGCGGGGCGTCGCTGCGCCAGTTGCGGGCCAGGGTGGCGTGCCGGTCGGCCGCGGTGGTGGCGTCGAGGTAGCTGACGACGTCGGCGCCGCGGAAGGCGTAGATCGCCTGCTTGGGGTCGCCGATCAGGACGAGCGTGGTGTGCCCGTGGAACGCCGTGCGCAGGATGTGCCACTGCACCGGGTCGGTGTCCTGGAACTCGTCGACGAGCACGACGCCGTAGCGGGAGCGCAGGCGTCGCGCGGCCGTGCCGTCGGCGTCCTGCAGGGCGGCCGACAGGCGGGTGAGCATGTCGTCGTAGGTGTAGAGGCGCCGCTCCCGCTTGCGGCGGGCCACCTCGCCGCGCACCGCGGTGGCGAACCGGTGGCGCACCTGCGCGGGGGAGCCGTCGGGGGCGTGCGCCGGTTCGAGCCGGGCCTGGCCGTCGAGCACCGCGGCCCGGGCCAGCTTGCCCGCCTCGGCGCGCCCGAACGCCGGGTTGCCCGCCCCGCGCGCGCCGTACTTGCGCACGTAGAAGTCGTCGACGACCTCGGAGATGAGGTCGTCGATCGACTCGACGAACTCCGCGCCGGGGTCGGTGTCGCCCGCCACCCCGAGCCCGGCGAGCATCTGCTGGCAGAACTGGTGCGTGGTGGCGATCGTGGCGGCGTCGAACCCGGCGAGGGCCCGGGTGAGCCGGGCGCGCCGGGCCGCGATCTCCCCGGGCGGGGCGTCGGCGAGCAGGGCGAGCACCTCGTCGTCGCCCGCGCGGGCCGCCACCGGGTCGGCGAGCCCGCGCTGCGCGGTGACTAGCCGGTCGCGCACCCGCTCGCGCAGCTCCGTGGTGGCCTCGCGGCCGAAGGTGACCAGCATCAGCTCGGGCAGGGTGGCCCGGCCCTCGGCGACGTAGCGGGCGGCGAGCGCGGCGATCGTGAACGTCTTGCCGGTGCCCGCGCTGGCCTCCAGCACGGTGGTGCCGGTGGGCAGCGGGCCGGTGACCTCGAACGCCGACGGCGCCAGTACGGCCGTCACGGGAAGTCCACCCCCTCCTGGGCCAGCAGCGGGGCCCACAGCCCCATCGCCAGCGCGCCGAACCGCGTGGGCTCCCCGCCGGGCGGGCCGTCCTCGGCCGCGAGGTCGGCCCCGGCGCCCCAGACCCGCACGTGCGCGTCGTCGGCGCCCTCGCCGATGGCGCCGGTCCAGGTGCGCAGGGCGTCGGCCAGCGCGATGCCGGGATCGGCCCCGCCGAGGCGGCGGCGGGCGTACTCGGCCCCGGTCTGCGTGGCCAGCGGCAGCGGCGCCCGCAGCCCCTCGCGGCGCAGCGCGACGAGGTCGGCGAGCACCTCGCGGGCGTGCTCGGGCGTGACCGGGGCGAGCGTGGCCCGGGCGATCCCGTCCCGGGACGCGCGGCCCAGGCTCACCGCCCGCCAGCCCTCGCCGGTGCCCGCGGTGAGCGCGAGCAGCCGCACCCACGCCCGCACCCGCTGGGCGGGCTTGAGCCGGGAGTACTCGACGCGCAGCAGCGTGCGGTCGTGCAGCCCGTCGAGGGTGCCCACGACCCGCGTGCCGTCGGCCAGCTCGACGTCGACGTCGCGCGACCCCGGCTCGCCCGTCCGGAGCGTCCCGGCCGCGGCGGCCAGCAGCTCCACCCCGTCGACGACGCGCGCGAGCAGGGCGTCGCCGAGCGGCCCCGGCGGGAGGTCGCCCCGGCGCCACTCGGCGGCCCGGCAGTGCGCCAGGTCGTGCCCGGCGAGCCGGTCGGCCAGCAGCCGCGAGCCGATCGCGTACTGCTCCAGGCCGTCGAGCTCGACGGGCAGCGCGTCGTCGGGGTCGTCGTCGCGGGTGAACAGCGACAGCCCGACGCGCTGCTTGAGGAACGCCTTCACCGGGTGCTCGGCGAACGCCACCAGGTCGTCGAGGACGACCACCGGCTCGTCGCGGGCGGGCAGCGGCCCGGGCAGGAAGGGCGCGGGCGGGGCCTTCACCGCGACGGCGGCGCGCGCCCCGGCCCGCTCGGCGCGGTCGAAGCTGAACGGCCGCCCGACGCCGAGCTCGCCCGAGGTGAAGTTGCGCGCGTCGAAGGGCTGCAGCGGGTGGCGCACCACCACGGACGGCCCGACGACGTCGAGCAGCTCCCCGAGCGGCACCGCCGGGGGGCGCCGCGCGCCGGTGCGCTCGTCGGCCCCGGAGTGCACGACGACGAGGTGGTCGGTGGCCGCGCACACCGCGTCGAGCAGGAGCTGGCGGTCCTCGCTGCGGGCGTCGCGCTCCCCGGCCAGCGGGTCGCGGGCGAGCACGTCGTCGCCGTCGGGCACGCCCGCGCGGGGGAACACGCCGTCGTCGAGGCCGAGCAGGCAGACCACGCGGTGGGGCACCGACCGCATCGGGACCAGCGTGGCGACGGTGAGCGTGCCGGTGCGGAAGTTGGCCCGGCTCGGGCGCCCGCGCAGCCGCTCGTCGAGCAGGCCCGCGACGTCGACGGGCCCCAGCGCGGTGCGGGACCCGTGCGGCCCCGCGGTGCGCAGCGCCTCGGCCAGCTCGCCGCGGGCCTGGCCGGCCTGCCACTCGTCGGTGGCGGAGGTGGCGGTGAGGGCGTCGAGGCCGGCCGTGAGGGCGTCGACCCAGTCGGCCAGCGGCTGCGGGGTGCGCAGCCGGGCCAGCACGCCGCTGAGCCGGTGCACGAACTCGGCGAGCCGCCCCACCCGCTCGACGTCGCCGGACTCCACGTCGAGCGGCAGCGCGGTGCCCAGCCAGTCGCCCGACATCGTGACGCCGAGCAGCAGCCGGTCGAGCCCGGCCGCCCAGGTGTTCTGCCCGAACCCGTCGAGGTGGAACGGGGCGCGGTGCGCGGCGTCGAGCCCCCACCGCACGCCCGAGGCCACGACGAGCTCGCGGATGCGCACGACGTCGTCGTCGTCGAGCCGGAAGCGGGTGCGGACGGGCTCGGAGGCCAGCAGGTCGAGCAGCTGCGACGCGGTGAGCCGGGCCGAGGCCAGCTCGAGCAGCGCGGCGACGGTGTCGAGCAGCGGGTTGACCCGGCGCAGCGCGCGGTCGGCCAGCCGGACCCGCAGGTGCTGCCCGGGGTGCACCGCGGTGCCCAGCTCGCCGAGGCCGAACGCGGCGGAGACCAGCGGGGCGAAGGTCTCGATGTCGGGGCACATGACCAGCACGTCGCGCGGTTCGAGCGAGGGGTCGGCGGCGAGCAGCCCGACCACCACCTCGCGCAGCACCTCGACCTGCCGGTGCGCGCCGTGGCACGCGTGCACCTGCACCGACCCGTCGGCCGCGCCCACGTCGCCCGGACGGTCGTCGCGCAGCGCCCGCTGCAGCCGGCCGAGCTGCGTGGGCGGGGGATCGGCCGCGGGGTGGTGGTGGTCGACGAACCCCGGAGCGGCGCCGACGAGCCGGACCTGCAGCTCCCGCACGTCGCGGGCCAGCGAGGACAGCAGGGGGTGGGTGACCGCGCCCGCCGTGGGGTCGGCCGCCCGCGGCGGCACCGACGACGGCGCCCGCTCCGCGACGGCCGCCCAGAGGGCGGGGGAGGGGTGCGGCAGCCACAGGTGCACGTCGCGGTGCGCGGCCAGCGCGTGGAGCAGGACGAGCTGCTCGGTGCTCAGCCGGGTGGGCCCGAACAGCGACAGCCGCGGCGGGAGGTCGGCCAGCGACGGGTCGGCGCGCAGCGCGTCGACCGCGGTGCGCAGCCGCTCCGCGGGCCCCGGGGTGCCGATGCGGGCCCGGACGCGGCGCCACAGCTCCGACTGCCACCCCAGGTCGCCCGGGGCGTCGGCACCCGCGCGCCAGTCGTCGAGCATGCCGGGGCGGTGCTCGGCGTAGGCGGCGAACAGGTCGGCGATGCGCCGGGCCGTGGCCCAGCGCGGGTGCGCCCGCAGGTCGGGGCACCACGGCTGCCCGGCCGCGGCGTCGAGCTCCTCCAGCAGCGGCCACACCACGCGCTCCGGGCGCCACGGGTCGTCGGCCGGCCCGACCCCGACGGCGGCGCTCACGGCGGCGGCCAGCACCCGCCCCGGCGAGGGGAACTCCACGCCCGCGCACACCCCGCCGCCGGTGTCGGTGCCCAGCCGGTGCGAGAGCCGCTGGGCCAGCCAGCGCTCGATGCCCCGCGCCGGCACGGCGACGACCTCGGCGGCGAACGGGTCGTCCAGCGGCGTGCGCAGGACGTCGGCGAGGGCCTCGGCGAGGGCGTCGGCTCGCTCGGCGCGGTGGACGTGCAGCACGGTGACCCCCTCCCGATCGGATGCCCACACGCTAGAGCGGGGGTCCGACAGTCCCGCACGCGGCTCCGCAACGATCACGCTCGGTCACCCTGCGCGATACTCGACACGATCGAGCGATCCCGCTCCCGTCCGGATAACGGCAGAGTGTCCTCCACGCGATCTGGTGGACAACACACCACGACTTCGAGGAGGGCCGAGATGCACGCCGACATCCCCGGACGGACCGCGATCCCCGCCCAGCGTGGCCCCCGCGCCGTGCCCAGCCCGCGCGACATCCCCGCCCAGCGCGCCCCGCTCACCCCCGTCCGGCACACCCCGGTGCCGTTCGCGATCGTCGAGCCGAGCACCGCCCAGGGCATCCGCGACGCCGCGCGCAGCGAGGTCCTGCACCGCCACGCCCGGCTGACGAAGAGCGGCCGCCCCGTGTTCTGCACCCCCAGCCAGGCCGAGCTCGCCGGCGTCGTCGCCCTGCGCCAGGGCCGCGGCACCGACGGCAAGGTCATCTACTCCACCCGCGAGGACGCCGAGACCGCCGCCCGCGAGCTGGAGGCCCTCGGCGCCCGCGCCCTGCGCTCCTACCTGTGCGGCCGCTCGCGCAGCGGGCACTTCCACCTGGCCACCGACAGCAGCCGCCCGCTCACCCCGGCCGAGGTGCACGCCCGCATCCCGCAGCAGCAGGGCCGGATCTCCGCCTGACCGGTACCGCGCTGATCGCCGACCGGTGCAGCGCGGCGGGCCCCGACACGGCAGGGTGGTCCCGACCATCCCGCACGTGAAGGAGCGCCCCCGATGTCGACCCACCCCCGCGCCGGCACCCCCGCCCGAGCAGAGGACCTCGTCGACGTCGGAGCCCTGCTCGACGCCTACGCCGACCGCCGCCCCGACCCGGACGACCCGGCGCAGCGGGTGGCGTTCGGGACGTCGGGGCACCGCGGGTCGTCACTGCTCACCACGTTCAACGACGACCACATCGCCGCCACCAGCCAGGCGATCTGCGAGTACCGCGCCGGGCAGGGCATCGACGGGCCGCTGTTCATCGGCCGCGACACCCACGCGCTCTCCGAACCGGCGTGGATCACCGCGATCGAGGTGTTCGCGGCCAACGACGTCCACGTCCTCGCCGACGCCGACGACGCCTTCACCCCGACGCCCGCGGTCTCGCACGCGATCCTCACCCACAACCGCGGGAAGGTCGGCGGGCTGGCCGACGGCGTCGTCGTCACCCCGTCGCACAACCCGCCCGCCGACGGCGGCTTCAAGTACAACCCCCCGCACGGCGGGCCCGCCGACTCCGACGCCACGCGGTGGATCGCCGACCGCGCCAACGCCCTGCTGGCCGCGAAGCTCGACGGCGTCCGCCGCACCGCGCTGGACCGCGACGCCATCGGCCGCTACGACTACCTCGGCGCCTACGTCGAGGACCTCCCGCAGGTGGTCGACCTCGACGCGATCCGGGCCGCGAGCGTGCGCATCGGCGCCGACCCGCTCGGCGGCGCGAGCGTCGCCTACTGGGGGGCGATCGCGGAGCGCCACCGCCTCGACCTCACCGTGGTCAACCCGGACGTCGACCCGCAGTTCGGGTTCATGACGCTGGACTGGGACGGCAAGATCCGGATGGACTGCTCGTCGCCGTACGCGATGGCCTCCCTCGTCGCCAACCGCGACGCCTTCCAGATCTCCACCGGCAACGACGCCGACGCCGACCGGCACGGCATCGTCACCGCCGACGGCCTGATGAACCCCAACCACTTCCTCGCCGTCGCCATCGGCTACCTGTTCGCGAACCGCCCCGGCTGGCCGGCCGACGCCGGGATCGGCAAGACCGCCGTCAGCTCGTCGATGATCGACCGCGTGGCCGCCGACCTCGGCCGGACGCTCGTCGAGACCCCCGTCGGGTTCAAGTGGTTCGTGCCCGGCCTGATCGACGCCTCGTTCGGCTTCGGCGGGGAGGAGAGCGCGGGGGCCTCGTTCCTGCGCCGCGACGGCGGCGTGTGGACCACCGACAAGGACGGGATCATCCTCGCGCTGCTCGCCTCGGAGATCCTCGCCGTCACGGGGCGGACGCCGAGCGAGCGCTACTGCGAGCTCACCGACCGCTTCGGCGCGCCCGAGTACGCGCGCACCGACGTCGCCACCACCCCCGAGGCGAAGGCGAAGCTCGGGAAGCTGTCCGCCTCCGACGTGTCGGCCACCGAGCTCGCCGGCGAGCCGATCACCGCGCGCCTCACCGAGGCCCCCGGCAACGGGGCCGCGCTGGGCGGGCTCAAGGTCGTCACCGACGGCGGGTGGTTCGCCGCGCGCCCGTCGGGGACCGAGGACGTCTACAAGATCTACGCCGAGAGCTTCCGGGGGGCCGAGCACCTGGCCCGGATCCAGGGCGAGGCCCGGGACGTCGTGAGCGCCGCACTGGCGTAGGGCCCGGCGGCGCGTCCGGGCGACCTCCCGGGGCGCCCCTCTAGTCTCGTCGCGTGACGGAGGAGATGTTCGGGCCCTACCGGCTCGACGGGCTGCTCGGGCAGGGCGGGATGGGCCGCGTCTACCGCGCGTTCGACACCGACCAGGACCGGCCCGTCGCGCTCAAGGTGCTGCCCGCCGCCCTGTCCGCCGACCCGGAGTACCGGCAGCGCTTCCGCCGCGAGGCCAAGGTCGCCTCGCAGCTGACCGACCCGCACGTCGTCCCGATCCACCGCCACGGCGAGATCGACGGGCAGCTGTTCCTGGACATGCGCCTCGTCGACGGCGACGACCTGTCGAAGGTCCTGCGCCGCGACGGCCCGCTCGACGCCGAGTCGGCCGTCCGCGTGGTGGAGCAGGTCGCGAGCGCGCTGGACGCCGCGCACGAGGCCGGGCTGGTGCACCGCGACGTGAAGCCGGCCAACGTGTTCCTCACCCGCGGCCGCCCCGGCGGGCCGCGCTTCGCCTACCTCGGCGACTTCGGGATCGCGCGGAGCGCGTCGTCGTCGACGCTCACCGCCACCGGCACGACGCTCGGCACCCTCGACTACATGGCGCCCGAGCGGTTCCTCGGCCGCGAGGTCGACGCCCGTGCCGACGTCTACGCGCTCGCCTGCCTGCTGCACGAGGCGCTGACCGCCCGCAAGCCGTTCGCCGGCGACGAGCTGCCGGCCCTGATGAACGCCCACCTCAACCTCGCGCCGCCCCGGCCGTCGGCGACGCACCCGGTGCCCGCGGGCCTGGACGCGGTCGTCGCCCGCGGCATGGCCAAGGACCCCGCGCAGCGCCACGCCACCGCCGGGGCGCTGGCGGGCGCCGCCCGGGCGGCGCTGTCGGGCCACGTGCCCGCGGCCCCGCCCGTGGTGCCGCTGGAGAAGGCGGCGCCCGTCGCCCACGGCACCGAGCCCCTGCGCCTCGACGTGCCGGAGGGGGTGGGGCAGGTCGAGCGGTGGCTGGTCGCACCGGGGCAGCCCTACGTCGCCGGCACCGTCGTGATGGTCGTCCGGATGCGCGACGGGCAGAGCCGGCCGGTGGCCGACCCGCAGGCCGGGCTGCTGGTCGTCCCGGGCGTCGGCCCGGGGTCGGTGGTGCGGTCCGGCGACGCGCTGGGCTCGGTCCACCGGGTCGGGTTCTCGGCCCCGGCCGGGCTCTCACGACCGCTGGAGCCCGCCCGCCGCCGGGCGCCCTCGACGGCCGGGATCCTCGGGATCGGCGCAGGCGCGCTGCTGCACCTGCTGGTGCTGGCCACGTTCGAGCTCAACGGGATCCTCGTGATGATGTGGCTGTCCGGGATCGTGTTCGGCACGCTCGCCGTGGACAACCGGCGCAGGCCGTCCTGGGGCGGGGGGCGGCGGGTGGCGCTGGTGGTCGTCGCGGTCCCGCTGGTGGCGGCCGCCGTGTTCCTGGCCCTCGTGCTCGGCGCGCTGCCCACCGGCTACTCCAGCGACACCCCCGACAACGCCGCGGCCGGCATCGTCTTCACGGTGGTGGCGCTGGTGGTCTACGGGCTGTGGGCGGTGTCGCTGTGGTCCCGCCCGGCGCGCGCAGGTGGCGGCTGAGGAACTCCACCTCCTGGGCGCACAGCGCCTCGAACCCGGCTCCGACGTAGGCCTCGAAGTGCGAGAACGCGTGCCGGACGGCCTCGCCGCGCGGGGCGGCGGCCGCCACCGCGAGCGCCGGCCCCGGCGGGGTCACGGTGTCGCCGTCGCACACCGCGACCAGCAGCGGGCACCGGATCTGCGACGCCCGCCGTCCCGGCCGGTCCAGCGGCACGCGCAGCGCGATCCGCGCCGCCACCTCGTTGCGCCACGCCACGCCGTCGGGCACGAGGTGGCGGATCGCGCGCTCCGCGCCGGGCCCGGCGATCACCGCGCCGCTGCCCACCTCGCCCGCCACCGGCACCAGCAGCGGGGCGCGCCCGAGCCGGCCGCGCACCTCGTCGCCCAGCGCGGCCCCGACGAGCCGGGCGGTGTGCCGGACCCGGGCCGCGAGCGCGCCGGGCTCGCGGGGCCCGCGCCGGGCGCCGCGCAGCAGCGCCGGGCCGTCGACGAAGGGCACCTGCGCGACGACGGCGGCCAGCCGCGGGTCGTCCGCGGCGACCGACAGCACGTGCCCGCCGCTGAAGGAGGTGCCCCACAGCGCGACGCGGTCGGGGTCGATCCCGTCGGTGGCCCGCACGTGCGCGACGGCGGCCCGCCAGTCGGCCCGCTGCGCGGCGATGTCGAGGACCTGCCGGTGCCGGCCGCCGGAGTCGCCGAAGCCGCGGTAGTCGAACACCAGCGCGGCGAACCCGGCCGCGGCGAACCGCCGCGCCCAGGCGTCGAGGCGGCAGTCGCGGGTCATCCCGAAACCGTGGGCGAGGACCACGGCGGGGACGGGGCCGTCGGCGCGGTCGGGGTCGGGGTCGGGGCGGTAGAGCCACGCCGCGCACTCGTCGCCGCCGACGGGGAAGCCGTGATCGATCCGCGACATCCGGCCATCATGCACCCGCGCGGGTAGGCTCACCGGGCGGTTCGGGGACGGAGGCTGGGTGGCGTCGGAGATGTTCGGTCCCTACCGGCTCGACGGTCTGCTCGGGCAGGGCGGCATGGGCCGGGTCTTCCGCGCCTTCGACACCGACCTCGCCCGCACGGTCGCCCTCAAGGTGCTCACCGCCGACCTGTCCGCCGATCCCGAGTACCGGCAGCGGTTCCGCCGGGAGGCGCTGGTGGCGGCGCAGCTCACCGACCCGCACGTCGTCCCGATCCACAAGCACGGCGAGATCGACGGGCAGCTGTTCCTCGACATGCGCTTCGTCGACGGCGACGACCTCGCCGCCGTCCTGTCCGGCTCCGGCCCCCTCGACGCCGAGTCCGCCGTCGTGATGATCGGGCAGGTCGCGAGCGCGCTCGACGCCGCGCACGAGGCCGGGCTGGTGCACCGCGACGTCAAGCCCGCCAACGTGTTCCTCACCCGCGACCGCCCGAGCACGCCCCGGTTCGCCTACCTCGGCGACTTCGGCATCGCCCGGCAGACCTCGGGCGGGTCGCTGACGGCCAGCGGTGCCACCGTCGGCACGCTCGACTACATGGCGCCCGAGCGGTTCGGCGGTCTCGACGTCGACGGCCGCTCCGACGTCTACGCGCTGGGCTGTCTGCTCTTCGAGTCGCTGACCGGGCGCCGCCCGTTCCCGGACCGCGAGCCCGCCGCGCTGATGAACGCCCACGTGCGCGACGCCCCGCCGCGCCCGTCCGAGCACGGCGCCCCGCCCGGGCTCGACGCCGTCGTGGCGCGGGCGATGGCGAAGGACCCGGCGCAGCGGTACCCCACCGCGGGGGAGCTCGCCGCCGACGCCCGCGCCGCACTCGACCCCGAGCGCGTCCCGGATCCCGCGACGGTGCCCGTGCCGGCGGGCGCGCAGCACCCGGCCCCGGCCTCCTTCCCGCGCCCCGACGGCCGGGCCCCCGACGGCCGGGCCCCCGACAGCCGGGCCCCCGACAGCCGGGCCCCCGACAGCCGGGCCCCCGACAGCCGGGTCCCCGACGGCCGGATCCCGGACGGTCGGCCGGCGAGCGACGGCGGGCCGGACCGTTCGGCCCCGTACCGTCCGGTCGCGAACGGTCCGGCGCCCGGCCTCCCGCCCCAGAGCCTCCCGCCCCAGAGCCGTCCCCTCCAGAGCCGTCCGGCCTCCGGACCCGGGCAGGGTCCCGGCCCCGACGCCCCGTGGCCGGCCCCGGAACCCGCCGAGGCGACCCCACCGCCGCGCCCCCGGCGCGCGCTGCTGGCCACGGCGCTGCTGCTCGGGGCGGTGGCGCACTTCCTGGTGCTGGAGAACGTCTCCTTCGAGACCGGCCTGCTGTTCTGGACGCTCAGCGGCACCCTGTTCGGCACGCTGACGGCCGGTGCGCTGCGCCCGCGCCGCTGGGGCTCCGGCCGCACCACGACGCTGCTCGTCCTCACGCTGCCGGTCGTGCTGGTCGCGGTGCTCCTGGTGGCGCTCGGGCTGGGGCTCGCGGAGTCGGGCACGGCGATCGTCGTCGCCACGCTCGGCGTCTACGGGGTCTGGGCCCTCACGCTCTGGCGGCGTCGGACCCGGCGCCCCGCCGAGCGTCGCTGACCCGGCACACCGGGCAGGGGATCAGGGCCGCCGCGCCCGCGCGTCGCACTCCACCCGCGGCTGGGCCCCGGTCGCGACCGGCCGGTGCGCGCGCCTGCTGCGCTCGCGGGCCGGGCTGCCGGTGCGGGCCAGCGCGCGCAGCGCCAGCTCCCGGTGCCGCGGCTCCTCCACCCGGTTGAGGAAGCGCAGGAGCTCCTGCGCGGCGGCCCGCCCCGGACGGGCGGCGACCCACGCGGCCAGCTCGGCGTCGGCCACCTCGGGGCGCGCACGGGCCATCCGGACGCACACGTACTCGACGTCCTCGTCGGCCAGCTCGCCGACCACCGGCACGTGCACCCCGGAGTCGACGAGCATCTCGTGCACCGCCCACAGCCCGATCGGCGTGAGCTCCACCCACGTCGGGTCCGGGTCGTCGCGGCCGGCGAGCTCGGCGAGCTCCTCGTGGTCGTCGGTGTCGAGGCTCTCCGAGAGGTGCACGGCGCCGAGCAGCTCCAGTGCGTCGAGCAGTGCGGTGACGTCGCGGCGCCACAGCCGCTGCTCGACGTCGCCGGCGAGGTCGTCGACCACGCACCCCATCCGCCGGTTGACGGTCTCGCGCACGGCCCGGTGGAAGCGCTCGACCGGGATCGGGTCGCCGCCCGCCGCGTAGAGCTGGTGCAGCAGCAGCGGCAGCGCCTCGCCCAGGCTCATCCCGAACAGCGACGGGGCCCCGAACACGTTGCTGCCGCCGAAGTGCTCACCGATCCGCCCGACGGCCTCGAACGCGCGCCGCCACATCTCGATCGGCCGGCTCAGCAGCGGGGCCGCGCTCTTGACCTGCACCAGCCGCCCGTTGACGATCCGCACCAGCCGGGCCTGCTTCGCCCAGGTCAGCAGCAGCGTGATCTCGGGCAGGTCGTCGCTGGTGCGGGCGCGGGCGCGGGAGAAGTGGTCGAGGTCGAGCTGCTCGGCCACCGACCGGGCGTCGCCGAGCAGCAGGTGCCCCTCGCGGGTGACCGCGCGCCCGGCCCGCACCCAGCGGGTGAACGCGCGCAGCCGCGACAGCGCCACCGACGAGTCGGCCGCGGCCAGCAGGTGCGCCGCCCCGGGCAGGATCACCGGCAGCAGCGGGGGAGGAGGGGACTGCTCGGGGACCCGCTGGCGGCTGGTGATCTCCGCGAGCGCGGCCCGGTCGATCTCCAGCTCCCCGCGGTCGACCCGCTCCAGGAACCGGGTGACCGCGGCCGCGTCACCGGTCGGCACGCCGTGGCGCAGCATCTGCACGGCCCAGAACGTGCCGAGGTCGTGGTTGCGCTCGTCGTCGAGCGCGTCGTGCAGGGCGGGGGTGGAGCCGTCGACCTGGGCGTGCAGCTCGGCGGCCGGGGCCGAGCGGGAGTCGAGCCAGTCGTGCTCGGCGAGGAACCCGATCAGCGCGTGCAGGGCGACGGGGACGGCGTCGCGGTCGTCGTCGCGCAGCGCCACCGTGCGGGGGAACCAGACGGCGAGCGCGTCGGCCACGTGGGCGCGGGTCCAGTGCGCCAGCCGGCCGTCGACGCCGTGCTTGTGGTCCAGCGCGGCGGCGACGAGCGCGGGCTCCACCTCGATGCCCCGGCGCCGGGCCCAGGCGACGATGTGCAGCCGCAGCCGGTCGCGGGCAGCGGCGTAGACCTCCACGTCCTCCGGGCCGAATACGAGTCGCACTCGACCCACCTTGGCACTGCCCGATCGCGGCGATCGACGGGGGTGGGGTGACTCAGCGGCGCACCGGCGTGCGTGCCTCGCGGACCACGGCGGGCGGCAGGTTCCGCCAGACGACCGGCGTGGTCACGACCTGGGCGAAGTGGGTCCGGAGGTCGGCGAGCTGCCGGCGGGCGGGCGGCGCCCAGCGCGTGGCGGAGTAGGCGAACTGGGTGAACACGCCGGTGGGGGCGAGGGCGTCGGCGATCACCCGGTGCAGCGAGCCGTCGGCGAACGCGACCCACGGCAGGCCGCTGACCACGGCGTCCACCTGCGGGATCCCCCGCTCCGCGAGCAGCGCGGGCAGCGTGCGGGCGTCGGCGACGGCCACGTCGACGTCGGGGTGCCGCTGCGTGATCAGCGTCGCCCAGCGCGGGTTGAGCTCGACGGCGAGGTGCCGCGCGGGGGCCCGTTCCCGCAGCGCGCGGGTGAACGCGCCGGTGCCGGGCCCGAGCTCGACGACCGTCGCCCCCGCCGGGACGGCCGCGACCATGGCCGTGGCCAGCGCGGACGAGCTGGGGGCCACCGCCGCGGTGTGCAGCGGGTCGCGGGCGAACTCGCGCAGGAACAGGGCGGTGTCGCCGAGGTACGCCACGCCGGTGACCGTAGGGGCCTTCCGTGAACAGCCCGGGCGATCTAGCGTCGTCGGTGACCACGATCACAGCAGGGGGAGATCCGTGCACCCACACCGCCTCGAGCAGCTCGTCGCCTCGGTCCCGTCCGGGATCTCCGACGACCAGCGCACCCGCCTCGACGCCCACGTCGAGACCGCCGACGGCTGCCGCGCCCGGATCGAGCGCGTGCGGGGCGACCTGCGCCGGGCCCTCGACGGCGGCGGAGGGGACGCGCTGGACCTCGCCTGCGAGCTCGACGGGCTCGAGCGCGTCCAGCAGCGCGTCGACGGCTGGCTGACGACCCTGGTGGAGGAGCTGACCCGCAGCCGCCACTCCGCGCATTACGGCGACGGCGTCCCCGCCTGAGCCCTGCGCCGCCGCCCGCTCCCGGTGCAGGATGACCGTCGACGACGAAGCGGAGGTGGCGCGTGCGCGCAGTGCAGGTGGTGCGGCTGGAGGGCCCGGCGGCGGTGGAGGTGCGGGAGGTCCCCGAGCCGGAGCGCGGGGCCGACCAGGTCCTGGTCGACGTGCGCGCGGCGGGCGTGAACTTCCCCGACGTGCTGCAGAGCAAGGGGCTCTACCAGTACAAGCCCGACCCGCCGTTCACGCTCGGCTCGGAGATCGCCGGCGTGGTGCGCGAGGCCCCGGAGGGGGCCGCGGTGAGCGCGGGCGACCGCGTCTGCGCGTTCACCACGATCGGCGCGTTCGCCGAGGTGGTGGCCGTGCACGCCGACCACGTCTTCCCGCTCCCCGACGAGGTCTCCTTCGCCGCGGGCGCCTGCCTGCCGATGAACTACCTCACCGCGCAGTTCGCGCTGCGCCGCCGCGGCCGGCTCGAGGCCGGGCAGCGGGTGCTCGTGCAGGGCGCGGCGGGCGGCGTCGGCACCGCGTGCGTCCAGCTCGCGGCCGCGCTCGGCGCCGAGGTGGTCGCCGTCGTGTCGACGCCGGAGAAGGCCGAGGTCGCCCGGGCGGCCGGGGCCACGCACACCGTCCTCGCCGACGGCTTCCGCGACGCGGTCAAGGAGCTCGGCGGCGTCGACCTGGTCGTCGACCCGGTGGGCGGCGACCGCTTCACCGACTCCCTGCGCTGCCTGCGCCCCGAGGGCCGGCTGCTGGTCGTCGGGTTCACCGCGGGGGACATCCCCACGGTCAAGGTGAACCGGCTGCTGCTCAACAACGTCGACGTCGTCGGCGTCGGCTGGGGCGCGTTCGCCCTCGGCCGCCCCGGCTACGTCGCGGAGCAGTGGGCCGACCTGGAGCCGCACCTGCGCTCCGGCGCGCTGGACCCGCTGATCAGCGCGACGTTCCCGCTGGAGAAGGCGGACGCGGCGCTCGCCACGATCGACGAGCGCCGCGTCACCGGCAAGGTCGTGCTGGAGACCGCGCCTACTCCTTGATCTTCTTCACCGACAGGTGGAAGTCGTCCCCGTAGTTCCGGGTGCCGTACACCACCGCCTGCTCGACGGCCTCCTGGGAGCGGACGTCCCGCCGCATCAGGGGGTCGTCGCGCAGGTCCTTGGTGAGCGCGACGCACAGCGCCACCATCACGATCGCGAACGGCGCGGCCATGATGATCGTGATGTTCTGGATGCCCTGCAGCGCCTCGTCGCCGGGGCTGACCAGCAGCATGATGATGGCGATCCCGCCCATCACGATGCCCCAGAAGATCACCACCCAGCGCGCGGGCTCGATCGAGCCGCGCGAGGACAGGGTGCCCATGACCACCGACGCGGCGTCGGCGCCGGAGACGAAGAAGATCGCGATGAGCACCATCGCGAGGATGCTGAGCAGGCTGCCGCCCGGCATCGAGCCGAGCAGCCCGAACAGCTGGCCCTCGGTCGACTGGGACGCCAGGCCCACGGCGCCGGTCGGGTCGACCGCGCGCTGCTGGTCGATGGCCGCCCCGCCGAAGATCGCGAACCAGACGAGGCTCACCGCGCTCGGGATGAGGATGACGCCGGTGACGAACTGGCGGATCGAGCGCCCGCGGCTGATCCGGGCGATGAACATGCCGACGAACGGCGTCCAGGAGATCCACCAGGCCCAGTAGAAGACGGTCCAGCCCGACAGCCACTCGGCCGTCGGGTCGCCGCCGTTGGCCGCGGTGCGCGAGGCCATCTCGGAGAGGTTGCCGACGTAGTCGCCGATCGCGGTGGGCAGCAGGTTGAGGATGAGGATGGTCGGCCCGCCGACGAACACGACGACGGCGAGCACGCCCGCCAGCACCATGTTGATGTTGGACAGCCACTGGATGCCCTTGGCGACGCCGGTGACGGCGGAGCAGACGAACGCGATCGTCAGCACCGCGATGATGCCGACGAGCAGCGGCTTGATCGCGTCGGGGACGGGGAAGCCGTTGATCTGCAGGCCCGCACCGATCTGCAGCGCGCCCAGCCCGAGCGAGGCGGCCGAGCCGAACAGCGTCGCGAAGATCGCGAGGATGTCGATGGCCTTGCCCAGCGGGCCCTCGGTGCGCTTCTCGCCGAGCAGCGGCGCGAACGCGGAGCTGATCAGCTGGCGGCGCCCGCGGCGGAACGTCGAGTACGCGATCGCGAGGCCGACCACCGCGTAGATGGCCCACGGGTGCAGCGTCCAGTGGAACAGCGTGGTGGCCATGGCGACGTCGAGCGCCGCCGGGTCGCCCGCGGCCACCGTCCCGGGCGGGGGAGAGGTGAAGTGCGACAGCGGCTCGCTCACGCCGTAGAACATCAGGCCGATGCCCATGCCGGCGCTGAACATCATCGCGATCCACGAGACGGTCCGGAACTCCGGGCCCTCGTCGTCGCGGCCGAGCGGGATCTTGCCGAACCGGCTGAACGCCAGGTAGAGCGCGAACACGACGAACCCGCTCGCGGCCAGCACGAACGCCCAGCCACCGGCGTTCATGATGCCGGACAGGACGGTGGAGGCGACCGCGCTGAGCGTGTCGGTGGACGAGGCCCCCCAGACGATGAACGCGATCACCAGCACGGCGGCGACGCCGAAGATGACGCGGTCGACGGGATGGCGCTGGTCGGCGGCCGGGGCCGCCAGGACGTCGGAGGCCGGCCCGTCCGAGACGGGCTCCTCGCTGCGCGGTGTCTCCTGAATGGTCATCGTCGTCGGCCCCGGTGGAACGGGGCCTCCCCCTCACGGCTCGTGTCCTGCGCCCGTCCGGAGTCCCCCGGACGGACCATTCGGTCGTTCACGACACGATCCGCCCCGTTCACCGGGGACGTCAACCGCAGGAGCGCGATCGCCGCGCGGTTGTCACACGCCGCTGATCCGCTCCAGCAGCGGTCCGAGGCGGTGCTCGACGAGCCGCCGCATCACCAGCGAGGTGGTCGTGCGCTCCACCCCGTCGGTGGCCAGGAGCTGCCCGGCGATGCGGTAGAGGTCGTCGGCGTCGCGGGCGACGACCTGGCAGAGCAGGTCGGCCTCGCCCGACAGCCCCAGCACCTCGACGACCTCCGGCACCCGCTCCAGCGCGTCGGCGACGTCGGCCAGGCGCCGCTGCACGACCTGCACCGAGACGAACGCGGTGAGCGGGTAGCCCAGCGCCGCCGGGTCGATCCGCCGCTCGAAGGAACCGAGCACGCCGCGGGCCTCCAGGGCGGCCAGCCGCGCCTGCACGGTGTTGCGGGAGATCCCGAGCCGCTGCGCCAGCGCGAGCACCGACGCGCGCGGCGCGTCGGTCAGGGCCTGCAGCAGACGGGCGTCGGTGGCGTCCACGCCGGGCATTCTGCCCGAGATCGAGCAGGACGCGGGCGTTCTGCCCAACGAGAACGTCCTCGGTTGTGCACACCTCGTCCCGGTGGTGCAGTGGGGGGATGAGCGACGACGTCCTGCGCACCATCGAGCAGCGGGTCCTGTGGCTGGCGACCGCGATCGTGCACCACGCCAACCGGGTGCGGCCGAACCCGAGCGGGCTGAAGGTCGGCGGGCACCAGGCGTCGAGCGCGTCGATGGTGACGATCATGACCGCGCTCTGGTTCGAGCACCTGCGGCGCGAGGACCGGGTGTCGGTCAAGCCGCACGCCTCGCCCGTCCTGCACGCGATCAACCACCTCCTCGGCGAGCTGCCCGCGGAGAAGCTGGAGACGCTGCGCGAGTTCGGCGGCCTGCAGAGCTACCCGAGCCGCTCCAAGGACCCCGACCCCGTCGACTACTCGACGGGCTCGGTCGGCATCGGCGCCACCGCCCCGATCTGGGGCGCGATCGCCCGCCGCTACGTCCGGGCGGGGGAGGGCCGTCAGTACTCCCTGGTCGGCGACGCCGAGCTCGACGAGGGCGCCTGCTGGGAGGCCGTCCTCGACCCGATGGTCGGCGACCTCGGCGAGATCGTCTGGATCGTCGACCTCAACCGGCAGAGCCTCGACCGCGTCGTCCCCAACATCGGGGCCACCCGTCTGCAGGGCATGTTCGACGCCGCGGGCTGGCAGGTCCTCACCGTCAAGTACGGGGCACTGCTGGAGGAGCTGTTCACCCGCCCCGGCGGCGACGCCCTGCGTGCCCGGATCGACGAGATGCCCAACCCGGAGTACCAGCGGCTGCTCCGCTGCACCCCGGCCCAGCTGCGCGAACGGCTCCCCGGGGACGACGCGAAGCTCGCCGAGCTCGTCGCCGGCCTCGACGACCCGACGCTGCACGCGGCCATCCGCAACCTCGGCGGCCACGACCTCAGCGCCCTGCGCACCGCGTTCGCCGCGATCGACGACACCCGGCCCACGGTGGTCTTCGCCTACACCGTCAAGGGCCACGGCCTGGCCAGCGAGGGACACCCGCAGAACCACTCGTCGCTGCTCACCCACGAGCAGTTCGCGGAGCTGGCCGCCGCCGTCGGCGCCGACGTCGAGGACCCGTGGGCGCCGCTGGCCGACGACGCGGCCGCCGCCGTGTGCGCGGAGGTGGGGGAGCGGCTGCGGCGCGAGCCCGTCACCGTCGAGGCGGTCCCGGCGCTGCCCACCGACATCGGGCGCACCCCGTCCGGCACCGCCACCACGCAGGCGGCGCTGGGCCGGGCGCTGCTCGACCTCACCCGCGCCGCCCCCGAGGCGGCGAAGCGGGTCGTCACGCTGTGCCCGGACGTGTCGAGCTCCACCAACCTCGGCGGCTGGGTCAACAAGGTCGGGGTGTGGGCCGCGCGCGAGCAGGTCGACTGGTTCGCCGACGACCCCGAGACGATCCTGCACTGGCGCGAGCGCCCCGACGGCCAGCACCTGGAGCTGGGCATCGCCGAGACCAACCTGGTGGGGCTGCTCGGCGAGCTGGGGGCCACCTGGAGCCGCTGGGGCGCCCCGCTGCTGCCCATCGGCGTCCTCTACGACCCGTTCGTCGAGCGCGCGCTGGAGCCGTGGTCGTTCGGGATGTACGCGGGCGGGCAGTCGATCCTGGTCGGCACGCCGTCCGGGGTCGCGCTGGCCCCGGAGGGCGGCGCGCACCAGTCGATCACCACGCCGTCGGTGGGCCTGGAGCAGCCGGACTGCACGAGCTACGAGCCCGCGTTCGCGATCGACGTCGAGTGGACCCTGCTGGCGTCGCTGGCCCGGCTCGGCCGCCCCGGCGGCCGGTCGGCCTACCTGCGGCTCTCGACGCGCCCGGTCGACCAGTCGCTCGCCGCGATGCCCGCCGACCCGGCCGCGCGGGAGCGCAGGCGGCGTCAGGTCGTCGCGGGCGCGTACCCGCTGCGCCGCAGCGCCGCGGCCCCGGCCGTGACGATCGCGGTGATGGGGGCGGTGGTGCCGGAGGCGCTCGCCGCGGCGGAGCGCCTGGAGGCGCAGGGCCACCCGTGCGACGTCGTCTGCGTGACGAGCCCCGGGCTCGTGTTCGACGCCGTGCAGGCCCGCGCCGGTCGCGGCGACGCCGAGAGCTGGATCCTCGACGCCGCCTTCCCGGCGCGCCGCGCGGCCCCGCTGGTCACGGTGCTCGACGGGCACCCGCACACGCTCGCGTTCCTGGCCGGGATCAACCGCGTCCCGGCCACCCACCTGGGCGTCTCGCGCTTCGGGCAGTCCGGCGACCTCGAGTCGGTGTTCCGCCACCACGGCCTCGACGCCGACAGCATCGTCGGCGCCGCGCTCGACGTCGTGGGGTAGTCAGGAGTCAAGCTGCTCCATTCGGCCGAGTGAACCGTGGCGAACGGCGCTAACGGACGGTCGCGGGCCGGCGAACCCCGGGGACAGGTCACCACGCCTCGTCACCAGGAGCCGCCGCCATGAACCCCACCCTCGCCCGCACCGGACTCGCCGTCGCGTCCGTCGCCGCCGCGCTCGTCCTCGCCCCCGCCGCGGCGTCCGCCGCCCAGCCCGGCACGACGGTCGTCGTCACCCCCGACGACCTGAAGGGCTGGGCGGTCTCGCCCGCTCCCAACGCCACGGCCTACGAGTTCGTGGCGGGCCCGCAGACCAGCGGCACGGGGGCGGTGCGGTTCGGGCCGATCGCGGCGACCCCGGCGGCGAGCAAGTTCATCATCCAGCGCCTGGTGACGCTGCCGACCGCGACGCTCGGCCTGTCGGTCGACTACTACATCGACCCGGCGGCGGCGAACAAGGCGCCCGAGCAGTACTACGTCAACGTCTACGTCGACAGCGCGCAGGACGCGACCCCGCCCGCGAGCTTCTACGAGTGCCGCTACGACTACGCGGCGACCGCCGGCGGCGACGGCTGGCACACGCTCACCCTCGGGGCGTCCACCGCGGCGACGGCCGTGACCGCGCGCGAGGACCTGACCTGCGGCGACTCCCTCGACGACCTCCCGGCGGGCAGCACGGCGTTCCTGGTCGCGCTCAACGCGGGCGACACCTCGTCGAACGACGCGGGGATCGCGGGCGCCTTCGACACCGCCCGGTTCACCTCCGCCGGCACGACCACCACCTACGACTTCGAGCCGGTGCGGCGCACGGCGTGCCAGAGCGCGCCGCAGCCGGGCCGCACGGGCACCGCGCGGGGCGACGTCGTCCGCGGCACGGCGGCGGGCGACCGCGTCGACCTGCTCGGCGGGGACGACGCCGCGGACCTGCTGGGCGGCGACGACTGCGTCCTGGGCGGAGCCGGGCGCGACGTCCTGCGCACCGGCGACGGGGCCGACGAGATCTCCGGCGGCGCCGACGCCGACACGATCGACGCCGGGGCGGGCGCCGACGTGATCGACGCCGGAGCCGGGCGCGACGTCGTCTCGGCGGGTGCCGGGGACGACGACGTGCGGGTCGCCGACGGCGAGGTCGACGTCGTCGACTGTGGACCCGGCGTCGACGTCGTGCGCGCCGACGCCGGGGACGTGCTGCGCAACTGCGAGACGCGCGTCTGAGCGGGGGGCGGCAGGTCAGCCCGGGGTGACCGGCCCCGGGCCCCCGTCGCCGTCCTTCTCGTCGTCCTGGTCGGCCAGGAACTTCTCCACCTCGGCCGCGAGCTCGTCGGCGCTGGGCAGCTCGCCGGACAGGCCCATGCCGCCGCGCTCGCCGCGCCCGGACGACACCGTGTCGTACTGCCGCTCCAGGGCGGAGACGACCTGCGCCACCTCCTCGGAGCCCGCGACCTGCTCGGCGATCTCCGCCTCCGCGCGCTCCGCGGCGGCCGAGAGCGACTCGGTCGGCAGGTAGAGCCCGGCGGCGAGCCCGACGTGGTCGAGCAGCACGCGCGCGGCCTGCGGGTACTCCGAGCGGGCGAGGTAGTGCGGGACGTGCACCGCGAAGCCCATCGCGTCGTGCCCCGCCTCGCCGAGCCGGAACTCCATCAGCGCGACCGCGCTGCCGGGCACCTCGGCGGTGGCGAACCAGGCCTCGTGGCCCTCGGTCAGCTCCGGGCGCGTGCCGTGCACGGTGACCCCGATGGGTCGGGTGTGCGGCACGGCCATCGGGATCGCGGTGAGGTTGATCACCAGCCGGACGCCGAGCCGCTGCACCAGCTGCTCGACGGCCGCGGAGAACCGCTCCCACTGCGTGTCCGGCTCGGGGCCCGACAGCAGCAGGTACTGCGTGTCGGCGGTGTCGGTGAGCGCGACGATGTCGAGCTCGGGCCCGTGGTAGGCCGCCCAGCGGTCGGACTCGAAGCGCAGCGGGGGCCGCCGCGACCGGTAGTCGACGAGCTGGTCGACGTCGAACCTCACGATCGTCGTCGACGAGCTCCCGCTGGTCTCCAGCGCCTCCAGCGCCAGTCGCCCGGCGTTGCCGGCGTCGACGAAACCGTCCAGCGCCACGATCAGCACGGGCTCCTCGAGCGCCGGGGCGTCGTCCACGATCTCGTACAGCTCGGCCGGTTCCAGCACCGCGCACCTCCCACTTTCCGACGGCGGTCCATTCGCACAACGTGAACCTGCCCGCACAGCATCCCGTTCCGGCCCCCCATCGCGCACCATGGGTGGGACATGGACGCGCTCGCCCCCACCTCGACGCCGAGGACGACCCCCTCCCGCCGCATCTGGGCGGTGTGGGTCGTCGCCCTGTCGGCCTACCTCGTCGGTGTCATGCACCGCACCTCGTTCGGCGTCGCCGGGCTGGAGGCGGCCGACCGGTTCGCCGCCCCGCCCGCGGTCCTGTCCGGGTTCGTGGTGCTGCAGCTGCTGGTCTACGCGAGCCTGCAGATCCCGGTCGGCGTGCTGCTCGACCGGTTCGGGGCCAAGCGGCTCGTCGTGGTCGGGGCGCTGACGATGGCGGCCGGGCAGGTCGCGCTCGCGCTGGCCACGTCGCTGCCGCTGGCCATCGCCGCGCGCGTGCTCGTCGGCACCGGGGACGCGCTGACGTTCATCAGCGTGCTCGCCGTCGTCAACGCCTGGTTCCCGGTGCGCCGGGTCCCGCTGATGACGCAGCTCACCGGCCTGCTCGGGCAGCTCGGGCAGGTGCTCTCCGCGCTGCCGCTCGCCGCGCTGCTCTACGGGCCGGGTTGGACGACCGCGTTCCTCTCGGCCGCGGCGCTCGGCGTGTTCGTCGCGATCGCGGTGCTGCTCGTCGTCCGCAACCGCCCGCCGGGGGCCGCCCCGCCGCCGCCAGCGCCGTCGCCGCGGGAGATCGTCGACGGGCTGAAGAAGTCCTGGCGCGAACCGGGCACGCGGCTCGGGCTCTGGACCCACATGGGCACCCAGTTCTCCGGCACGGTGTTCGCGCTGCTGTGGGGCGTGCCCTACCTGGTCGCCGGGCAGGGGTTCAGCTCCGGACAGGCGAGCGCCCTGCTGACGCTGTTCGTCGCCGTCGGGATCGTCGCGGGGCCGCTGTTCGGCGAGTTCACCGCCCGCCACCCGCTGCGGCGCTCCTGGCTGGTGCTCGCCGTCATCGCGCTGACGGCCGGCACCTGGACGGTCGTGCTGCTGGTGCCGCCGCCCGCCCCGCACTGGCTGCTCGTCGGGCTCGTCGTGGTGCTGGCGCTCGGCGGCCCGGGCTCGATGATCGGCTTCGACTACGCGCGCACGTTCAACCCCGGCCACCGCCAGGGCACCGCGGTCGGGATCGTCAACATCGGCGGGTTCCTCGCGTCGCTGCTGGTCGCGCAGGCCGTCGGTGTGGTGCTCGGGCTCAGTGCGGGCGGGTACTCGCCGGAGGCGTTCCGGGCGGCGTGGACGGTGCAGTACGTGATCTGGGCGTTCGCGACGGTCGGGATCCTCGTCGCCCGACGCCGGGCCCGGCGCAAGCTCGCGGCCGACGGCGTCGTCGTCCCGCCGCTGCGCGAGGTGCTGGCGCGCCGCCGCCGCTGACGCACCGTCGCCCACCCCCGAGCGCTCTCACCCGAAAGTGACAACGCTTATCATCACCGTTCTGGCAGGGTCGGGACGAGTGAGGGGAGGCCGGGTGCGCATCGCGTTCGTCGGCAAGGGCGGTAGCGGGAAGACGACGTCGGCGGCGGTGTTCAGCCGTCACCTCGCCGAGCAGGGGCACCCGGTGCTGGCGATCGACGCCGACATCAACCAGCACCTGGGCCAGGCGCTCGGGTACGACGGGGAGCCGCCGCGCCCGCTGGGGTCGGACCTCGTCTGGCTCAAGGACCACCTGCGCGGCACGAACCCGCGGATCGCCTCGGCCGACTCCATGATCAAGACCACGCCGCCGGGCACGGGGTCGCGGATGCTCGACCTCGACCCCGCGGGCGAGCTGCTCACCCGGTACTCCGTCGAGGTCGCCGGGGTGCGCCACCTCGTCACCGGCGAGTTCGACGAGGCCGACATCGGCGTCTCCTGCTACCACTCCAAGACCGGCGCGGTGGAGCTCTACCTCAACCACCTCGTCGACGGTCCGGGCGAGTACGTCGTCGTCGACATGACCGCGGGTGCCGACGCCTTCGCGTCCGGCCTGTTCACCCGCTTCGACCTGACGGTCCTGGTCAGCGAGCCGACCCGGCGCGGCGTCGGGGTGTTCCGGCAGTACGCCGAGCACGCGGCCGGGCACGGCGTGGCGCTCGCCGTGCTGGGCAACAAGGTCGCCGACGTCGCCGACGTCGACTACCTGCGGGAGCAGGTCGGGGACGCGCTGATCGGCTGGTTCGGGCAGTCGGCGTGGGTGCGGGCCGCGGAGCGGGGGAGCGTCGAGCCGGTCGCCGCGCTCGAGCCGGCGAACCTCGCGGCGCTCGACGCCGTCCGCAGCGCCCTCGACGCCCGCCGGCGCGACTGGGCCGCCTACCACCGCGGCACCGTCGAGTTCCACCTGCGCAACGCCCGGGCCTGGGGCAACCGGGCCGTCGGCACCGACCTCGCCGCCCAGATCGACCCCGGCTTCGTGCCCGGGGTGCTGTCCACCGCCACCCGCTAGGAGAACCGCATGTCGCTCGACGTCCCCACCCCGGTGCTCGACGCCGCCGCGCGCGGCGAGCTGGACGACGCGCAGTTCGTCGCCGTCGTCCGCGACTCGCTGCCCTACGCCTGGTCGACGGTCTCGGCCGCCGTGGCGGACCGGGCCCCGGGCAAGCCGTTCGGGGAGCACGAGGTGCCGCCGCCGTCCGAGCAGGAGCGCGGGCAGCTGCTGCGCGCACTGGCCAGCAACGCGATCCGCGGGGCGCTGGAGCGGCACTTCGGCGTGGTGCTCGCGTTCCAGAACTGCCACCGCGTGGCCGCGTTCGCCCCGGCCGACGTGGACTCGGCGGTCTACCGCGAGTTCATCAGCCCCCGCGGCCAGGTGCTCAACCAGAGCCCGGAGCTGCGGGACTGCTGACCGGCCCCCGCCTCCCCCTCCCCGACGGCAGGAAGGCCACCTCGCCGCCATGACGTGGCGGCGAGGTGGCCTTCCTGCAACTCGGGCCGGGTGGGGACGGGCGGCGGCTACTCGGCGAGCAGCCGGTAGATCGTCTTGCGGGCCTCGGTCAGCGCCGTGGTGGCCGCGGTGACCTGGTCCGGCGTGCCGGCGGCCAGTACCTGCTGCGCGGCGGCGTGGAGCTGGCCGAGCTGCTCCCACAGCTCGCCCGCCTCGCCGTCGGCCCACTCCTCGGCGCTGCGGCCGACCTGCTCCCAGACCGCGTCGAGCTCGGTGCGGTGCTCGGCGACGTAGGTCGTGCCGGCCGCGGTGAGCGAGACGACCCGGCGGCCGTCGGTCTTCTCGACCGAGGCCAGTCCCTCGTCCTCGAGCTGGGAGATGGTGGGGTAGACCGAGCCGGGGCTGGGGCGCCAGGCGCCACCGGACCGCTCGGCGATCTCCTGGATGATCTCGTAGCCGTGTCGCGGCTGCTCGGCGAGCAGGGCGAGGACGGCGGCGCGGATGTCACCGCGCGAGGTGCGGCGTCCGCGACGGCCGCGCGGGCCGCCGGGGAACGGGCCGCCGCGGCCGCCCGGGCCGAACGGCGGGCCGCCGAAGCCGGGGCCGCCGAAGCGGGGCCCGCCGTGCCGTCGGCCGCGGGGGCCGCCGTGGCGGTGCGGTCCGTCGGTGCCGTCGTCGGCCGGGCCGGCGAACGGGGGACGGGCGAACGGGCCGGGACCGGCGGTGTCGGGTGCGCCGAAGCGCGGGTGCCGGGGGCGTCCCCGGAATCGTGGGCTGTTCATGTCGTGTCTCCTGGACGTTGCGAGCCTCCTGCTCCGATAGCACTGAGTAGCTCGTGTGCCATCACGATATATCGCGAAAGGTCGCAGAGCACTGTGCTCTGCGTCACATCAGTGGCTCACTCCGCCCAGCGGGGCGAGGTCGTGCGCGGGGGCAGCAGGACGGCCGGGACGCGCAGCAGGTGCGGCCCGCCCGACGCGACCGCGGCGGCCAGGGGCCCGCGCAGCTCCGCCACCGACGCCACGTCGGTCGCGGGGAGGCCGAACGCGGCGGCGAGCGCGGGGAAGTGGGGCGTCACGAGGTCGACGCCCCGTTCGGGGTGCCCGGCGCGCCGCTGGTCGTAGCGCAGCATCCCGTAGCCGCCGTCGTCGACGACGAGGACGGCGACCGGCAGCCGCTCCTGCACCAGCGTGGCCAGCTCGCCCAGCGCCATCATCAGCCCGCCGTCGCCGCACACCGCGATCACCGGGTGGCCCGCGGCCGCCGCCCCGAGCGCGGCGGGCAGGCCGAAGCCGAGCGTGCCCCAGCCGACGGGGTAGGCGAGCCGTCGCGGTGCGGGCGCCGCGGCGTACCCGCCGACCCAGTACCCGGCGACGGCCATGTCGCAGACCAGGACGGTGTCGGGCGTCCGGGCGTGCTCGACCGCGTCGAGCAGGGTGACGGCCTCGGCGGTGGCGGGGTCGGTGCGCAGGCGGTCGAGCACGGCCTCGCGCAGGCCCGCCGGGGCCCGTCCCGGCGCGGCGGGGGTGCGCGCGACGAGGCCGGCCAGCGCCGCGTCCAGGGGTCCGGTGACGGTCGCGTCCGCCGCCCACTCCGGCGGGTCGACGGGCGGGGCGGCGTCGACGAGCACCAGCCGCGGCGGGCGCGGCATCGTCCAGTTGCGGGTGTTCATGCCGTCGAGGTCGCCGCCGACGGCGAGCAGGACGTCGGCCGAGGCGATCAGCGCCGCGGGCTCGGGCTCGTGCGGCGGCAGGCCGACCGCGGCGGGGTGCCCGGTGGGCGGCACGCCGCGTCCCCGGAAGCTCGCGACGACCGGCGCGGCGAGGTGCACCGCGAGCGCGGCGACCGCGTCGGCGTGGTCGGCCGCGTCACCTCCCGCCCACAGCACGACCCGGGACCCGGCGAGCACGGCCGCGGCCCCGTCGAGGCCGGTGACCGGGGCGGCGACCGGCTCCGCGACCGGCGGCAGCGCGACGGCGGGCTGCCCCAGCACGTCGGCGGGGACGTCGAGGTAGACCGGGCCGCGCGGGTGCGCGAGCGCCGTCGCGGCGGCCTCCTCGATCACCGCGGCGACGTCGGCGGGCGTGCGCGGGGTGAACACCGCCTTCGCGAGCGGGGCGAACAGCGCGGCCTGGTCGCGCGACTCGTGCAGCACCCCGCGCACCCGGCCGGGGCGGCGCAGGGCCTGCGGGATCTCCGAGGCCACCAGCAGCACGGGCGAACGCGCCGCGGCGGCCTCGCCGAACGCCGCCACCGCGTTGGCCGCCCCCGGACCGGTCGTCACGACCGCGGCGCCGAGCCGGCCGGTCGTGCGGGCCCAGCCGTCGGCCGCGTACACCGCCGCCTGCTCGTGCCGCACGACGACCGGGGCCGTCCCGGCGTTCCAGAACGCCAGGTTGTGCACGCCGGGCAGCCCGAACACCGCCGTGGCGCCCCGGCGGCGCACGACGTCGAGGACCTGGCCCGCGACCGTCGTGTCCACCGCCGTCAGCCCGCCGCGCCCGCCACGCAGTTGCGGGCGACGTAGTCGCGGACCCGCTGGCTCGCGGCCGTGTTCTCCGGGGTGTTGACCTGCGCGGTGAACGCGGGGTCGCCGGCGAGCGCGGCGCTGTCGCCGCCGTTGGCGACGAGCGCGTCGAGCTGCAGGTCGACGACCCGCACGTACCGCTCCACGTCGGCCCGGATCTCCTCGGGCGCGGTGTTGAGGAGCTGTGCGGTGCCGGCGCGGACGGCGTCGGCGGTGTTGGTCAGCTGCTCGGCCGGGATCCCCTGGGCGGTGGGGGAGCTGAGCGGGGCGAGCGCGGTGTTGGTCGTGGTGACCGCGGCGCAGAACGGCGACGCCGGGGCGGCGCGCTCGCGGGTGGTGTCGGGGCGGTCGCGGTCGGCCACCGACCCCCCGCAGCCGGCCAGGGCCAGGACCAGCAGGGTCGCCGGCAGCAGTCGTGCGCGCTTCATGATGCGCGCAGGATAGAGGGGCCGGGGTCAGGGGAACGTGTGGGTGCCCGTCGGCGTTGTGTCCGGTGTGCCCACTCTCGGACCACGCCGCGTCGCCGCCTTCCGCGCCATCTGGAAGGCGCTCACGCAGAGCCGCCGCCCCGGCGCCCCCGGCATCGGCGACCGGCTCACGGCCCTGCCCCGCCTCGTCACCGCCGCCGCGTCCGGGCGCTTCCCGGAGGCCCGCGGGCGGCTCGTGCTGATCGTCCTCGGGCTGGCGTACCTGGCGTCGCCGGTCGACCTGGTCCCCGAGCTGTTCCTCGGGCTGATCGGCCTGGGCGACGACGCCGTCGTCGCCCTGTGGATCGCGGGGGCGTTCCTCTCCGAGACCGACCGCTTCCTGTCCTGGGAGCGCACGGCGGGCGCGGGCAGCAGCCGACCGACGGTGATCGACCAGCCACCGCCGAACTGAGCCGATCGCGCCGGTCGCCCCGGCGTCGGGCCGCGCGCCCTGGTAGGAACCGCCCGTGGAGACGATGCGCGCGATCACGCAGCGGACGTTCGGCGGCCCCGAGGTGCTCGTGCTCGGCTCGGCGCCGGTCCCGGAGCCGCTGCCGACCGAGATCCGGGTGCGGGTGGCCGCCGCCGGGGTGAACCCGGTGGACTGGAAGACCCGGGCGGGCTCGGGCATGGCGAAGGTGTTCGGCGAGCCGCCGTTCACCGTGGGCTGGGACGTCGCGGGCACCGTCGACGCCGTCGGCGTCGGCGTCACCCGGTTCGCCGTCGGCGACACCGTGTTCGGGATGCCGTGGTTCCCGCGCCAGGCCGCCGCGTACGCCGAGTTCGTGACGGCCCCGTCGCGGCACTTCGCGCACCGTCCGGCCGGGCTCGGCGAGGTCGCCGCCGCCGCGCTGCCGCTCGCCGGGCTCACCGCGTGGCAGAGCCTCGTCGACATCGCCGCCGTCCAGCCCGGGCAGCGGGTGCTGATCCACGCCGCCGCGGGCGGGGTCGGGCACCTCGCGGTGCAGATCGCGAAGTCGCGCGGGGCGTACGTGATCGGCACCGCGTCGTCGGGCAAGCACGACCTGCTGCACGACCTGGGCGTCGACGAGGCCGTCGACTACCGGCGGGAGGCGTTCGAGCGGGTCGTCGACCCCGTCGACGTCGTGTACGACCTGATCGGCGGCGAGGTCGCCGTGCGCTCGCTCGACGTCCTGCACCCCGACGGGCTGATGGTCTGCCTGCCCTCGGCCGCCGCCGCCGACGCGCTCGCCGCCGCCCGGGAGCGCGGGCTGCGGGCCACCGGGATGATGGTCGAGCCCGACGGCGACGGCCTCGAGGAGCTCGCGCGCCTGGTCGACCAGCGCAACCTGCGCGTCGTCGTCGCGGAGACGTTCCCGCTGGAGCGCGCCTCGCACGCGCACCGCGCCGGGGAGCTCGGGCGCACCACCGGGAAGCTGGTGCTCACCGTCTGACCGTGCCCGCGGTCAGCGGCCGGCCGCCGCCCGCACCCGCTCCACGACCTGCCCGACGCGCTCGCGGACCCCGCGCAGCTCGGTGAGGTAGAACCAGTAGTCCGGGTGGACGCCGTCGAGGCGGTCGACGGCGTTCTGCAGCCGCACCGACTGGGCGTCGAGGACGGGCCCGAACTCGGCCACGACCCCCCGGTCCACGACGAGCCGCTGGGCGTCGCGCACGACGAACCGGGCGTCGGCGGCGTACCGGGCCGGGTCGGCGCGGACGTCGCGCAGCTCCGCGAGCCGGTCGGTGACGGCGTCGGCGCGCTCCTCGGCCCGGCCCAGCTCGGCGCGGGCGGCGGCGATCTGGTCGGCGGCGTCGTCCCAGTCGCCCGCGTCGGCGAGTCGGCGCGCGTCGGCGACCGCGGTGTCGGCCGCGACGAGGGCGGCCTGCGCGCGCCGCTCGGCGTCGTCGAGGTCGCGGGAGCACTTCTCGGAGAACTCCCGGCGCAGGCCGGACAGCGCAGGCGGGATCCGGTCGGTGCGGGTCTGCGCCGCGGCCCGGCGGGTGGCGACGCTGGACAGCGCGGTGCGCACCTGGGCGGCGGTGCGCGGGGCGTCGGCGGCGAGGGTGTGGGCCTCGCGGGCCAGCTCCAGGGTGCGGGCGACGGCGTCGCGGCGCTCGCGCAGGCCCGGGGAGTCCAGCCGCAGGGCGGACTGCTCGGCCGCGGCGAGCCGCTCCTCGGCGCGGCGCGAGCGGACCCCGTCGGTGCCGGCGACGGCCGCACGGGCGTCGACCAGGGCGACCCGGGCCTCGTGCACCGACCGCGGCAGGCCGGTGACCACGTGCGCGGCCTCGTCCAGCACCCGCGCGTGCGACGAGCGGAACCGCCGGATCGCCTCGCGGGCGCGCTCGATCTCCGCGGCGGCCCGCTCGTCGGCGGCGTGGGTGGTGCGCCCGGGCGGGGTGTCGGTGGTGGCGGTCAGGTAGGCCTCGGTGGCGTGGTCGCCGAGCACCGCGACCTGCCGCCACGCCTCACCCAGACGCCGGCCCGTGCCCAGCTCCTCCGCGGCGTCGACCGCCGTGGCCGTGGCCCGCTGCTCGTCGTCGAGGGCGAGGAAGGCCTGGGTGGCGGCGTTGCGGGCGGCGAGGGCGCGGTCGTCCGGAGCCGCGTCCGGGGTGCCCCGGTCGGACCATCGGAACAACCTGTCTCCCCTCGCGCGCCGGGACGACCTCCACGCTACCCGTCCGGGACGCCGCCCGGAGATCGTCGTGGACGGTCGGGTCGAGGGGTCAGGTGGCGGCCCCGCCGTCGAGGAGCCAGTGGTGGCGCAGCCGCATCGCGCGCTCGGCGGCACCGGCCGCCGCAGCGACGCCGAGTGCGAGGTTGAGCCACAGCGGCAGGTCCACCGGCGAGGTGAACGTGCCCCACGCCGCGGCGATCGGCGGGATCCGGGAGACCGGTTCCGCGATCTGCAGCAGGTTCAGGCCGAGCCCGATCAGCAGCACGAGGATCGAGGCGGCCCCGACGATCCCGCTCGCCGTCGGGTGCTCGCGCGCGAAGCGCAGGCGCCGCCCCTCGGCGGACCGCGGGTCCGGGACGAGGCGCCGCACCGTCCCGTCGTCGCCGACGAACCGGCAGCGACGCATGCCCGCCTGGCTGGTGCGGACCTCGACGTGCCCGCCCGCGACGGGGAAGCGCGCCGGCAGCGGCGACTGCAGCCGGAGGCGGCCGTCGACGTACAGCCCGGCGCGGACCACCCCCGTCACGGCGTCCCCGGCGTGCCGGACCTCGACCGTGTGCACGACCGGGCGGCCCTGGACCGGGAGCGTGATCGACAGCACCGAGCGGCTCATCACCTGCCACCAGCGGAAGGGCCGCAGCGCCCGCCCGTCGCCCGGCTCCGCGCGCCTGCTCAGGCGGCGTTCGTTCCAGCTCGCACCCGTCGACCTCGCACCCATCGACGTCACCGGCCCCGCGTCGTCGGGACGGCGGGCGTCCGCGGGGGCGCTGCGGCGGCCTGGGCCGCGCCCGTCGGCCGCGCGTCCTGCGGGGTGCGTGCCGGACCGCCGCGGGTGGCCCACCAGACGGCCGCGGTGAGGAGGACCAGCACCGCGCTGGGGACGAGGTTCGCCCAGGAGCCGACCGCCTCCGACCGGCTCGCGAGCTCGGCGCCGATGTCGACGTGCAGGGCCGTGCCGAGCACGAGCGCGGCGGTGTTGTAGACGCCGTGCACGACGACGGCGACCTCGAGCCCGCCCGTGCGCCAGGTGACGATCGCCGTCGACGAGAACAGCACGAGGTAGGAGGTGAACAGGAACGGGTCGAGCGTCCCGTGCGCGAGCGAGAACAGCACGGTCGTCACGACGATGCCGAGGACCGCCCCGGACCGGGCTCCGCGGGTCCAGCCGCCGAGGACGCGGAACATCAGCCCGCGGAAGCCGTACTCCTCACCGGCCGCGCCGAGCGGGGTCAGCAGCATCCCGATCACGAAGGACCAGACGAGGTCGGCGGTGGTCCACGGGACGGAGTCGACGCCGCCCAGCGCCCCGATCGCCATCACGACGAGGACCGGCGGCCCGAGCACCAGCAGCGACCGGCCGAGGACCCCGAAGCGGAAGCGGCCCGCCACCGAGTGCAGCGACCCCGCGGGCACCCCGTAGAGGACGCGTTGCAGCAGCATCGAGTAGGGGATCAGCGCGGCCAGGGCCAGCGCGCCCGCGGCCTGCCGCAGCGGCGTCGACGGTCCCGACCGTCCGTACAGGGCGGCGTCGAGGACCTCCGAGAGGTGCTGGAACAGGACCGCGAACCCGACGAACCCCGCCACGAGCAGCACGATCGCGAGGAGCCCGCGCAGGATGCGCCGGTCCTGCCCCGCGTACACGCGGTGGTACTCGACGCCGGCCGGCACCGCGGGACCCCGCACCGGGTGGTCACCTCGCAGGAGCCAGGGCTGGTGGTCGGTCGTCGTCATCGTCTCTCCCCGCGGTCGACTAGCACAGTGTGATAGTCCGGGAAGCTAGCACACTGTGATAGACAGTGGCGGCGGACAGCCGGAGAGGAGGAGCGGACGCATGGGGCGGAGCACGCGAGACAAGATCCTGATCGCTGCGGCGACGATGCTCGGCGAGGACCCGACGGCCCGGCTCAGCGTGCGCGCGGTCGCCGCCCGGGCCGGCGTCAGCACCGGGTCGCTGCGCCACTTCTTCCCGACGCAGCGGGAACTGGTCGACACCGTGGTCGCCGGCATCCACACCCTCGAGCTGCCCGACGACCCGATGCAGGACCCCGCACGCACGCCGGCCGAACGGCTCGAGGCCTGCCTGCGACTGCTGCTGGCGCAGGTGGGGACGGGCGAGCCGGCGCGCGAGCACTGGCGCGCACAGCACGCGGCCTACGTCGCGTCGCCCCCGTCCGACGACGCCGTCCACGCCTTCCTGGCGCTCGAACGGCTCGCCGTGCACCGCGTCGGGAAGTGGCTGGCCCACCTCCGCGACGAGGGGGCGCTCGCGCCCGGCGAGCTCGAGCACCACGCCCGGTTCCTGCTGACCGTCGTCACCGGCCTCCTGGCGGAGCGCGCCCTGCCCGGCGACCGGACGCGGCTCGCGTTCGAGGCGCACACGCTCGCGACCGCCGCTGCGGCCGTCCTGCGGCCGGCCGGGTCACCGGTGCGACCGGCCGGGGTCCGGGCGACGGCGGACGATCGGGCGGCGCTCTAGGATCACCGCGTGCCGGATCTCCCGCGCGACGGCATCGTCGCCGTCGTCAAGCGCGACTGCCCCACCTGCCGGCTCGTCGAACCGGTGCTGGCCGGGCTGGCCGGGGTCACGGTCTACAGCCAGGACGATCCCGCGTTCCCGCCGGGCGCCCGCGACGACACGGGCCTGGAGGTCAGCCTCGCGCTCGGCGTGGAGACCGTCCCGACGCTCGTCCGGTTCGCCGACGGCGCCGAGGTGGCGCGCACCGAGGGGTGGCTGCGCCCGGCCTGGGAGGAGCTGACGGGCGTCGACGGGCTGGGGGAGGGCCTGCCGGAGCACCGGCCCGGCTGCGGCTCCCGGACGTCGGACCCGGAGCTGGCCGACGAGCTGCTGGTCCGCGCCCGCGGGCACACGCTGCGCTCCCGGCCCCTGGAGCTGACGGCGCTGGAGGACGAGGCCGAGGCGCTGTTCGACCGGGGCTGGACCGACGGTCTCCCGGTGGTCGCCCCGACCCGGCCCCGGGTGCTGCGGATGCTCGACGGCACGACGCGCGCCCCGGACGAGGTCGTGGCCGTGGTGCCGCCGAACCTGGTGCCCGTCACCGTCGAGAAGGTGGCGGTCAACGCGGTGCTGGCGGGGTGCCGCCCCGAGTACCTGCCGGTCGTGCTGGCCGCCGTCGAGGCCGCGTGCACCGACGAGTTCAACGCCCACGGCCTGCTCGCCACGACGTGGGGCGCGGGCCCGGCGATCGTCGTCAACGGGCCGGTGGCGGGGCAGATCGGGCTCAACTCCGGCGGGAACGCACTCGGCCAGGGCACCCGCGCCAACGCGACGATCGGCCGGGCGCTGCAGCTGGTGGTCCGCAACGTCGGCGGCGGGCGGCCCGGCGGGGTGGACCGGGCGACCCTGGGGCATCCCGGCAAGACCGGGTTCTGCTTCGCCGAGGACGAGGCGGGGTCGCCGTGGGAGCCGCTGTCGGTCTCGCGCGGGATCGCGCCGGGGGTCTCCGCCGTCACGGTGTTCGCCGCGGAGGGCCCGCGCGGGATCGCCGACCAGATCTCCCGGACACCCGGTTCGCTGGCCCGCTCGCTCGCCGCCGGGCTGCGGTCGGTGGCGCACCCGAAGCTGGTGACGGGCTTCGACGCCACCCTCGTCGTCTGCCCGGAGCACGCGCGGGTCTTCGCCGCCGCGGGGTGGTCCCGGGCCGACCTGGAGGACGCGCTCGCCGAGGCGCTCACGCTCGACCCGGCCGAGGTCGTGCGCGGGGCGGGCGGCATCGAGGAGGGTGTGCCGGCGGCGCGCGCCACGCAGCCGCTGCCGAAGTTCCGCCCCGGTGGTCTGATGGTCGTGCACGCGGGCGGGGGTGCCGGGATGTTCTCGGCGGTGATCGGTGGCTGGGTCGGCGGCGCCGCCGGTTCCACGCCCGTGACCAGGGAGGTTCGACCGTGATCGTGCTGGACCCGACCGACGAGACCGCGTCGGCGCACCGCGGGGCGATCGCCCGCCCGGAGTCGCTCGACGGCGTGCGGGTGGGGCTGCTGGACATCTCCAAGCCCCGCGGGGACGTGTTCCTCGACCGGCTGGAGGAGCTGCTGACCGGGCGCGGGGTGGCCGTGCGCCGCTACGCGAAGCCGACCTTCGCCAAGCCGCTGCCGCCGGACCTGCGCCGCGAGATCGCCGCCGAGTGCGACGTGGTGATCTCCGCGCTCGCCGATTGAGGCTCGTGCACGTCGTGCAGTGTGCACGACTTCGCCGACCTGGAGTCCCGGGGAGTGGTGGTCGCGTTCTGCGCGTCCACCGAGTTCGTCGACGCGGCAGCGGCCCAGGCCGGGGCGCTGGGCTACGCGGAGGTCCCCGCGGTCTTCGTGCCGCACCCCGTCCAGGACCGCACCGACGCCGAGATGCGCGCCCTCGCGGACAGCTCGCTGGACGCCATCCTCACCCGGGTCACCCGCACTTCGGAGCCGTGACGCGGTCCGGGAGGCCCCGGAACAGCGCTACGGCTCCGAAGTGCGTCGGTCACTGCTCGAAGACGGGCGTGATCGTCGCGCGGCCGAGGGTGTGGGAGAACAGGTTGAAGCCCAGGAACGCGGGTGTGGCGTCCGCGGGGACCTCCAGGGACTCCACGTCGACGGCGTGCACCACGACGAAGTAGCGGTGCGGGCCGTGGCCGGCGGGCGGGGCCGCGCCGATGTAGCCGGCGAAGCCGCCGTCGTTCTTCAGCTGCACCGCACCGGACGGCAGGTTCGCGCCGCCCTGGGCACCGGCGTCGGCGTCCAGCGAGGTGACCGACGCCGGGATGTTGAACGCCGCCCAGTGCCAGAAGCCGGACGCGGTGGGCGCGTCGGGGTCGTAGACGGTGACGGCGAAGCTCTTCGTGCCCTCCGGGAAGCCGGACCAGCTCAGCTGCGGGGAGCGGTCCTCGCCGTCGGGCACGCCGAACGCGCCGCTGGTGTGCGGGGCGGGGAGGGTCTTGCCGTCCTCGACGTCGGTGCTCGTCACGGTGAACGTGGGCACCTCGGGGAGGAAGGTGTACGGGTCGGCGGGGGACGCCATGTGTGTTGCTCCTTCGGATCGCGGTGTACGGGACACAACCTAGTTACGGAGAGAGGTGTTCCGCTGGTCGGAACGCCGTGGTTCCCCCGTACCGGGGTGCACGCCAGTGTGGACGCCATGAGCTCCGCACGCGTGCCCGCCGCGATCGTCGGGCCGGGCAACATCGGCACCGACCTGCTGGCCAAGCTGCAGCGCAGCGACGTCATCGACGTCCGGTACGTCGTGGGGGTCGTCGAGTCCGACGGCCTCGCCCGTGCCCGGGAGCAGGGGATCGAGGCGAGCGCCGAGGGGGTGGACTGGCTGCTGCGCCAGGACCCGCTGCCGCAGATCGTGTTCGAGGCCACGTCGGCGGCCGCGCACATCGCGAACGCCCCGCGCTACGCCGAGGCCGGCATCCAGGCCGTCGACCTCACCCCTGCGCACCTCGGCCCGATGGTCTGCCCGCCGGTGAACCTGCACGACCACATCGCGGCCCCGAACGTCTCCATGATCACCTGCGGGGGCCAGGCGACGATCCCGATGGTGCACGCCGTCTCGCGCGTCACGCCGGTGCCCTACGCCGAGATCGTGGCGTCGGTGTCGTCGCGCTCGGCCGGGCCCGGCACGCGGGCCAACATCGACGAGTTCACGCACACCACCTCGGGTGCGGTGAGCGAGGTCGGCGGCGCGGAGCGCGGCAAGGCGATCATCATCCTCAACCCGGTCGAGCCGCCGATGATCATGCGCGACACCGTGTTCTGCATGATCGGCCCCGACGCCGACCACGCCGCGATCACCCGCTCGGTGCACGAGATGGTGGCCGCGGTGCAGGAGTACGTGCCCGGCTACACGCTGCGGGCCGAACCGCAGTTCGACGACCCCCGGGACAGCTGGCGCGGCAACGGCCGGGTCGCGGTCTTCCTGGAGGTCAAGGGCAACGGCGACTACCTCCCGGAGTACGCCGGGAACCTCGACATCATGACCGCGGCGGCCGCCCGGGTGGGCGAGCTGATGGCGGCGCGGAAGCTGGAGGTGCCGGCATGAGCCGCCCCGATCTCACCCACGACGTCCGCATGGTCGACACCACGCTGCGCGACGGCAGCCACGCGATGGCGCACCAGTTCACCGAGCAGCAGGTGCGCGACACCGTCCGCGCGCTGGACCGCGCCGGCGTCGGCGTCATCGAGGTGACCCACGGCGACGGCCTCGGCGGCTCGTCGTTCAACTACGGCTTCTCCCACACCGACGAGATGACGCTCATCGCGGCGGCCCGCGACGAGGCGAAGCAGGCGAAGATCGCGGTGCTGCTGGTGCCCGGCATCGGCACCGTCGACGACCTCAAGCGCGCCCGCGACGCCGGCGCCGACATGGTGCGCGTGGCCACCCACTGCACCGAGGCCGACGTCTCGCCGCAGCACTTCGCCGCGGCGCGGGAGCTCGGCATGGAGACCGCCGGGTTCCTCATGATGGCGCACCGGACGTCGCCGGAGGACCTGGCGAAGCAGGCGCGGATCATGGTCGACGCCGGCTGCCAGGCCCCGTACTGCACCGACTCGGCCGGCGCGCTGCTCATGCACGAGGCGCGGGCGCGGTTCGAGGCGCTCGTCGCCGAGGTCGGGGACGAGGCGTGGGTCGGCTACCACGGCCACCAGAACCTCAGCTTCGGCGTCGCGAACTCGGTGATCGCGCAGGAGGTGGGCGTCCGCTACATCGACGGCTCGCTGTGCGCGCTCGGCGCGGGCTCGGGTAACTCGCCCACCGAGGTGCTCGCCGCGGTGTTCGACCGGCTCGGCGTCTCCACCGGCGTCGACCCGATGGCGCTGATCGACGCCGCCGAGGACGTCGTCCGCCCGTACCTCAACCGCTGGCCCAAGATGGACCGCAACGCGATCGTGCAGGGCTGGGCCGGGGTCTACTCGTCGTTCCTGCTGCACGCGGAGACCGCGGCCGAGCGCTACAAGGTGCCCGCCCACGCGATCCTGCGCCGCTGCGGGGAGATCGGCCTGGTCGGCGGCCAGGAGGACATGATCATCGACGTGGCGCTGCAGCTGGCCGCGGAGGGGGAGCAGGGCTGATGGAGACCTTCGGGCACGTCATCGACGGCGAGGAGCGTCCCTCCCTCGACGGGGCCGAGTTCGACTCGGTCGACCCGTGGACGCGGGAGCCGTGGGCGCGGGTGGCGCTCGGCGGGGCGGCGGAGGCCGACCTCGCCGTGACCGCGGCCCGCCGCGCGTTCGACGAGGGGCCGTGGCCGCGGATGGGCTTCGCCGAGCGCGGCGCGCTGATCCACCGCCTCGCCGACCTGGTCGAGGAGCACGCCCACGAGCTGGCCATGGCCGACTCCCGCGACATGGGCAAGCCGCTGGCCGACGCACTGGGAAAGGACGTGCCGCGCACCGCGCAGAACTTCCGCTTCTTCGCCGACCACGCCCGACTGGCGATGGCCGAGACGCTGCCGATGGACACCGGCCACCACGCCTACACCCGCTACGAGCCGGCCGGCGTCGTCGCGGCGGTGGCGCCGTGGAACTTCCCGCTGATGCTGGAGTCCTGGAAGGTCGCGCCCGCGCTGGCCTGGGGCAACACGGTCGTGCTCAAGCCCGCGGAGGACACCCCCGCATCCGCGACGATCCTCGCCCGGCTCGCGATCGAGGCCGGTCTGCCGCCCGGCGTGCTCAACGTGCTGCACGGCTACGGCCCCGACTCGGCCGGCTCCGCGCTCACCGAGGACCCCCGCGTCGACCGGATCACCTTCACCGGCGAGTCCGGCACCGGGCGGATCATCACCGGGGCCGCGGCGAGGAACCTCACGCCGGTCAGCCTGGAGCTGGGCGGCAAGGGCGCCAACCTGGTCTTCGCCGACGCCGACCTGGACAACGCCGTCGACTGGTCGATCAAGGCGATCTTCACCAACGCCGGGCAGGTCTGCCTCGCGGGCTCCCGGCTCTACGTCGAGCGGCCGGTCCTCGACGAGTTCCTGGCCCGCTTCGTCGCCGCGGCGGAGGCGCTCGTGATCGGGGACCCCCGCGACCCGGCCACCCAGATCGGGCCGCTGGCGTCGCGGACGCACTTCGAGAAGGTGCGCGGCTACGTCGAGACCAGCGCGGGGAAGGTCCTCACCGGCGGCCTGGGCGACGGGTGGACGGTGAGGCCGACCGTCGTCGTCGACGCCCCGGCCGACTCGCCGATCATGTGCGAGGAGGTGTTCGGGCCGGTCGTCACGGTGACGCCGTTCGACACCGAGGACGAGGCCGTCCGCGTCGCCAACGACTCGCCCTACGGGCTCAACGCGATGGTCTTCACCGAGAACCTCTCGCGCGCCCACCGCGTCGCCGCGCAGCTGCGGGCCGGCACGATCTGGACCAACTGCTTCTTCGTGCGCGACCTGCGCGCCCCGTTCGGGGGGTTCGCCGACTCCGGCTGGGGCCGCGAGGGCGGCAACTTCAGCCGCGAGTTCTTCACCGAGCCCAAGGCCGTGGTGATGGCGATCCGGCAGTAGCCCGTTCGGCGGAGCCGACGAGGGCACGTGGCCCAGCACGTCCGCCCGGTGCCATGATCGGCGCATGGCCGTGTTCGTCGGGCGGGACCGCGAGCTGGCGGTGCTCGGGGAGCACCTCGCGCTCTCCCGGGCCGGCCGCTCGCAGGTCGTCGTCGTCGAGGGCGACCCCGGGACCGGCAAGACCGCGCTCGTCCAGGCCTTCCTCGACGGGCTCGACCCCTCCGCGGGCGTGCTGCGGGCCAGTGGCGAGGAGGCCGAGGAGCTCGTCTCCTACGGCGTCGTCGAGCAGCTGGCCCGGGCCGTCGAGCGGGTGGGGGTGGCGGGGCCGCCGCTGCCCGTGCGCGCGGCGGACGAGCCGCCCGTCGTCGGGGCGGCGCTGGTGGCGCTGCTGGACCGGCTGCGCGAGCGCGGCGGGCCCGTCGTCCTCGTCGTCGACGACGGGCACTGGGCCGACGTGCCGTCGGTGCAGGCACTGGTGTTCGCGCTGCGCCGGCTGGGCTCCGACCGGGTCCTGACCCTCGTCGCCGCCCGCCCGCTCGACGGCGGGCGCGTCGACCGGCTCCGGGCGCTGGCGTCCGGGGACCGCGGCCGGACGCTGCGCCTGGGCGGGCTGGGCGTCGACGACCTGGTCGCGCTGGGCCGGGAGCTGGGGTCGGGGGAGCTGCCGCTGCCCGCCGCGCAGCGCCTGCTGGACCACACCGGGGGCGTCCCGCTGCACGCCCGGGCGCTGTTCGAGGAGGTGGACCCGGCCGTCCTGCGGGCGGGGGAGGGGCCGCTGCCCTCGCCGCTGTCCTACTCGGTGCTGGTCCTGGGGCGGCTCTCGCAGTGCCCGCCGGGCGCGCGGGCGGTCGTGGCCGCGGCCGCGGTGCTCGGCGAGCGCTGCCGCCTCGCCGACGCCGTCGCACTGGCGGGGGAGAGCGGGGCCGAGGTCGTCGCCGCCGCGGTCACCGCCCGGATCGTGACGACGGCGCCCGCCCCGCACGGCACCGCCCTGCGCTTCCCGCACGCGCTGATCCGGGCGGCGGTCTACCACGACCTCGACCTGGCCGACCGGATGGCGCTGCACGCCCGCGCCGCCCGGATCGTCGCGACCCCCGACGAGGTGCTGCGGCACCGCGTCGCGGCGGCGGGCGGCAGCGACCGGGAGCTCGCCGGGGAGCTGCGGGCGCTGGCCGCGGACCAGGTCGACGGCGGCGAGCGCTCCCGCGCGGCCGCCACGCTGATCTCCGCGGCCGGGCTGTTCCCCGACCCGGCCGACCGCAACCGCAGCCTGCTCGACGCCGTCGAGCTGCTGGTGCTGGCGGGCGAGCGCTCGCGGGCCACCGAGCTGGCGCGCGCGGTGCCCGGCGGCGGATCGGCGCACGAGAGCTTCGTGCGCGGGCTGCTGGCGTTCACCGCGGGACGCACGTCCGAGGCCGAGCAGCTGCTGCTGGCGGCCTGGTCGGCCGCGGGCGGGGCGGACCCGGGGTTCCGCGCCGGGGTCTGCGACGCGCTGTGCCACCTCTACTACCTGCAGCTGCGCGCCGCGGAGTCGGTCGAGTGGGGCACCCGGGCCCTGGCCGTCGACCCGCACCAGTCGGTCTCGCTCGTCACCAGCCTGGCCCTGGCCGGGCGCTCGATCGCCCCCACCGAGCAGCTCGCGACGGCCGTGGCCCGCGGGGCCCGGCTGCTGTGGACCGAGGACCACGCGGGGGCGCGCGCGGAGCTGTCGCACGCGGTCACCGCGCTGCGCTCGGGCGGCATGTTCGTGGCGAGCCTGCACGCCCAGGGCTACCTCGCCCTGACCCAGCACCGGATGGGCGCCTGGGACGGCGCGGTCGCCGACGCCGCGGAGGCCGTCGCGCTCGCCGAGGACGCCGAGCAGGACTGGATGCTGGCCCGGTTGCACTCCTACGCCGCGATGCCGCACGCCGCGCGCGGGGACTGGGAGCGGGCCGACGCCCACGTCGCGGCGGCGACGGCCGCGGCCGCCGCGACCGGCCTGCCGCTGGACCGGGTCGGGGCCACGGTGGCGGCGGCGAACGTCGCCGACGCCCGCGGGGCGCACGCGCGGGTCGTCGAGCTGCTGGGACCGCTCGCGGAGCGCGCCGCGGGCCGGGCCGGGGAGCCGGGCGTCTCGAACTGGCCGTGCATGCTCGCCGACGCGCTGCTGCACCTCGGGCGCCCCGACGAGGCGCAGGACGTGCTCGCCCCGTTCGAGCGCCGCGCCGAGGAGCTCGGCCGGCGCGTCGCCCTGACCGCGGCCTGCCGGGTCCGCGGCCGGCTGCAGGCCGCGCGCGGCGACGTCGCGGGGGCCGAGCGGGCGCTGCGGGCCGCGGCCGGGCACGCCCGCGACACCGGCGCCGAGATCGACACCGCCCTCACCGCGCTGGCCCACGGCGCGCTGCTGCGCAGGTCGGGGCGGCGCCGCGCCGCGGCCGACGCGCTGGGGTCGGCCCGCGCGGTGCTCGAACGGCTCGGGGCCCGCCCCGCGCTGGAGCGCTGCGACGAGGAGCTGGCGGCCTGCGGCCTCACCCCGACCCGCCGGACGGCCCGCGAACCCGGCGCGCTCACCCCGCGGGAGCTGTGCGTCGCGCGCCTCGCGGCGTCCGGGATGAGCAACCCGGAGGTCGCCGCCGAGCTGATCGTCAGCCTGAACACCGTGGAGTTCCACCTGCGCAACGTCTACGCGAAGCTCGGGATCCGCTCCCGCGCACAGCTCGCGGGCCGCCTGGAGCGCCCGCTCCGTGGGGCGCTCCGTGGGGCGGACGGCGGCTGACCCACCGCATCCCACGGAGCACCGTGGCGCGCCGCGGTCGCCGCACTGCCAGGGTCGGTCCCGGCCGGGGTCGCCCGGTGACCGAGGGGGCGGAGCGTGGCGATGCACTGGGGCTCGGCCGGGTCACCGGGTCCCGGCCGCCCGCCGGGCCGCGGACGGGGCCGGGGATCCGGCGGCGGCCTGGCGATGGCCGGCGGCCGCGAGCCCGACACCACCGCCGAGTTCGAGACGCTCGCGACGGCCGAGCTCGCCCGGCTCGTGCGGGCCGAGCGCGCGATGCTGCGGATCCGCTGGGGCGGGTTCGTGTTCGGGCTCGCCCAGGTCCTCACCTACTACCTGCCCTACCCGCCCGGGATGTTCGAGCTGGCGCTCGGGCTGCTGGCGCTGCTGGCGGTGGGCAACCTGGTGATCTGGCCGCTGATCCCGCGGATGACGACGGTGCGCCGGGCCCGCCGCACGGGCGTGGCCGCGCTGGTCCTCAACGGCACGGTGTTCCTTGGGCTGGTCTTCGTCTTCACCTTCGACACCGAGACCGCGATCTGGGCGGTGCTCTACGTGCTGCCGATGGAGGCCGCGGTCCGGTTCCAGCTGCGCGGGGCGATGGTCGCGATCGGGCTGCTCACCGTGGCGTACACGCTGCGGGAGGTGTTCGGCACGCTCGTCTACGGGCACCCGTTCCTGGTCGTGTCGATCACCTTCCGGATGGGCATCGGCCTGATCATCGCGGCGGTCGCCGGGGTGATCGCGCAGAGCCTCACCCGCGACCGCGAGCAGCTCGCCGCGCTCAGCGCGATCACCCGGACGGTCGCGACGGCGTCGTCGCTGCAGGACGTCCTCGACGGGGCGGCGCGGCGGCTCGCGGCGCTGTTCCGGGTGCCGTGGGCCGCGGTCGCCCTGCTCGACGACGCCGGGTCCCTGGTGATCCGCGCCGACCACGCCGTCGACGGGCCGGCGCCCACGCAGGTCGGGGTGGAGGTGCCGCTGACCGCGGGCGGGCCGACGGAGCGGGCGGCCGCCCTGCGCCGCGCGGTCGCCGTCGCCGACCCCGACGCGGTCACGCTCGCCCCCGCCACGCGCGACCTGCTCGCCGCGCGCGGGGTCCGCGGGTTCATGGTCGCGCCGCTGCTCGGCCGCGGCGGGCACGTCATCGGGATGGTGCTCGCGGAGTCCGTCGAGCGGCGCCGGGTGTTCTCCCCGGCCGAGCTGGCGCTGGCCGAGACCGTCGCCGGGCAGATCGCGGGGGCCATCGAGAGCACCCGGCTGCACGAGCAGGCCCGGGAGGCCCGGTCCGCCGCCGACGCCGCGAACGCGGCCAAGAGCGCGTTCCTGGCCAACATGAGCCACGAGATCCGGACCCCGATGAACGCCGTCATCGGGATGACGGAGCTGCTGCTCACCACCGACCTCGACGCCGAGCAGCGCGAGCTGGCCCGGGTGATCGAGCAGAGCGGCGACGGCCTGCTGACGATCATCGACGACATCCTGGACTTCTCGAAGATCGAGGCGGGCCGGCTGGAGCTGGAGGCGGTGCCGCTCGACGTGCGCGACTGCGTCGAGGGCGCGCTGGACCTGCTCGCCCCGCGGGCGGCGGAGAAGGGGATCGAGCTGGTCTGCGCCGTCGACCCGGACGTGCCCCCGGCGGTCCTGGGCGACCCGACGCGGCTGCGCCAGATCCTGGTCAACCTGGTGGGCAACGCGGTGAAGTTCACCGCGCGCGGCGAGGTCGTGGTGACGGTGGCGGCCGAGCCGGACGGGCTGTCCGTGGAGGTCACCGACACCGGCCCGGGCATCCCGGCCGACCGGCTCGACCGGCTGTTCCGCTCGTTCAGCCAGGTCGACGTCTCCACCACCCGCCGCCACGGCGGCACCGGGCTCGGCCTGGCCATCTCCCGGCGGCTCGCCGAGCTGATGGGCGGGCGGGTGTGGGTGCGCAGCGAGGTCGGGCGGGGCACGACGTTCGGGTTCGCGGTGACGGCGCCGTCCGCCCCCGCCCCCGCCGTCGTGACGCCGGCGGTCCTGTCCGGGCGCCGCGTCCTCGTCGTCGACGACAACGCGACGAACCGCCGGATCCTCGCCGCGCAGTGCGCGTCGTGGGGGATGGTCGTCGACGACACGGGGTCGCCGCTCGACGCGCTGGCGCGGGTCGCCGACGGCGAGGTCTACGACGTCGCGCTGCTCGACCACGTCATGCCGGAGATGGACGGCGGCACCCTCGCCGCGCGGCTGCGCGAGCACGGCGGGCCCCCGGTGGCCTGCCTGTCGTCGCTGGGCGGCACCCGCGACGGCGCCGCGGTCGCGGCCTGGCTGACCAAGCCGGTGAAGCGGGCCCGGCTCGCCGAGGTGCTCGCGACGCTGCTCGGGGCGCCCGCCGTCCCCGCGCAGGCCCCGGCGCCCGCACCCGTCCCGGGAGCGGGCCTGCGGCTGCTGCTCGCCGAGGACAACCCCGTCAACCGCACGCTGGCCCTGGCGATGCTGACGAAGCTCGGGCACACGGCCGACGTCGCCACCACCGGGCTGGAGGTCCTCGACGCCGTCGCCGCCCGCCCCTACGACGCCGTGCTCCTCGACGTCCAGATGCCCGAGATGGACGGGCTGGAGGCGGCCCGGCGGATCCGGGCGGGCGAGGGGCGCGGCCCGTGGCTCGTCGCGGTCACCGCCAACGCGATGGACGGTGACCGCGAGATGTGCCTGGCCGCGGGCATGGACGACTACCTGGCGAAGCCGATCCGGCTCGACGGCCTGGCCGAGGTCCTGCGCCGCGTCCCGGCCCCGGCCCCGGTGATCGACGCCGCCCCGGAGCTCGACCCCGTCCCGGAGCTCGACCCGGCGGTCCTCCGGGAGCTGGCCCGGTCCTTCGGGCCCGACGGGGCCGCGGTCGTCGCCGAGCTGGTCGCCGCCGCGGCCGACGAGCTGCCGAGGCTGGTGGCCCGGCTGCGGTCCGGCGACGCGGGGGAGGTCCGGACGGCGGCCCACACGCTGCGCTCCAACGCCGCGACGCTCGGCGCGGCCCGCCTGGCCGACGCCTGCCGCGCGCTGGAGGCGGGTGCGCCCGACGCCGCCGCGCTCGTCACGGAGATCGAGACCCGGGTCGCGGCGGTGCTGCGCGAGCTGCCGGCCGCCGAGCCGGCCGTGTAGAGGAGGAACCGATGGACGTGGACGCGGGTGGCGCGGGCGAGCGGTTCGTCGTCGAGATCCGGCCGACCCCGGACGGCCGGGTGGTCGGCACCGTCGGGCGGACCGGCTCGCCCGACGTCGTGCACTTCTCCGGCTGGATGGACCTGCTGCGGCTGCTCGAACCCCGCACCCCCGACGCGGTCACCCGGTGAGCGCGCTGCGCGGGCGGGTGCTCGTCGTCGACGACGACCCGATGAACCGCCTGCTGCTGCGCCGTGCGCTCGAGCGGGAGGGCCTCGACGTGGAGGTCGCGGTCGACGGAGGGCAGGGCTGGGAGCTGGTCTCCGGCGGCGGGTTCGACCTGGTGCTGCTCGACATCGTCATGCCGGTCCTCGACGGCTACGCGGTGCTGGCGCGGATGCGGGCGCAGGAGGCGACGGCGACGCTGCCGGTCGTCGTCATCTCCGGGTCCGACGACCGCGACGGCGTGGTGCGCTGCATCGAGCTGGGCGCCGACGACTTCCTGCCCAAGCCCGTCGACCCCGCGGTGCTGCGCGCGCGGCTGCGGTCGGGGCTGGCCCGCAAGCGCCTCGCCGACCTGGAGCGGGAGTACCGCGAGCAGGTCGGGCACGTCGTCGACGCCGCCGCGGCCGTCGAGCGCGGGGAGTTCGACCCGGGATCGCTCGACGGCGTGGCCGGCCGCGACGACGCGCTGGGCCTGCTGGCACGGGTGTTCGGGCGGATGGCGCACGAGGTCGCGCAGCGCGAGCAGCGGCTGCGCGCGCAGGTCGGGGCCCTGCGCATCGAGATCGACGAGGCCCGGACCGCGCGCGCCGTCGCCGCCATCACCGAGACCGACTACTTCGCCGACCTGCAACGCCGAGCCGCGGACCTGCGCTCGGGGCCGGGCCGGCAGAACGGGGGAACCCCATGACGTCCATCGTGTCCGTCCACTCCTTCCGGGGCGGCACCGGCAAGTCCAACACCACCGCGAACGTCGCGGCGGTGCTGGCCGGACGCGGGCTGCGGGTGGGGGTGGTCGACCTCGACATCCTCTCCCCGGGCATCCACGTGCTCTTCGGGGTCGACCAGGACGGCCTCGAGCACCACCTCGACGGCTACCTGTGGGGCCGGTACCCGCTGCGCGACGCGGCCCGCGAGGTGACCCCGCCCGGGGTGGCGGGCCGGATCTGGCTGGTCCCCTCCAGCGTCGCGCCGCACGACATCGCCCGGATCATGGCCGAGGGGTACGACGTCGGGCTGCTCGGCGAGGGGGTGCGGTCGCTGGCGGCCGAACTGGAGCTCGACGTGCTGCTGCTCGACACCCACCCCGGCCTGAACGAGGAGACGCTGCTGTCGATCGCGCTGTCCGACGCGCTCGCGATCGTGCTGCGCCCGGACCACCAGGACTACGAGGGCACCCACGTCACGGTGAGCGTGGCGCGCAAGCTCGCGGTGCCCCGCACGGTGCTGGTGGTGAACAAGACCCCGGAGTCGTTCGACGCCGCCGAGGTGGCGCGGCGGGTGACGGCGGCCTACGACACGCCCGTGGCGGCGGTCGTCCCGCACTCCGAGGAGCTGATGGTGCTCTCCAGCGGCGGGATCCTCGTGCTGGAGCACCCGGACCACCCGGTGGCCGCCCTGTACGCGCAGCTCGCGGACCACCTGGTCGGGGTGCGGGCGTGAGCGAGTTCTTCGACCGCGGGAGGATCGCGGCCGGGGTCGGGTCCACGCGCCGCCGCCGCCCGCTGCTGCTGCTGGCGGAGAGCTGGTCGGGCACCGAACCGGGCAGCGAGGTGCTCGACTTCCTCGCCGGCACCGAGGTGTTCGGCGGGCTGGACCGCCCCGCGCTGCGGGAGCTGTTCGTGCAGCTCGACCCGGTGCACGTCGCGGCGGGGGAGGTGGTGCCGGGCGCAGGCGCGCTGCACCTGCTCGCCTACGGCCGGCTCGCCGTCCGGTCCGGGAGCGGGGTCCGCGAGATCGGCCCGGGCGAGGTCGTCGGGGCCGCGGCGCTGCTGCGGGCCGCCCCCGGAGCCGACGCGACCGGACCCGACGCCGACCCGGACGGCCCGCACGTGCACGCCGTCCGCGACTCGCTGGTGCTGCGCCTGGGCGTGGCCGGGTTCGAGCGGGTCGCCGCGGCGCACCCGGTGTCGCTGCTCGGGCTGTGCCGCGCCCTGCTGCGCGCCGAGTCCGGCCCCGCGCCCGCGACCGTCCCCGCGGAGGTCCCGGGCACCACGATCGCGCTGCTGCCCGCCGGGACGGGCCGGGTGCCCGACGAGGTCGTCGCCGCGCTGGTCACGGCGCTGGGCCGGGCACGGGAGGTCTCCTCCGCGACGGTCGACGCCGCCATCGGACCGGGCGCGTCGGGCACCGAGCCCGCCGACCCGCGCAACGGCCGGCTGCTGGCCTGGCTGCAGCGCGTCGAGGCGGCGCACCGGTTCGTGGTCTACCGCGCCGACGACGGCGACACCGAGTGGACGCGCCGCTGCCTGCGCCAGGCCGACCGGGTGCTGCTGGTCGCGCGGGCCGGGGACGACCCCGCCCCCGGCGCGGCGGAGCGGGCGCTCGCACTGGTCCCGGGGGAGCGGCGGCGCGACCTGGTGCTGCTGCACCCCGTGGGCACGGCGGCGCCGTCGGGGACCGCGGCGTGGCTGGAGGGCCGGGGGATCACCCGCCACCACCACGTCCGCGACGGCGACCGGCACGACGTCGCACGGGTGGCGCGGTTCCTCTCCGGCACCGCGCGCGGCCTGGTGCTGGCCGGGGGCGGGGTGCGCGGGTTCGCGCACCTGGGCGTCATGCGGGCCCTGGAGGAGGCGGGGATCCCGGTCGACGCGGTCGGCGGGGCCAGCATCGGCTCGCTCATGGCCGGCTTCCTCGCCGCGGGGCTCGACCACGGGCAGCGGCTGCGGCAGGCGTGCGCGGCGATGGTGGAGCAGGGGTCGATGGTCGGGTTCACGCCGCCGTTCGTGGCGGTGTCCTCGGGCCGCAAGGTGACGCGGCTGCTGCGCGAGGAGCCCTCCTTCAGCGGTCTGATCGAGGACCTGTGGCTGCCCTACTTCGCGGTGTCGGCGTCGTTGAGCCAGGCCAGGGAGGTGGTGCACGACAGCGGCCCGACCTGGCGCGCCATCCGGGCCAGCATCGCGATCCCGGGGGTGTACCCGCCGGTGCACGACGGCACCCAGCTCCTCGTCGACGGCGGGGTGATGAACAACCTGCCCGTCGACGTCATGGCCCGGGTCGTCGGCGACGGCCCGATCGTCGCGGTCAACCTGCAGCCGACCGGGTCCGGCCGCCGCCCGCCCGCCGAGCTCGACCTCGCGGTGTCGGGCTGGCGGGTGCTGGCGTCGCGGCTCAACCCCTTCACCCCGCGGATGCGCGTGCCGCGGATCGGGGACGTCGTCGTCCGCAGCATGTCGCTGTCGACGGCCCGCCTGCAGCGCGACCGCCTGGGCGACCGGACGGTCGAGCTGCTGACGCCCCCGGTCGGCCGGTCCGGCCTGCTCGACTTCCGGGCGGGCCCCGGGCTGGTGGAGCCCGCCTACGCGTACGCGGTGGAGGCGCTGGCGCGGAGCCGGGCCGTCAGCTCCTGACCGCCTCCCCGGCCCGTCGCAGGTGCTCCTCCGGGGTGGTGATCTCCCCGGGGGGCACCCAGGTGAAGCGGCGCGGTGCCGCGTCGCGGAGCATCACGAAGGTGAGCACCCCGAAGCAGAACGGCAGCGTCATCGCCGGGAGCCCCCACGGGCCGAGGAACGCCCCGATCGCGCCGAACAGGAGGGCGGTGTACGCCGCGCAGGCCAGCCCGAGGACGGCGGACCGCCAGGTCAGCACGTAGAACACCCCGGCGATCGCGAGGCAGGCGTCGTAGGAGTTGAACCCCCACAGCCCGTTGTAGATCGCCACGCCGTCCGCGCCCAGCGCCATGCCGACCAGCATCCCGACCGCGGAACCCAGCACGGCGAACAGCGCCGCGATCCGCGAGCACACCGCGATGGCGACGAGGATGATCACCCCGCCCAGGATGCTGTTGACGAAGAACAGCTGGGCGATGCCTCGGAACACCGCGTTGAGCACCGCGACCGCGTCCGTGCTCCCGGCGGTGTCCGCGGACTCGCGCAGCACGGTCGACACCGACGGGCCCGCGACCGTCGGCGAGGCCGGGGACACGAGCTCGCCCAGGTTGCCGCGCGCCACGTTCAGCCCGGTGACGAGGAACAGCAGCACCGAGATGTTGAACGCCAGGGTGAACGGCGGCACGCCCCAGATCGAGAACAGGGCCGCCAGCCCGGCCATGGCGAGCGACGACCCGGCACTGACCACCACGATCCACACCGTGGACACGCCGTCCCACGGCGGGGCCAGGAACGTGGCCAGCGCCAGGCCGCACAGCACCCCGTTGAAGCCGAACAGCCCGGCCCGGACGGCGCCGGCGTCGAACCCCATCACGATCGCGACCAGGGTGGAGACGGCGACGCCGACCGTGCCGCCGAACCCGAGCCACGGGTCGTGGATCCAGGCCGCGACCAGCACGAGCAGCCCGGTGATCGGGTTGTTCATGAACATGACCTGGCCGACGCCGCGCAGGCAGGACTCCACGAACGCCAGCGGGGCCAGCGCCCCCAGGCGCTCCTGCAGCAGCGGCGCCGTCCCGTCGACCCAGCCGGTCACCGGCCTCCCGCCCGACACGGCCGGTGCCCTCAGCCGGCGGACATGGGGACGCCCATGCCCGGGTCGACCTGGTGCGGGCCGTTCGCGCCCGGCCGGACGTCGAAGTCGAAGATCGCCGTCGGGAGGTAGACCGTGGAGCAGGAGTTCGGGATGTCCACCACGCCGGACAGGCGGCCCTCGATCGGCGCTGCGCCCAGGATCATGTACGCCTGGATGGCGCTGTAGCCGAACTTCTGCAGGTAGTCGATCGCGTGCAGGCAGGCGCGCTGGTAGGACAGGTGCGAGTCGAGGTAGCGCTGCTCACCGTCCAGCGTCACCGAGGTGCCGGAGAACGCGAGCCACTCGCTGTACTGCGGGTCGGTGCGGCCGGGCATGAAGATCGCGTTCTCGGAGACGCCGTAGGTGTCCATCCCGCCCTTGATCAGGTCGACGCGCAGGTCCATGAACCCGCCCATCTCGATCGCGCCGCAGAAGGTGATCTCGCCGTCGCCCTGGGAGAAGTGCAGGTCGCCCATCGAGAGCTTCGCGCCGTCGACGAAGACCGGGTAGAACACCCGCGACCCCTTGGTGAGGTTCTTGATGTCCTGGTTGCCGCCGTTCTCCCGGGGCGGGGCCGTGCGCGCCGCCTCGGCCGCGACGCGGTCGTGCTCCGCGCCGGTGAGGTCGCCCAGGATCGCCGAGTCGGGCAGCGGGGGCAGGGCCAGCGGCGGCACCCGCTGCGGGTCGGTGTCGATCAGCGCCTGCTCGCGGGCGTTCCAGGTGGCGAGCAGGGACGCCGACGGTGCGGTGCCCATCAGGCCGGGGTGGACGATGCCGGTGAACGCGACGTCGGGGACGTGCCGCGAGGTCGCGACGCCGCCGGTGAAGTCCCAGATCACCTTGTAGGCGTCCGGGAACTGCTCGGTGAGGAACCCGCCGCCGTTGCGCGTCGCGAAGACGCCGGTGTAGCCCCAGCCCTGCCCGGCGAGCGGGCCGGAGTCCTCCTGCGGGATCGGGCCGACGTCGAGGATGTCGACGATGAGCAGGTCACCGGGCTGCGCACCCTCGACGGCGATCGGTCCGGAGAGCACGTGCACGCCGGCCAGCGGGGCGTTGAGGATGTCGTCGGCGGAGTCGTCGTTGTGGATCGCGCCGTCGAACCACTCGCGGCAGTGCACCCGGAACGAGTCGCCGGGCTTCACCGTGACCTTCGCGGGGATGTCGGGGTGCCAGCGGTTGTGGCCCACGATCGCCTGGTCGGTGAAGGACTTCGTCGAGTCGAGCGGGAACACGAGTTCGGGCATGGCGGATCAGCACTCCTCATCGGTGAAAAGCGGTGGTCGTGGAACGGTCAGGGGCGGGGCAGCCGGGCGGTCCGCGGGTCGAGCCGCGGGGCAGGCGCGCGGCGGGCGGCGGCCGCCGGGAGCGAGGTGACGACGGGGGGCGCGGACCGGGAGGACTCGGTGTGGTCGAGCACGGCCATCCGGCGGCGGTCGGCGAGCCCGAGCCGGGGTGCGGTGAAGACCCGGGCGGCGGGGGTGCCGCAGTCCGGGCAGTCGAGCGCCGACGGCGCGGTGCCGATCGGGAGCCGGACGTCGACGGTGCCGTCGACCGCGCAGCGGTAGGTGTACGTCGCCATGCGAACCCCAGGTGAGCGCCGGAAACAATTTCCTAGGAAAGTAGTGGCGGTCACACCCGGTGTCAACGGTTCAGAGCTGCTGGATCACGTCCCAGAGCAGGCCGTCGGCGGCGGCGAGGAACACCCGCTGGCGCAGGTGCCGGTCGCGCAGCTCGACGGTGCCGCGCGGGCTCTCGTAGGCCAGCCCCTCGGCCACCGACGTCATCGGCGGCACGGCGACCGACCCCGCGCGCCGCATCAGCTCGGTGAGCAGCCGCACGCCCTCGTAGCAGGACTCACCGAGGCTGTTGAGCACCGGCGCGTCGGGGCCGAACCGCCGGGAGTAGGCCGCGGCGAAGTCGAGGCCCGAGGCGGTGGCGAGGTCCTCGAAGAACCCCGCGGACGTCATCAGCCCGCGGGTGTTGCCGGCCCCCGAGGCGAGCAGGACGTTCTCGTCGATGAGCGAGCTGAAGCGCAGCACGTCGCGGTCGAGGCCCCACGCGCTGAAGGCCCGGTTGAACGCGACGGCGTCGTCGCCGATGAGCAGCATGAGCACGGCGTCGCAGCCGCTCGCCTCGACGCGGTGCAGGACGTCGGAGAACTCGGAGGTGCCCAGCGGCACGTACATCTCGTCGCAGACCGAGCCGCCGATGCTGCGCAGGTACCGGCGCGCGACCCGCGCCGAGCGGCGGGGCCACACGTAGTCGTCGCCGACGATCGTCCACCGCCGGACGCCCACGGTCTCGGCGAACCAGTCCAGCGACGGGCCGAGCTGCCGGTCGGGCGTCTCGCCGGTCATGAACACGCCCGGCCGGTCCTCCCCGCCCTCGTAGAGCGCCGTGTAGGCGTACGGGACCCGCCCGGCGATCGTCGGGGCGATGGCCTCGCGCACCGCGGAGATGTGCCACCCCGTGACGGCCTCGACGGACCCGGCGCGGATCAGCGCGTCGACCTCGGTGGCCACGACCTCGGGCGGGCTCCCGCCGTCGACGGGCACGAGGTTCAGCTCGCGGCCCAGCACGCCGCCCTCCGCGTTGACCTCCTCCATCGCCAGTGCCGCGCAGCTCTCGCAGGACGGGCCGAAGATCCCCGCGGGGCCCTGCAGCGGGACCACCAGCGCCATGTTGAGCACGCCGCCCCCCGACGGCGGCACCCGCAGGTGCCGCGGAGCCGGGGACGGGGTCATGACGACACGCTAGTCACGAGTCGCGGCGCTGCTGCTACTCCAAACGACGGGATATCATCGCGCGATGGCCGCCGATCCCGAGCGCTCCACGCCGGACGGCGACGAGTCCCTCCGGCTGCTGTCCCTGGTCGAGCGGTCGGTCACCCAGCGCCTCGACGAGGCGCTACGGGCGCACGGCGGCGGCATCGACCAGTGGCGGATCCTCTCGCTGCTCGTCGAGCGGGGCGGCTGCCCGATGAACGTCGTCGCCGACCACGCGATGCTGCTGGCCCCGAAGCTGAGCAAGCTCGTCGACCGGATGGTCTCGGCCAACCTGGTGCTGCGCCGCACCGACGAGCACGACCGCAGGCGCGTGCTCATCGCCGCGACCACCCGCGGGCGCGCGGCGCTCGCGGCCTGGGACGGGGCATCGGCCACCGTGCAGCAGGAGTTCCGCGACATCCTCGGCCCCGACGCCGCGCTGCTCGACGACCTCCTGCGCAGGCTGTCGCACGGCCTGACCCGCAGCCCGGCGGCGGCGCAGCGGTCCTGACGGCCCCGCCTGCGGAACGCGGCTCTTGGCGGGCCCCGCCGGGCTCCCTATCGTGATCACATGCCGATCGTCGAGGTGCATCTCGTCGAGGGGGCGCACACCCCCGCGCAGCACGCCGCCCTGCTCGACGCGCTGAGCACCCGGTACGCCGAGGTGCTGGACGCCCCGCTGCCCCGGATCCGCGCCTACCTGACGCTGCACCGGCCCGAGCACTGGGCCGCGGGCGGGGAACCCGGGGTCAGCGCCCCCTACTTCACCGCGATCGTGCTGACCGGCCGTCCCGCGGAGCAGCGGCACCGGCTGCTCGCGTCGTTCACCGACGTCGTCGTGGACGTGCTGGGCGTCGACCGTGCGGCGGTGCGCGGGCGGATCATCCAGGTCGACCCCGACGACTGGGGGATCGGCGGGCAGCCGGCGAGCGCCGCCCGCCGCGCGGAGATCGCGGAGCGGACGGCGCGCGCGGTCAGCTGAGCCCGCGCAGGAACGCCAGCGAGGGCACGAAGAAGTACTCGCCGCCGCGGAGCGTCACGGCCTGCGGGGCGGGGTCGGCCCCCGTCTGGCCGTCGGCCCCCCACACCGGGCCCCATCCGGCCTCCGGGCGGGACCCCTGCCCGATCACCAGGTCCAGCCCCGGCGCGAACCGGTCACCGGGCACCTTCGGGAAGCCGGCGTTGTCGGCCCACAACCGCTGCGTGAACTCGAACTGCTCGGCGATGTCGACGTTGAACGCCATGAACAGCAGCCCGACGCCGCCGGTCGGCCGCGCCGAGGGCGGGACGTCGCCGGTCGGGTCGTCGAGGCGCTCGCCGTAGGTCTGGCCGCGGCGAGCCATGAGGTGCAGCCGCTCCTGCTCGGGCGGCTCGAAGCCGCCGCTGCCGCGGGGGTTGGTCTTGCGGATGTGGCCCTGGTAGGGGCACCGCGCGCCGCGGTCGTCGGTGTCGTAGCGGAAGTTGTTGGTCACCGGCAGCGGCGCGCCGGCCGTGCGGTCCGTCGTCACCGGCGTGCCGTCCTCGAACCGCCCGACGATCATCGCGCCCGCGCGTTCGCGGTCCTCGCCGACCAGACCCAGCTCGTCGGCCAGCGCCTCCTCGGCCTCCTTGAACCGGCGGACGTCCTGCTCCAGCTTGCGGAAGACGAGGTAGCTGCCGTGGTGCACCTCGGGGTCGGGGGCGGCCGGGTCCGGGACGAGCACGCGGCCGAGGTCGAACCGCGGGTCCCAGACCGTCGGGCCGACGGTCGCGGCGGCCTCCGTCGCGACGTCCTCGGTGAGGAACAGCGGCTGGCTGCGCCCGTCGACGTAACCGAAGTGCTCGATGCCCTCACCGGCCGCGTTGTGCTGCCCGCGGCCGGTCTCCCGCCCGACGACGGCGACGCCGGTGTCCGGGACGAGGTCCAGCACCTCGTTGAGCCGGGTCGCCATCGCCGCGTCGGTGGCGTCCCCGACGAGGACGACGGCGTGGACGGCCTCGCGGTAGGGCGGCTCCCACACCGCGGGCGGCGGGTCGTGCAGGGCGCTGCGGGAGGCCTTCATCCCGGCCCGGAAGCGGGCGTCGGCCGGGCGCGCGGCCTCGGGCACCCCGAGCACGGCGTAGCCGGATGCGGTGAGGCCGACCCCGACGTACGGGCTGCCGGGGGTGCCGGCCGCGCGGAACTCCTCGACCTCCACGAGGTGGTCGTGGGCCGACTTCATCAGCCCGGCCAGCGCCCCGAGGAACCCGGCGGCGTCCGCCTGCGCGTCGAAGCGCAGGAACAGGACCGTGAGGTGCTCGCGGACGTGCGGGCGCAGGATGTTGGGCTGGAGCTCGTCGAGCAGGGTGCGGTCGGCTCCCGCCGCGGTCGTCCAGGACAGGGAACGGGCCAGGTCGAGTGGCATCGGAGTGCTCCGGGTGTGGGGGGACCAGGTGACTCATCGAGGTCCCCACCCGCCCGGGTGATACGTCAGAACACCCCGCGGCGGGCACCCATGTCCAGGCCCAGGGTGGAGCCGTGCAGTGCGTCGGCCTCGGGTGCGAGCAGGGTCGCCACGGCCCAGGCCACCTCGCCCGGCGTGACGAGCCGGCCCAGCGGTGACTCGGCCGCGCGCTCGGCCAGCACCTGCTCCACCGGCACGCCGCGCTGCTCGGCCGCCCGCTCGGAGAGCCCGCGCAGCCGCGGGGTTTCGGCCGGTCCCGGCGCCACCAGGTGCGCGGTGATCCCGCGCGGGCCGTAGGAGATCGCGAGCTGGCGCACGAGGTTGGCCAGCGCCGCGTTGGTGACGCCCGCCGCGCACGCGTACGGCGCGGGCTCGATCCCGTAGTGCCCGCCGAGCGCGACGATCCGCGACCCGCGCTCGAGCCGGCCGTCGACGGCCCGGACCAGGCGCAGCATCCCGCCGCACTTGAGGGCCACGGCGTGGCCGAGGGCGTCGGGGGCGATCGTCTCCAGCGGCCCGGCCGCGGGCAGCCCGGCGGCCTGCACGACCATCCGCACCGGCCCGTCGAGCTCGGCGACGGCGGCGGCGATGTCGTCCACCGCGGAGTCGGACCCGATGTCGGCCGCGCAGATCCCCGGCCCGGCCGTCCGCGCCACCGCGACGACGGTGAGCCCCTCGCCGCGCAGCCGCTGTGCGATGGCCCCGCCCAGCGCCCCGGAGGCCCCGACGACGACGGCGATCCCGCCGCTCACGCCGCGCCCCCCGCCCGTCGCCGCCCCGCCCGTTGCCGCCCCGCCCGTTGCCGCCCCGCCCGTTGCCGCCCCGCCCGTCGCCGCCCCGCCCGTTGCAGCATGGCCACCTTCACGCCGTCCCGTTGCGGGAAGGTGGCCATGCTGCAAGGCCGAGTGGTCGTCATGCCGCCTCCGCGTCCAGGTCCAGTTCCCGGCGCGCCTGCGCGAAGGCGGCGTCCGGGTCGGTCAGGTCCAGTTCCACGGCGATCATGCCCGCCGCACGGGCCCCGGTGATGTTCCACGGCATGTCGTCGACGAACACGATGTCGCCCGGCGCCGTGCCGAGCTCCGCGGCGGCGAGGGCGTAGGCGCGCGGGTCGGGCTTGAGTATCCCGGTGACCGACGCGTCGACCAGCACGTCGACCTGGGTGAGCACCGGGTGCGACGCCATCGCGGTGTCGCCGTGGAACGCGCGCAGGTCGTTGGTGAGCACCCCGATCCGGCGTCCGGCGGCCCGGGCGTCGGCGACGAGCGCGGCGGCCGCGGGCCGGATGACGTCGTCGCCGGCGAGGCCGTAGAGGGTGTGCATGAACTCCTGGATCGGCCAGTCGCGGCCGAGCGCGGCGCCCACCTCGTCGGAGCGGATCCGCCAGTACTCCCGTTCGCTGATGTCCTGGCGGATCATCGCGTCCCACTCCGGGTCGGGCTCGGTGCCGAGCGGTCCGCGCCGGGCGGTGACGGCCCGCACCCGCGGCTCCACGGCGCCGTACTCGCCCAGCAGTTCGCTCCCCGAGCGGAAGACCGTGCCGCCCAGGTCCAGCAGGAGTGCACGCATCAGTGCTCGGGCTCCGTTCCCACGATTCGGCCGAGCACCACGGTGCACATCACCGAGCACTCCGGGCACCAGCACACCACGTGCCGGTCCTGCGCCACCCAGTACTCCTGCACGAACGCCGCCTCGCCGAGCCGCGCGCCGCAGGACGGGCAGAAGTTCACCACGCCGGTACCGGGTCCCCGAACATCTCCAGCACCTCGTCGCGGATGGGGGAGTAGCGCACCGAGCTCTCCCGCGTCCAGAGCTGCCGGAACTCCACCGCCGAGCCGAACTTGTCCTTCTCCATCGGCAGGTCAATGACCTCGTGCGGCTCGCGGTAGGTGCACAGCGGGTCCTCCCCGCGGGCGACGGCGTCCATCTGCTCGGCGTAGAGCTTGCGCAGCAGGATCACGCCGAGGTCGGAGCGGCCCAGGTGCTCCCGGGTGCGGTCGGAGATCCGGCCCTGGGTGATCCAGGCGACGATGTCCTGCCCGTCGACGTAGTCGCGCAGGTACTCGCCGCGCTCGTCGACCAGCGGGATCTCGTAGACGGGGATCCCGTCCTGCGGCGGCGCCCCGCCCTCGGGCCGGTAGGTCTGGTACCAGACGTGCCAGGTGTTCTCGTCGTCGATCGGCACCCGGATCTGGAACGTCGCCAGCCCCGCCGCGCCGACGCGCAGCATGTGCGGGAACACCAGCGGGTGCCCGACCTTCCAGTCCTCGTCCTCCTCGGTGTGCCCCTCGAGGACGCGCCGCTTGAGGATGCCGTGCTCGAAGACCTCGAACGCGACCTTGACGTGCTTCTTCGTGACGACGGGCAGCGGCGCCGCATTCCCGCCCAGCTCGCGCAGGAAGTTGCCGTAGCGCCCGTGCAGCCACTCGACGTGGTACGGGTCGACGGAGTTCTCCATGATCTGCACGAAGTTGCACGGCAGCTCGGCGTGGCCGATGTCGCGCCAGGCGTCGTCCCAGACGAAGAGGTCGTAGCGCGGCAGCTCGGGTGCGGGCAGCGGCCCGAGGTAGGCGAACACCAGCCCGCCCAGCTCCTGCACCGGGTACGCCGTGGCGCGGATGCGGTTCTTGAACGTCGAGTCGGCGGGCTCGCCGGGCTGCTCCAGGCACTCGCCGGACGCCGAGAAGCGCCAGCCGTGGTAGCCGCAGCGCAGTCCCTCGTCCTCGGTGCAGCCCAGCCACAGCGCGGCGCGGCGGTGCGGGCACGCCTCCGCCAGCAGGCCGACGGTGCCGCTCCCGTCGCGGAACAGGACGAGGTCCTCGCCGAGCAGGCGGCGCTTCACCGGCACCCGCGTCGCCATGTCGTGGGTGGCGACCGGCCACCAGTACCGACGCAGCAGCTCACCCATGGGGGTGCCCGGCCCGACCCGCGTCAGGCGCTCGTTCTTTTCGGCGCTCAGCATGGGCGCGACGCTAGGCGGGGCCCGTGACCAGCGGAAGCGCGCGGTTCGCGCCCGCCGAACGCGACGCCGACGGGCCCGCGCGTTCGGCAGGCGGGAACGGTTCGCTTGCCGCGGCCCTGTGACCACTGACACGGTCCCGGGCAACCACCCGGAGAAGCGGAGTTCCCATGGCCAACGTCGTCCCCGTCGCGCCGTACACCGGCGAGTGGTACCCGGGCTTCAAGCCCGAGTTCATCGAGTCCCCCTACATCGTCGACGGCACGGGACCGTTCACGCCGGAGGACGAGGACAAGTTCTGGTTCCTCGACTTCCACTGGTCGCGCGGGCTGACCCCGCTCGCCGCGTTCGCCTGGGGCCAGGACGGCTACTGCTGGGGCACCCAGCACGCCGCCGAGAGCCTGCCGCTGCCCCCCGGCCGCGGCATCACCTCGCGCTTCGCCGGCACCCACCTCTACGGCTCGGCGATCCCCGAGACCGACCCCCGGGAGATCGGCGCCCGCGCCAACCGGCTGGGGACCAACCTGCCGCGCTTCCTGGAGAACTACCAGTCCACCTGGGAGGCCGGCCGCGACGAGCTCGAGGCCACCTGGGACTACTTCCACGGCCTCGACCTCACGACCGTGGCGACGGGCGACCTCGCCGGGCTGCTGGGCCAGGCCCGCCGCTACCACCAGCGGTCGATGGAGATCCACTTCGGCGTGATGTACCCGCTGCTGGTCAACTTCCTGGGCTTCTACGGGGCCTGCGCCGAGATGGGCATCAACACCGCCGACATCGGCAAGTTCCTCCAGGGCGAGGACACCAAGATTATGGAGACCGACCGCGGCCTCGCCGACCTGGCGAAGAAGGCCAAGGCGGCCGGTCTGCGCCAGGCCTTCGAGGACAACTCCGGCCTCGGCATCCGCACCGCGCTGTCCGCGCAGGGCGGCTCGGCGTCGCAGTGGCTCACCGACTTCGACGACTTCCTGCAGGTCTACGGGCACCGCCAGGAGGCCACCTGCGACGTCGGCGTCCCGAGCTGGATCGAGGACAACACGATCCCGCTCGACATGATCAAGAGCTTCGTGCTCAAGGACACCGACCACGACTTCGAGGAAGCGGCGCGCAACGCGATGGCCGAGCGCGAGAACGCGGTGGAGACCGCCCGGTCCGGCCTGACGAAGGAGGAGCAGGCCGTGTTCGAGGCGGGCCTGCGGTCCAACCTCGAGGCCAACTTCCCGTGGTGGCAGGACGACCACAACTACTACATCGACCTCAAGGTCATGATCCCGCTGCGCCGGGTCTGCCAGGAGCTGGCCGACCGGGTCGGGGCCGAGGACAAGAACGACATGCTCTACCTGTTCTGGCCGGAGCTGCAGAAGGTCGCGACGGGCTCGACCTACGACGGCGGGCTCAAGAGCCTGGTCCAGGACCGCCGCCAGTACTTCGACCACTGGGGCGCGCTGCGCGGGGAGATGCCGAAGGTGCTCGGCACCGTCCCGGAGACCGTCGAGGACCCGGTGCTCATCGAGATCTTCGGGCTCAACCCGTCCTCGATCCGCGCGGTGCAGAACCCGAACGCCTCCGAGGAGACCGTGCTCTCCGGCGTCGCCGCGGCCAAGGGCGTGGCCACCGGCATCGCGCGCGTCCTGCAGAGCAGCGACGACATGCACCGCCTGGAGCCCGGTTCCATCCTGGTGTGCGAGTCCACGTCCCCGAGCTGGACGGCGGCGTTCGGCAAGATCGCGGGCGCGGCGTGCGACGGCGGTGGCATGCTCAGCCACGCCGCGATCGTCGGGCGCGAGTACGGCGTCCCGACGGTGACGGCGATCGGGATCGCCACCGTGGCGATCAAGGACGGGGACGAGATCGAGGTGGACGGCACCAACGGCCGGGTCACCATTCTCAAGCGCGCGGCGGATCTGGCGAGCGCGTGACATCGGGGGTTTCCATGGTCGACATGGCATCGGTGGTCTGGGTCGACGCGGTCGACCCTGCGCAGGCGGTGGCACTGGCGGGATCGAAGATGGGGCGGCTCACCGAGCTGCACCGGGCCGGGGTGGAGGTGCCGCAGGGTTTCGCCGTCACGGTCGAGGCCTACCGGCGGCACTGCGGCGAGTCCGGCCTCGACGCCCGGATCGACGAGGTGATCGAGTGGCTGGGACCGGACCCGGCCGACGCGGCCGTGGAGGACGCGTCGGCCCGGATCCGGGCCCTGTTCGAGCACACCCCGATGTCCGACGCGCTCGCCGCCGAGATCACCGAGGCCTACGAGGAGCTGTGCCTGCGGGCCGTCGACGTCAACGTGCCGACGGCGGTCCGCAGCTCGGCGACGGGTGAGGACGCGGCCGACGCGTCGTTCGCCGGGATCTTCGACACCTACCTCGGGGTCTCCGGGCCGCAGCGGGTGATCGACGCGGTGCGGGCGTGCTGGGGTTCGCTGTTCACCGGGCGGGCGCTGGCCTACCGGTTGCGCAAGGGCATCTCCCACCACGACATGCCGATCGCCGTGGGCGTGATCGAGCTGATCCACGCCCGCGCGTCCGGGGTGGCGTTCTCGGTGCACCCGGTCACCGGCAAGCCGGACCGGATCGTCATCGAGACGAGCTGGGGCTGGGGCGAGGCGATCGTCCAGGGCCTGGTCGACCCCGACCACGTCGAGGTCGGCAAGGCCGACGGCCGGGTGCTCAAGTACGACGTCGCCCACAAGACCGTGGTGTCGGCGTTCGACTTCGCCGACGGGCGCGTCACCGAGATCGAGATGCCGGCCAAGCTCGCCGACCGCAAGGTCCTCGACGACGAGCAGATCGCCGCGATCGCCGCCGCGGTCACCTCGATCGAGGAGCACTACGGCTACCCGGTCGACGTCGAGTGGGTCATCTCGCGGCACCGCCGCTCGGGCGACCCGGTCTGCATCGTCCAGTCGCGGCCGGTCACGGTCACGGCGCCGGCGGCCGCGGCCGCGACCTACGACCCGGTCGCGCTCGCGCAGAAGTTCGTGTTCAGCGGGAAGCCCATCCCGGGCCGGTAGACGTGCGCGGTGGGCGGTGTCCTCGAACCCGCCCACCGCTCACCCCGTCTCGGGCCGGTTCAGCCGCGGGGCGGGGCGCCCAGGCGCCTGCTCACCACCGCGGCCGCCTCCACCACCGCGACGCGGATCCGGCGCAGCGTCGCGGGGGCCGCGCGGTCGGTGGGGGCGGCGACCGACAGCGACGCGATGACGTCCCCGTCGGCCCCGCGCACCGGCGCGCCCACCGACACGACGCCGACGCGGCTCTCCTCCCGGTTCTCCGCCCACCCGCGCTCGGCGATCTCGCGCAGCCGGGTGCGCAGCGTCGGCTCGTCGACGATCGTGAACGGCGTGTGCCGCTGCGGGGTCCAGCGCGCGAGCCGCCGGTCCAGCTCGTCGGGGGCCAGCGCGGCGAGCAGCGCCTTGCCGGTGCTCGTCGTCGCCGCCGGGAGACGGGTGCCGACGCGGGAGAAGATGCGCACGGTGTGCGGGCTCTCCAGGCGGTCGATGTAGACCGACTCCATCCCGTCGAGCACGGCGAGCTGCACGGTCTCGCCCGTCGAGTGCCGCAGCGTGGCCATCACCGGCATCGCCGCCTCGTGCAGGTCCAGGTGCGGCGAGACGCTCGCGCCGAGGTCGAACAGCGCGATCCCGAGCCGGTAGCCGCCGGGCGCGCGCTCCACGAGCCGCTCGGCGGCGAGCGTCGCCAGCAGCCGGTGCACGGTGGACGTCGCGAGGTCGAGGCGCCGGGCCAGCTCGGAGACGCCCAGCTCGCGGTCGGTGCGGGAGAACTCCTTGAGCAGCCGGGCGGCGTTGCGCACCGACGTCAGCTCCCAGCTCGGGCGCCTTCCCTCCATGCGGGAAGCATCCCTTGTCCCGGTGGGAGGCGCTACCTACCGTCGTGTTGTGCCTCCGCCGCCGGCAGGCGGGCCCACCACCACATACGGGGAGATTCCATGCTGACCGCCGAGCAGAACGAGCAGCTGACCCAGGTCGAGGCCGGGACGCCGATGGGGGAGGTGCTGCGGCGCTACTGGTACCCCGTGGCCTTCACCCGCGAGCTGGAGGAGTTCCCCGTCAAGCGGGTGGAGCTGCTCGGCGAGTTCTTCGCGCTGTGGAAGAGCCCGTCGGGGCGCTACGGGATCGTGCCGGAGGCGTGTCCGCACCGGAAGGCGTCGCTGGCCTACGGCGTGGTCGAGGCCGACGGCATCCGCTGCCCGTACCACGGCTGGGTGTTCGACGCCGACGGCGCGTGCACCTCCCAGCCCGCCGAGCGCGACAACACCCAGTTCCAGGAGCGGGTGCGTGCCCAGGCCGGCAAGGTCGAGGAGATGGGCGGGCTGGTGTGGGCCTACGTCGGACCGCACTCCGAGGAGGACCCCGCCCCGCTGCTGCCCCGTTTCGACACCTACGTGATGGACGGCTTCCGCGACATCGGCTGGGCGGACCTCCCCTGCAACTACGTGCAGATCATGGAGAACGCGGTCGACCCGCACCACGTCGAGTTCCTGCACGGGCGCTACTTCGAGTTCGTCGGCAAGCACGAGGGCTTCACCGCGCCCGCGTCCTTCGGCAAGGAGCACGTGAAGATCGGCTTCACGCCGTTCGAGTGGGGCATCATCAAGCGCCGCGTGCTCAAGGGCGCCTCCGAGGAGAACGACGACTGGAAGGTCGGCCACCCGCTGGTCTTCCCGTACAACATGCGGGTGGGCGGCGGGGGCATCCACCAGATGCAGATCCGGGTGCCGATCAACCGCACCACCACCCGGTTCATCCTCTACACCGTGCACAGCCCCGACGGGTACGAGCACGTCGACCAGCCGCAGATCCCGGACTACCAGGTGCCGGTGTTCGACAAGGACGGCCGCCACGTCACCAACTACGTCGAGGGCCAGGACATGATGGCGTGGGTGACGCAGGGCGCGATCACCGACCGCACCACCGAGCACCTGGGCCGCTCCGACATCGGCGTGGCCATGCTGCGCAAGATGTTCCGCGAGCAGATGGACGTCGTCGCGCGCGGGGAGGACCCGCTGGGCACCATCCGCGAGGAGCACGAGCGGATCGACCTCCCGTGCGAGAAGGACAAGTTCCACGCCGGCGGGGCCCAGTTCGCGCTCGACTTCTGCGACATGGGCTCCACCCGCTTCTCGCCCGTCCTCGACGCCATCAAGAAGATCCACATCTCGGCGGCGGACAAGATCGCCTCCGAGAAGGCGGCCGCCGAGTGAGCACCCCGGTCGACCGGCGGTTCGTGGCCGACGCGGCCGCGCACCGCCGGGACGTCCCCCGGTACTGCCCGGGGTGCGCGGTCGGGCTCGGGATGGCGACGGAGTTCTGGGAGGCCGAGGAGCGCCGCTTCTACTGCTCCTGCACCGCCTGCGGCTGGACGGGGGAGATCACCCCGACCGGGGAGGTGGCGACGGGGCACGAGCCGGAGCACTGAGCGTCCGGTCCAGGGCCCAGAGCCACGGCACGGTGAGCAGGACGCTGCCCAGCACGTCGGAGAGGTGGTGGGCGCCGCGGTAGAGCCGGGCCGCGGCGACCACCACGACGACCACCGCGGCCACGGCGATGACGATCCAGCGCCACCACGCCCTCGTCGCGCCGAGCACGACCACCGCGATCCCGCCGTAGAGGGCCACGGCGGCGGCGGTGTGCCCCGAGGGGAAGCTCGACGTCGGCGGGAGCTGGGCGTCCAGGTGGTCCACCGCCGGTCGGGTGCGGCCGGTGACCGACGCGACGACCATGAACATCAGGGTCTCGCCCGCCACCGCCACGACGATCAGCACGGCCGGGCGCCATCTGCGCAGCGCCGCGACGGCGAGTACGGCCGCGACGGCGGCACCGACGACCACCACCAGCGTGTTGCCCAGCTCCGCCGCGGGTGCCGACACCGCGTCGAGCACCGGGGTGCGCAGGGTCGCGACGGCCTGCACCAGCCCGAGGTCGGCGGCGGCCACCGGGGTGCCGGCCGCGACCGTCGTCACCAGATGTCCGACGCCCAGCAGCACCCCGACCAGCAGCACCGCCACGACGAGCAGCCGCGCGGCCAGGCCCCACCGGTGCTCCGGGGGACCGTGCGCCGGCGCGGGCCGCAGGTCGGCGGCGGCGCCGGGGTCGAGACCCGCGCCGGTCGCGGGCGCTCCGCGGAACGCGACGGCGGTGAGGGCGAGCCAGGTCGCGCCGAGCAGCCACCCGGCCAGTACGTCGGTCGGGTAGTGCACGCCCAGGCCGATGCGGGTCAGTCCGACGGCCACGACGACCGCGACCGCCGCCGCGACCACCGCCCGGCGGGCCCGGGGCGGGACGGCGGGCAGCGCCACGAGCACCACGATCCCGACCCAGTACGTGACGGTCAGGGTGTGCCCGCTGGGGAAGCTCGAGCCCGGCGCCACCGCCACCGGCACGTCGACGACGGGCCGCAGCCGCCCCACCAGGCCCTTGACCGCCGGGGCGAGGACCGCGCCACCCGCCCCCGCGACGACGACGTAGAGCGCGAGGGCCCGTCGCCCGCGGACGAGCAGGGCGACGGTGAGCGTCCCGAGGACGAGCGCCGCGGTGAGGTCGGCACCCAGCACCGAGACCGTCGTCAGGACCGCGACCAGCCACCGGCGCGGGGCGACGAGGTCGTTGGCCGCGCGGGCCACCGCGACGTCGAACCCGACCAGGGTTCCGGCCAGCAGCCACAGGAGCGCGACCAGCCCCACACCGGCCACGACGACGGCGGCCAGGCCCGTCGCGCTGCCGACGACGAACCGGCGGGCGGCTCCCGCGTCGTCCGCCGTGGCGACGACCGGAGGGGGGACGGTCATCGGGGCAGGATGGACCGACCCGGCCGCGGCCGCCCGCCGTGCTGCGCCGAACGGCGCATCCGGGAGAGTTCTCGGATCCGGTGTAACCCGGCGGGCCGGGGCGGAGTCCTTCCTGACGAACAGGCCGGATCCGCCGGCCGACATCGCAGGGGAGACCACCATGAGCACCATCGTCGACATCTACGACGCCGACCACGACGGCCGGATCGACTCCTACACCTACGACGCCGACGGCGACGGGTACGCCGAGGGCGCCGCCTACGACACCGACTACGACGGCTGCTTCGACTTCGCCATCGAGGACACCGACGGCGACGGCTTCGACGACACCGCCTACTACGACTACGACCAGGACGGCGTGGTCGACGAGGTCATCGTCGCCGCGTGACCCCGACCGGGGTCACGGCCCGGCGAACGCGAGCCCCCGCTGCTCCAGCTCCTCGGTGAGGATCCGGATCGCCTTCGGTCCCACGCCGTGCAGTGCGAGCAGGTCGGCCGCGGCGACGCGGGTGAGGTGCTCCCAGCGCGTGTACCCGTGTGCGGCCAGCGCACGGGTCGCGGGGCGGCCCAACCGGGCGGGGAACTCGCCGGCCTCCTGGTCTGCCATGCCGGGAACCTACCGCGGGGGGCGGACCGCCCGGGACGGTGCGGTCAGCCCTCCCCGCGGGCGTGGGCGCGCAGCCGCTCGGCCCAGGACAGCTCGGCGGCCGGCTCGCCCACGTCGGCGCAGGCGACCCCGTCGCGGACCACCACCGGGTAGGTGCCGAGGCGGTGCTGCGGGGCCGTCTCGCACTCGCCGGTGTCGAGGTCGAAGCGGTACCAGTGCCACGGGCAGACGACGACCCGCCCGTCGCGCAGCCAGCCCTGGTCCAGCGGGCCCCTGTTGTGCGGGCACACCGCGTCGGTGACGCGGAACCCGCCGTCGACGCGGAAGACCGCGAAGCTGCGCCCGTCCGCGGACCGGACGACCCACGTGTCGCGGCCGTCGGCGCCGTCGAGCGGGACCAGGGTCATCCCGTCAGCGCTTGCCGGAGGCCCGCAGCGCCGACAGCGACTCCCCGCCGACGAACCACAGGTCCGGTTCGCACTCGGAGACGACGACCCGCACGTTCTCGGTGGGCGCGCCGATCGACTCGTGCACGGCGGCGGTGACCGCCTCGCCGAGCGCGGCGAGCTGCTCGGGCGTGCGGCCCTTGGCGAGCGTGATCTGGACCAGTGGCACGGGTGGGGCCTCCTTCGTCGGCCGTGAGTGGATGAGAGGGCTCCAGCCCCCTCATCCACTCACGAGGGGTTCAGCGGCAGCCGAGCTCGATCGTGCCGAGCCGGTCGATCGAGGCCACGACGACGTCGCCGGGCGCCACCGGGACCGCGGCGGTGAGCCCGCCGGACAGCACGACCTCGCCCGCCCGCAGGCCCTCGCCGTCGGCGGCCATGGTCCGCACCATCCACGCGACGGCGGCGGCCGGGTGCCCGAGCGACGCCGCGCCGGACGCCGTGGCGACCAGCTCGCCGTTCTTCTCCAGCACCACGCCGACCAGGCGCAGGTCGATGCCCGCGGGCGGCACCGGGGTGCCGACGACGAACCGGCCCGCGGAGGTGTTGTCGGCGACGACGTCGGCCATCGTGAACTTGTAGTCGCGGTAGCGGGAGTCGAGCACCTCGATGCCGACGGCCACCCCGGACGACGCCGCGATCACGTCGGCGGCGGTCACGTGCGGGCCGGCCAGGTCGCGGCCGAGCACGAACACGATCTCCGGCTCGCAGCGCGGCTGGATCAGCTCGGAGGTGTCGAGCGGCTCGCCGATGTCGAGCGCGTTCGCGCCGGCCAGGAACCCGAAGACGGGGCTGCTCACACCGACCTGGGCCTGCTTGGCCCGGCTGGTGACGCCCAGCTTCCAACCGGCCAGCGGTCCGGCCGCGTCGCGCAGGACGCGCTGAACGGCGTAGGCGGTGGGCAGGTCGGGGACGTCGAGCGCGTCGATGGCGGTGCGGTCGGCGACCGCCTTCTGCAGCTGGATCGCGTAGTCGCTCATGCCACCCTCACGGTGATCGGGCCGAGCCGGTCGAACTCGGCGCGGAAGACGTCGCCCGCGGTCATCGGGACGGCGGCGTGCAGCGCGCCGGTCATGACCAGGTGGCCCGGCTCCAGCGCGACGCCGTTCTCGCCGAGCACGTTGGCCAGCCAGGCGACGACGGCCACCGGGTCGCCGAGCGCGGCCGCGCCGGCCCCGGTGTCGATCAGCTCGCCGTTGCGGGTGAGCGTCATGCCGATCAGACGGGAGTCGATCCCGGCGAGCGGCACGATCCGGCTCGAGGTGGCCATGGCGCCGTTGGAGGCCAGGTCGGCGACGGTGTCGGCCAGCTTGATCCGCCAGTCGACGATCCGGGAGTCGACGATCTCCATCGCGGCGACGGCCCCGGCGATCGCGGCGTGCGCCTGCGTGACGGTCACCCCCGGGCCCTGCAGCCGCTCGCCGAGCACGAACACGATCTCGGCCTCGATCTTCGGGGCGATGAAGCGGTCGAGCGGCACCGTGTCGCCGTCGCGGTAGACGGTGGAGGCGAGGACGGGCCCGTGGTCGGGGGAGTCGACGCCGATCATCTTCTGCATCGGCTTGCTGGTCAGGCCGACCTTGTGGCCGATGATCCGGTCGCCGTCGGCCAGCAGCAGGTCGATCAGCTCCCGCTGCACCGCGTAGCCGTCGGCCATCCCGAGGGTGGGGTCCTCGTCGGTGAACGGCGGGATCGGCACGCGGGTGCGCCGGGCGTCGTAGAGCGCCCGGGCCTTCGCCGGTGCGTCGGTCACGGGCATGGAGTGCTCCCAGTCGTCGGTGTCCGGATCTGATCGTGTCGGCCCGCGGCCCGCGGGTCACGGGCCCCGTTCCGCTGGCCGGAACAGGTCATGCCTCCCGGCCCCTCGTCGCCATCTCCGGGTTCCAGCCGAGGCGCCGGCTCACCGCCTCCCCGGCCTCCGCCAGAGCGCGGGCGAACCGCCGCCGCGGCACCGCGCCGAAGCGGGCCACCGGGGCGCCGATGCTGATCGCGGCGACGACGTCGCCGTGGATGTCGCGGATCGGCGCGGCGATGCTCGCGACGCCGATCTCGCGCTCGTTGATCGCCTCGGCCCAGCCCCGCGCGCGGACGGTGGCGAGCTCGTCGCGCAGCGCCCCGGGCTCGACGATCGTGTGGGTCGTCAGCCGGGTGAGCGGGCGGGCCAGGAAGGCCTCGCGGTCGGGCTCCGTGCCGTGCGCCAGCAGCACCTTGCCGCTGGAGGTGCAGTGCGCGGGCACGCGGCGCCCCGTCTCGGTGAACAGGCGCAGCGAGTGCGCGCTCTCCAGCCGGTCGACGTAGACGACCTCGTCCCCGTCGAGCACCCCGATCTGCGACGACTCGCCGGTCTGTTCGCGCAGGTGGGCGAGGACCGGTCCGGCGGCGGCGTGCAGGTCCAGGTGGACCTTGACGGCCTCGCCCAGCTCGAACATCACGATGCCGAGCCGGTAGCCGCCGGTGCGGGGGTCCTGCTCGACGAGCCCCTCGGCGACCAGCGTGGAGAGCAGGCGGTGCACGTTGGACTTGCCGAGGTCGAGCCGCCGCGCCAGCTCCGACACCCCGATCGACTCCTCGCGGGACAGGAACGCCTTGAGCAGCCGGGCGGCGTTGCGGACGGTCGACAGGGTCGCGTCGGTCATGCGGGCGGGGCCTTCGGGGTCCAGTCCCGGCGGCCGCCGACCGACTCCAGCAGCGCCCTGCGGATCGCGTCCGGGTCGGGGACGGCGGCGTCGGCCGCGGCGGCGACCCCGGCGTTGTGCGGGGCGATCGCGCGCGCGAGCAGGGCCTGGGCGCGGGGGAGCCCGGCGGACGCGGCGCCCACCAGCTCGTCGAGGAGGTGCTCCCGTCCCCGGACCCGCGCGCGGATGGCCTCGAAGTCGCGCGCCGCCGACGAGTGCTGCGCGGCCAGCCCGGAGCCGATGTGCCCGGCGTGGTGCGCGGTGAGCCCGGACCCCGGCTGCGCCACCACGTGGTAGACGACGGTCGTCAGGCCGAGCGCGTGCTTGACCTCGCCGTACGCCGGTCCCTCCCGCTCGTCGACGAGCCCGAGCGAGGGCGTGACCACGGGGTCGTAGAAGCGCAGCGACCACTCGAGCCCCGGCAGCGAGCCCGGCAGCTCCACCTCCTGCCCGCGCAGCGGGCCGAGGCCCTCGCGGGTGGCGAGCAGGTGCAGGTTGCGGGCCCCGACGGCGGCGACGGTCAGCGGCCCGCCCGCGCACAGCGGCATGCGCCCGCGGACGGCGGGCGGGAACGTGTCGGCCTGCGCCAGGTAGGCGCGGTGCAGCGCCGTGACGTACCCGGCCACGGCCGAGCGCATGTCGAGGGGATCCGGCACGACCGCCTCCGTTCTGATATGCGGAACGCCTTGTCTTCCTTGCGGAACGCTAGGCGGGCTAGCGTCGGGGCGTCAAGGGAACCGGGAGCTGATCGCATGGGCATCCTCCGCCTCGCCCACATCGACGTCCGTACACCGGACCTCGATCTCGCCACCGCCTACTACACCGAGGTCATGGGCCTGCAGCAGGTCCAGCGCACCGTCGACCCGGAGCTGGGCGACACCGTCTACTTCAAGTGCTGGGACGAGGAGGACCACCACTCGCTGCGCATGCGCTACAACCCGCGCACCGGGATGGACTCCTTCACCTTCCGCGTCGAGTCCGAGGACGACCTCCACGACTACGAGAAGAAGCTCGCCGACTACGGCGCCCAGGTCTCGCGCGTCTCGAAGGGGGAGGCCGTCGGGCAGGGCGAGTCGATCCGGTTCGAGGTGCCGTCGGGCCAGATCATGGAGCTGGTCTGGGACGTCGAGAAGACCGGCAACATCCTCGGCAAGTCCAATCCGTCGCCGGTGCCGCCGCCGGACCTGCCGGGCATCGCCCCGCCGCGGATGGACCACATGCTCGTCAACGCCGAGGAGGTGGGCGAGGCGGCGCGGTTCTTCCAGGACGTGCTGGGCCTGCGCCTCACCGAGCAGGTCCTCGACGGCAACGGCCACCAGCTCGGCGTGTGGCTGGCCGGCCGCACCAACTCCCCGCACGACATCGCGATCGTCAACGGGCCGAACGGCGCGCTGCACCACTGGGCGTACTGGCTCGACGACTGGGACCACATCCGCAAGGCCGCCGACACGCTCGCCTACAACGGCGTGCAGATCGACCAGGGTCCCACCCGCCACGGCGTCACCCGCGGCAACACCATCTACTTCTTCGACCCGCTCGGCATCCGCAACGAGGTCTTCACCGGCGGCTACTGGGTCGATCCCGACCAGGAGATCATCACCTGGACCGAGCAGGAGTTCGGCAAGGGGCTCTTCTACTACGAGAACATCGTCAGCCAGCGCTTCCTGAGGATGCACACGTGAACGAGCTCGCGAGTTCACCATCGGACACAGCAGCGCCGCGAATGCGGGCGACGAGCGCCAGCGAGGAGCACTCATGAGCGATCGGATCCTTCGCCTCCAGCACGTCGAGATCCGGGTCCCCGATCTCGAGCTGTGCACCGCCTACTACACCGAGGTCCTCGGCCTGGTCGAGACCGCGCGCGACGTCCGCGACGGCGTCGACCGGGTGTTCCTCAAGTGCTGGGACGAGCACGAGCACCACTCGGTCGTGCTGCGCCAGGCCCCGACCTACGGGCTCGACCACATGGCGTTCAAGGTCGCCGAGGCGGGCGACCTCGACTACTTCACCGACAAGCTGCAGGCCGTGAGCGTGCCGGTGAAGCGGTACGCCGCCCGCGAGCTGGGCCCGGGCTGGGGCGAGGCGATCCGCTTCGAGACCCCGTCGGGCCACCTCGTCGAGCTCGTGCACGGCATGGAGCGCCTGGGCAACATGCTCCCGATGACGAACCCGCCGCCCCGGCCGCAGGACCTCGTCGGCATCGCGCCGCCGCGCCTGGACCACGTGTTCGTGATGGCCGAGGACGTCGAGGCGTTCTCCGCGTTCTTCATCGACGTGCTGGAGTTCCGGCTCACCGAGCAGATCGTCGCCAACGACGGGCACCAGCTGGCCGCGTTCCTCGAGCGCAGCCACACCCCGCACGACATCGCCGTGATCACGGGCCCGAACGGCGCGCTGCACCACTTCGCGTTCTGGATGGACGACTGGAACGGCATCCGCGACGCCGCCGACACGCTGGCCTACCACGGCGTGACCATCGACGTGGCGCCCACGCGGCACGGCGTGACCCGCGGGTACACGACGTACTTCTTCGACCCCGTCGGCAACCGCAACGAGCTGTTCACCGGCGGCTACTGGGTCGACCCCGACTTCGAGCCGATCACCTGGACCGAGGAGGAGATGGGGCGCGCCATCTTCTACTACCACCGCCAGGTCAACGAGCGCTTCTTCACGGTGCACTCGTGAGCGCCCCGCACGATCCGCGCAAGCTCGACCGGTACGAGGCGCCGAACTACCTCGCCAAGTACCGGGAGCGCCAGGGCACCGCGCCGGCCGCGAACGGCAGCAACGGCCGCGGCGGCAACAGCAGCGGCACCGCGAACAGGGCCGGGACCGGCACCGCGACCGTCGACGACACCCCGCTCTACCTGCGCCGCTTCCGCGAGCGGGGCGCGACGGCCGCCCCGCCCGCCCCGACCGTCGAGTTCGACGGCGCCGTGTTCACCCCGGCCCTGGCCGAGGCGACGCGCGGCAAGGAGATCGCGGCACCGGTGCAGCGGCGGGCGAGCGAGAAGTTCGTCTGCGAGATCTCGATCATCCGCCACGGCATCACGCAGGGGTACTCCACCGACGCCGGCCTGACGCCGATGGGCGGCTGGCAGGCCCACCGCCGCGGCCACGAGCTGGCCCGGCGCTGGGACGCGGGCGACACGGTCCGGCTGGTGCACGCCGACACCAACCGGGCCCGGCAGACCGCCGTCCAGCTCTACAACGGGGCGCAGGACGGCATGGCGATGTGGGGCAAGGACATCACCCTCACCGAGCCGACGCCGATCCCCGAGCTGCGCAACTTCGGGGTCTGGACCCCCGACGGCCTGCGCGACGTGACGTCGGCGTTCCGGCAGTACCAGTCGACGATGGAGAAGCTGGAGCGGATGGCCGTCGGCGACCGGCCGCGCTGGCTCGTCGAGATCGACCGGTTCTACCGCGTGCAGCTGGGCGGGGGCGACCCGATCCAGACCTGGCTGACGATCCCGCTGATGTACTTCGAGCCGCCCGCGCTGTGCGTGCGCCGGTTCTGGCGGGGGTTCCACCGGCTCATCGCGGAGAACCCGGGCGACCAGCGGATCCTCGCGGCCACGCACTCCGGCCCGATGCGCGCGTTCGCCACGTGGGCGCACGGCTACGACCCGGGCGAGCCGCTCAACACCGAGGAGATCCGGGTGAAGCTGCGCGAGGGCGGCCAGACCGCGTTCGTCTCCTACCGCAACCGGGTCACCGAGGTGAACGTGCCGCCACCGGACGAGTTCCCGCAGTGGGAATCATGACCGCCTGGGAGTCCTGAGCCCATGACGATCCTGGATCTCGACGAGGCGATCCTGGACCCGGCGGCGCTCGCGCCCGAGGTCCCGGCCCTGGAGCCCGACACCGACGCGGTGGGCGACGGCCCGCTGCGGTCGGTCTCCATCGCGATGGCCGTGCTCGGCTGCTTCGAGCGCGAGGCCGAGCTCGGCGCCACCCGGGTGGCCGCGGAGCTGGGCGTCGCGAAGAGCACGGCGTCACGGATGCTGGCCGCGCTGGCGGCGTCGGGGATGCTGGAGCGCTCGCGCAACGGCCGCTACCGGCTGGGGCTGCGGCTGTTCGAGATCGGGCAGCTGGCCGTCGACCGGCTGATGCTGCGCGAGCTGTCGCTGCCGGTGCTCGCCGAGCTGCGCGAGGTGCTGCGGGAGACCGCGCAGCTCGCGGTGCCCGTCGGGGCCGACGTGCTCTACGTCGACCGGCTGGAGCACAGCGGTGCGGGCACGATGTTCCACACCGAGCTCTACCGCCGCGGGCCCGGCCACTCGTCGAGCGCGGCGAAGGTGATCGCGGCGTACAACCCGTCGATGGCGCGGGCGATCCTCGAGCGCGGGTTCGTGCGCCGCACGCCCTTCACGATCGTCGACCCCAACCGCTACCGGCAGGTGCTGCGCCAGGTCCACGTCGACGGCTACGCGGCCTCGCGCGAGGAGCACACGATGGGGATGTCGTCGATCGCGGCGCCGATCGTGCTGCGCCGGGGCGAGCGGACGGTCGCGGTCGCCGCGATCTCCGTCGTCGGCGGGACCTCGCGCGTGCTCGGAGCGCGGAAGGTCGCGGTCGTGCAGAGTGTCCGCAGGGCGGCGGCGTCGGTGTCGGCGGCCCTGGAGCGGTCCCAGGAGTAGGCCGTGCGCGGACGCCGTGGTCCCCGGCCACGGTCTCCGCGCACGACGAGAGGAGCACCATGACGCTGCAGGACTCCCGCCCCGTCGACTTCGACCTCGCCTCGCGCTACCGCGCGGGAGCCGGGCCCGTCCTGCTGACGGGGGTGCAGGCGATCGCGCGGATGCTCGTGGAGCAGCACGCCGCCGACGCCGCGGCCGGGCTGCGCACCGCGTCGTTCGTGTCCGGGTACCAGGGCAGCCCGCTCGGCGGGCTCGACCAGACGCTGGCCAGGGCCGCCGAGCTGAAGGACAACGCCGGGCTCACGCTGGTGCCGGGCGTCAACGAGGAGCTCGCCGCCACCGCGGTCTGGGGCAGCCAGGTCGAGGTCCCCGGCCACGCGCGGACCGTCGACGGGGCCGTCGGGATCTGGTACGGCAAGGCGCCGGGCGTCGACCGGGCGGGCGACCCGTTCCGGCACGGCAACATGTGCGGCGCCCACCCGAAGGGCGGCGTGCTGGTGCTGGCCGGTGACGACCCGAGCTGCAAGTCCTCGACGATCCCGTGCATCAGCGAGCGCACGCTCGCCGGGTTCGGGCTGCCGGTGCTCTACCCCGGCACGGCCGAGGAGATCGTGCGGCTGGGCCGCTTCGGCATCGCGATGTCGCGGGCGTCGGGCATGTGGGTCGGCATGAAGATCACCGCCGACGTGGCCGACGGGATCTTCACCGTGGACGGGACCTGCGGCGACGTGGACATCACCGTGCCCGAGCTGGAGTGGGAGGGGCGGCCGTGGGAGTACCGGCAGATCCCGATGCTCGCCCCGCCCGCGTCGCTGGAGGCCGAGGCGCAGATGTACGGCCCGCGCTGGGCGATGCTGCGCGCGTTCCTGGCCGCGAACCCGATCAACGCCGTCGAGGTGGACGGGCGGGGTGGCGGCGCTGCGCGGATCGGGATCGTCGCGGCGGGCAAGGCGTTCACCGATGCCCGGCAGGCACTGGCCGACCTCGGCCTCGACGACGACGGCTGCCGCCGCGCGGGCATCTCGCTGCTGCGCCTGGGCATGGTCCACCCGCTGGAGAAGGGCCTGCTGCGCGACTTCGCGCGCGGCCTCGACACCGTCCTCGTGGTGGAGGAGAAGAGCTCGTTCGTCGAGTCGGCGGTGCGCGACGTCCTCTACGGCACGCCCGACGCCCCCGTGGTGCTCGGCTCGGCCGACGCCGAGGGGCGCCCGCTCGTCCCGGAGGCGGGGGAGCTGACGGCCGGTGCGCTCGTCGGGCCGCTGCGCCGGGTGCTCGGCGGGCGGGTCGACCTGGCGCCGGAGCGCCGCGAGCCGCCGAAGCTGGAGCTGCTGCCCGTCGCCCGCACCCCGTACTTCTGCTCCGGCTGCCCGCACAACCGCTCCACGGTGGTGCCCGAGGGGGCCGTCGCGGGCGGCGGGATCGGCTGCCACGCGATGGTGGCGCTGACGCACCGGCCCTCGAGCGAGGTCACCTCGATCACGCAGATGGGCGGCGAGGGCGCGCAGTGGATCGGCCAGTCGCCGTTCACCGACGCCGCGCACATGTACCAGAACATGGGCGACGGCACCTTCGCCCACTCCGGCCAGCTCGCGGTGCAGGCGTGCGTCGCGGCCGGGGTGTCGATCACCTACAAGCTCCTCTACAACCGCGCGGTCGCGATGACCGGCGGCCAGGACGCCGAGGGCGGCCTCGAGGTGCCCGCCCTGGCGGCGAAGCTGCTGGCCGAGGGCGTCACGAAGATCATCGTGTGCGCCGACGAGCCGGAGCGCTACCGCGCGCTCCCGGCCCTGCCCGCGGGGGTGGACCTGTGGCACCGCGACCGGTTCGACGAGGCGCAGCGGGTGCTGGCCGACGTGGCCGGGGTCAGCGTCCTGGTCTACGACCAGCGCTGCGCCGCGGAGTCCCGGCGGCTGCGCAAGCGCGGTGCGCTGGCGGTGCGGCCGACCCGCGTCGTCATCAACGAGGCGGTCTGCGAGGGCTGCGGCGACTGCGGGGTGAAGAGCAACTGCCTCTCGGTGCAGCCCGTCGACACCGAGTTCGGCCGCAAGACCCGCATCGACCAGACCTCCTGCAACACCGACTACTCCTGCCTCGACGGGGACTGCCCGTCGTTCGTGACGGTCGAGCTGCCGCCCGGCTCGTCGGCGGAGCGGCCGGAGCGACGCGACCCCCCGGCGGTCCCCGACGTGACCGGCCCGGGGTCCGGTGACGTGTTCCTCGCCGGCATCGGCGGGACCGGGATCGTCACGGTCAACCAGGTGCTCGCCTCCGCCGCCGTCCGCGACGGGCGCGCGGTGCACGGCGTCGACCAGACCGGGCTCTCCCAGAAGGCCGGCCCGGTCACCTCGCACCTGCGGATCGCCGCCGACACCGACGCCCTCGGCGCGGCCAACCGCGTCGGCACGGGCACGGCCGCCTGCTACCTGGCCTTCGACGCCCTCGTCGGCGCCGACGCCCGCTACCTCGCCTACGCCTCCGCCGAGCGGACGCTGGCCGTCGTCTCGACGAGCCCGGTGCCGACCGGGGCGATGGTGCGCGACGCGTCGGTGTCGGCCCCCGACGTCGACGCCCTGGTCGCCCGCATCGCCGGCACGGCCCGCGCGGTCGTGCCGCTCGACGCCCAGGCCGCCGCGAACGCGCTGTTCGGCGACGCGATGCCGGCCAACCTGATCGTCGTCGGCGCGGCCTACCAGTCCGGCGCGCTGCCGCTGACGGCCGCGGCGATCGAGTGGGCGATCGAGCTCAACGGCGTCGCGGTCGCGGTCAACACCGCGGCGTTCCGCTGGGGGCGCGTCGCCGTCGCCGACCCGGTGGCGTTCGCGTCGGCCACCGGGTCCGCCGCGGCGCCCGCCCCGGCCGTCTTCGACGACCTCGGCGACCTGGCGGGGGAGACCCGCCGCCTCGCGGGGATCCGGGCCGCGCAGCTCGTCGGCTACCAGGGCGTCCGCACCGCGCGCGCCTACGTCCGCGACGTGCAGGCGGCGTGGCGGGCGGAGCGGGCGCTGGGCGACGACACGTCCTTCAGCGAGGCCGTCGCGCACGGGCTGCACAAGCTCACCGCCTACAAGGACGAGTACGAGGTGGCGCGGCTGCTCACCGACCCGGCCTTCGAGGCGACCCTGGCCGCGGAGGTCCCCGGCGGGACGAAGCGGCGCTACCGGCTGCACCCGCCGGTGCTCAAGTCGCTGGGCCGGCAGAAGAAGATCGCGTTCGGGCCGTGGATGCGCCCGGTGCTCACCACGCTCGCCCGGGGCAGGGTGCTGCGCGGCACCCCGCTCGACCCGTTCGGGCGGACCGGGATCCGGCGGCTGGAGCGCGAGCTGCGCGACGACTACCGGGCGATGGTCCGCGGCCTCGCCGCGGGGCTGACCGCGGAGAACCACGCCACGGCCGTCGCCGCGGCGCAGGCGGCCGACCTGGTGCGCGGGTACGAGGACGTGAAGCTGGCCCACGTGGAGCGGTACCGGGCGCGGATCGCCGAGCTGGGGCTGTGATGTCCCAGCCCCTGCGACGTCCGCTGTGACGTCCGCGGCCCGGGGTTGACGCCCACCCGGGCCGCACTCCCGATCACGCCCGGGGGCCCGCCCGCCGCGCCGGCCGCGACGGGTGACTGCTCCGTTCGCCGGTTCCGGTTCCTCCCGGCCCGCTCGCCCGGGCCGTCGTGCGGTCCCGGCGGGGGACGGGACGTGGCGCTGCGCCGAACGGACGGACACGCACCCGGCGTGTCGGGCCGGACACGCCGTTCCTGCCGCTCGGCGCGCCCCGCGGGCCGACGGTCTCACCCGGGGCCGCCCGGGGTCACCCACCGGTCGGCCTCGGTTAACGTCGTCGTCGATCGATAACGGCCCGGTCACAGAACCGGACGACGGACCGCGCTCCCCAGCGGTCCGCCCGCCCCCCGACGGGAACGTCCCCGGGCCGTGTGGATCCGGAAGGAACAAGGTCGTGTCACGGCACCGCTCCCCCCAGGGCCGTCGCACACACCTCGCGCTCCCGCTGCCGAGCTCCCCGGTGGCAGCGGGAGCAGGTGTGGCGGCGAGCCGCTCGTTCGCGCTCCCGTCCGTGCTGGACCACGTGTCCGGCCCCTCCGGAGCCGCCCGGTTCGTCGGCGCACTCGTCGCCGGCGGCACCCTCGTCGCCGCGGGCCAGATGGCGCTGTCGTCGGCCCTGCCCGCCGCCGCCGAGGGCGCGAACGTCCTGCGCATCGGCCTCGACGAGGTGCTGACGCCCGGCGCACCCGTCGCCGAGGCGGCCCTCCCGCTCGTCGCGCAGCAGGTCTCCGCGGTCGCCCCGGTGGCACCCGAGCCGCAGGTGGTCGGCGCGGCCGACCTGGTGAAGGCCGCCGAGGTCCAGCGCGTCGCCGCCGAGCAGGCCGCGCGCGCCGCCGAGGAGGCGCGGCTCGCGGAGGAGGCCCGGGTCGCCGAGGAGGCGCGCCTCGCCGCCACCGCCGCGGCGTCCGCGGCGGGCGGCGTGCAGATGGTCGTCGGCCGGATCACCTCCGGCTTCGGCGCCCGCTGGGGCACCTCGCACCAGGGTCTGGACATCGCCGCCCCGATCGGCACCCCGATCCGCGTGCCGCTCGACGGCACCGTGATCGACTCCGGCCCGGCCAGCGGCTTCGGCCAGTGGGTCCGCGTCCGGCACGACGACGGCACGATCACCGTCTACGGCCACATCAGCCGCTCGCTGGTGCGAGTCGGCGAGTCGGTAGCCGCGGGCGACGTGATCGCCGAGGTCGGGAACGAGGGCCAGTCCACCGGCCCGCACCTGCACTTCGAGGTCATCACCCCGGGCGGTACGAAGGTCAACCCGCGCCCGTGGATCGACGAGCGCGGGATCGGCCTCACCTAGGACCCGGGCCTCAGCCCGAGAACGCCTCCAGCGCGCGGATCTTGTTCGTGACGTCCAGCGCGGCGACCTTGTAGGCCTCCGACAGCGTCGGGTAGTTGAGCACGGTGTCGACGAGGTAGTCGACGGTGCCGCCGCAGCCCATGATCGCCTGCCCGATGTGCACGAGGTCGGTGGCGCCCGAGCCGAACACGTGCACGCCGAGCAGCGTCCGGTCCTCGGTGGAGACGAGCAGCTTGAGCATGCCGTAGGAGTCGCCGACGATCGCCCCGCGGGCGAGCTCGCGGTAGCGCGAGATGCCCACCTCGTACGGGACGGAGCCGGACGTCAGCTCCTCCTCGGTCTTCCCGCAGTAGGAGATCTCGGGCACGGTGTAGATGCCGATCGGCTGGAGCTCCTGCAGCTCGCGGACCGGTTCGTCGAACGCGTGGTAGGCGGCGAGGCGGCCCTGGTCCATGCTCGTGGCGGCCAGCGCGGGGAAGCCGATGACGTCGCCCACGGCGAAGATGTGCGGCACCGACGTGCGGTACTGCTCGTCCACGGTGATCCGCCCGCGCTCGTCCGCGGACAGCCCCGCCTTCTCCAGGTCGAGCTCGTCGGTCACGCCCTGGCGGCCCGCGGAGTACATGACCATGTCGGCGGCGATCCGCTTGCCGCTGGCCAGGCTGGTGACCGTGCCCTTGGCGGTGATCTCGACCTTCTCGACCTCCTCCCCGAAGCGGAAGGTCACCGCCTGGTCGCGCAGGTGGAACTTGAGCGACTCGACGACCTCGGGGTCGCAGAAGGTGAGCATCTGCGGATGCCGCTCGACGACGGTGACGCGGGTGCCCAGCGCCGCGAACATCGAGGCGTACTCGATGCCGATGACGCCCGCGCCGACCACGACGAGCGAGCCGGGGACGCGCTGCATGTCCAGGACGCCGTCGGAGTCCATGACGTGGTCGTCGTCGAACTCCACCTGCGGCGGGCGGGCGGGGCGGGTGCCGGTGGCGATGACGACGTTCGCCGCGGTGACGGTGTTGTGGTCGCCGCGGACCTCGCCCTGGACCGTGACGGTGTGTTCGTCGACGAACCGGGCGGTGCCGCCGAGCAGGTCGACGTGGTTGCGCATGAGCTGGTTGCGGATGATCTCCACCTCGCGCCCGACGACGTGCGAGGTGCGCGCGAGCAGGTCGGCGATGGTGATGTCGGACTTCACGCGGTAGCTCGCGCCGTACATGTCGCGCTGGGCGAACCCGGTCAGGTAGAGGACGGCCTCGCGCAGCGTCTTGGACGGGATCGTGCCCGTGTTGACGCAGACCCCGCCCATCATGTGCCGGCGCTCGGCGACCGCCACGCGCTTGCCCAGCTTGGCCGCCGCGATCGCGGCCTTCTGGCCCCCCGGCCCGGATCCGATCACCAGCAGGTCGTAGTCGTACACGGTGGTCTCGTCGGTCACGGGGCCCAGCGTCGCGGCCGGGCGCCCCGCGGGCAAGCCGGGCAGGTTAACACTGCACGACGACGGTCCGGCGCGTCCGCGACCGGGCTGTCCACAACCGGCCGGTACGGGCCCGCGACCGGCGCCCGCAGGGGCTCCGTCCACAGGATGTCGATCACGGCCTGGCCGGGACGGCCCCCGGTGCCGACCCTGGCGCCATGACCTCCACCCCCGTCGCCGGTCCCGCGCCCACCCTGCTGCGCCTGGGCCGCCCGGCCGATCTCGTCGCCGCGGTGCCCGTGATGCTCGGGTTCCGGCCCCGCGAGTCGCTCGTGCTCGTCGCCACCGGAGGCCCGTCCGGGCGCCGGATCGGGTTGACGCTGCGGGTCGACCTGCCCCCGCCCCCGCAGGTCCCCGACGTGGTGCGGCACGCCGCCGCCACGCTGTGCACCGACGATCCGGTCGGGGCGGCGGTCGTCGTCGTGGGGGCGGGGGCGCGGCGGCGCACCGACGTGGTCGACGTCGCGGTCGAGACGCTCGACGACCACGGCGTCACCGTGCACACCGCGGTGTGGGCCGAGCACACCGACGGCGGCGGGCGCTGGGGCTGCTTCGGCGAGTGCGCGTGCACCGGGGTGCTGCCCGACCCGGCCGGCACCGAGCTCGCCGCCGCCGCGGTGCTGGCGGGGGCGGTGCTGCGGGGAAGTCGCGACGAGCTGCTCCGGCTCGTCGAACCGGTCGACGGGATCGCGATCCGCCGCCGGGAGGGTCTGCTGGTCGCGTCGGCCGGTCCCGGCGGTCCGGTCGACGACGACGCCGTCCACCTCGCCGCGCTCGACGCGGCGCTCGCCGAGTCCGCAGCGGGCCGCTGCGTGATCGACGACACCCGGGCCGTCGCGCTGGCCGCCGCCCTCACCCGCCCGACGGTGCGCGACGCGGTGCTGCGGCGCTGTGCGCACGACCCCGGTGGCCTCCCGGGCGCCGAGGCGCTGTGGGCGGCGCTGTGCCGGGAGCTGCCCGACCCCGAGGCGGCCGAGCCCGCGGCGCTGCTCGCGGCCACCGCGCTGCTGCGCGGGGAGGGGGCGCTGGCCAACGTCGCGCTCGACCGCGCCGAGCGCAGCTGGCCCGGGCACCGCCTCACGCGGCTGCTGCGGTCGGCGGCGTCGGTCCCGCTGCGGCCCGCGGAGATCCGCGAGGCCCTGCTCGGCGGGCGGCCGTGAGCGGGTCAGACGGGCAGCTGCTCCTGGGCGAAGCGCCACGCGTCGGCCACGATCGACCGCAGGCCCGTGTGCGCCCGCGACCAGCCCAGCGCGGCGGTGATGGCCTCGCTGGAGGCCACGAGCACGGCCGGGTCGCCGTCGCGGCGGGGCGCGGTCACCGCCGGGATCGGGTGCCCGGTCACCTCGCGGCAGGTGTCGATCACCTCGCGCACCGAGAACCCGGTGCCGCTGCCCAGGTTGTAGACGGCGTGCGTGCCGGCCGTCGCGTGGTCGAGGGCGAGCAGGTGCGCCGCGGCCAGGTCGTCGACGTGCACGTAGTCGCGGACGCAGGTGCCGTCGGGGGTGGGCCAGTCGTCGCCGAAGACCTGCACCGAGTCCCGCACCCCGGCCGCCACCTGCAGCACGATCGGGATCAGGTGGGTCTCGGTGCCGTGGCGCTCGCCGAAGCGACCGTGCGCGCCGCCCACGTTGAAGTACCGCAGGCTCACCGCGGCCAGCCCGTGGGCGGCGGCGTAGGAGGTGATGGCGTGGTCGATGGTGAGCTTGCTCGCGCCGTAGGGGTTGGTCGGCCGGGTCGGCGCGTCCTCCCGGATCGGCACCTGCGCGGGCTCGCCGTAGGTGGCGGCGGTGGAGGAGAACACCAGCCGCGGGGTGCCGTGCGCGCGGATCGCCTCCAGCAGCCGCAGCGAGGCCACCACGTTGCCCGACCAGTAGAGCTCCGGGCGGTGCACCGACTCGCCGACCAGGGATCGGGCCGCGAAGTGCAGCACCCCGTCGAAGCCCGCGGCGAGCACGTCGCCCGCCGCCTCGCCCACGTCACCCTCGACGAACGCGGCCCCGTCGGGCACCGCGTCGCGGTGCCCGGTCGACAGGTCGTCGAGCACGGTCACGTCGTGGCCCGCGGCGACCAGGTGCGCGGCGCACACGCTGCCGATGTAGCCGGCGCCGCCGGTGACGAGCAGCTTCACGGAACTCCTCCTGGGACGGGTTCGGGTCGGGCACACCGTCCCACGACGGGACTACCGCGCCCGCACCAGCACCGCGTGCGCGATGAGGGGCGCCACCGACGATCCCTCGCCCTCGGAGGTGACGGGCACGGCGTCACCGAAGCGGGAGATGGAGTGCACCTGCACGTCGTGACCGGGCACGATGCCCGAGCCCTTCAGCTCCGCCATGAGCGTGGCGTCCATCTGCACGTGCTCGGCGATCCGGCGCACCTCCACGGTGCCGCCGCCGCGGCGCGCGAACTCGTCGAGCCGCTGCAGTCCCACCTCGAGGGTGGGCGGGCCGCCGGGGGCCGACCGGTGCTGCGCCAGCTCGTCGAGGCCGGGGATCGGGTTGCCGTAGGGGGAGATCGTGGGGTTGTCGAGCAGGGCCACGAGCTTGCGCTCCACGGCGTCGCTCATCACGTGCTCCCAGCGGCACGCCTCGGCGTGCACCAGCTCCCACTCCAGCCCGATCACGTCGGTGAGCAGGCGCTCGGCCAGGCGGTGCTTGCGCATCACGGCCACGGCCCGCGACCGGCCGGCGTCGGTGAGCTCCAGGTGGCGGTCACCCGCCACCACGACCAGACCGTCGCGCTCCATGCGCGCCACGGTCTGGCTCACGGTCGGGCCGCTCTGGCCCAGCCGCTCGGCGATCCGTGCCCGCAGCGGCACGACGCCCTCCTCCTCCAGCTCGTAGATCGTGCGGAGGTACATCTCGGTGGTATCGATGAGCTCGTTCACACTCGGCCCCTTCGTCGCCGTCCATCGTATCCGGGCAACGCCGCCGCGGTCGTTCCGCATCCCGGACCGCCCGCGGGGCAGGATGGGCCCGTGCCTGCAGCAACGAGCCCGCTGATCCGCCCGGCCGAGCTGGCCGCGCTCCTCCGCGCCCCGTCCGACGCCCCGCGTCCCGTGGTGATCGACGTCCGCCGCCCGCCGGTGGCCGGTCCGGGCGGCCCGCCCGGTCGCGAGGAGTACGCGGCCGCGCACGTCCCGGGGTCGGTGTACCTCGACCTCGACACCGATCTCGCCTCCGCGCCCGGCCCGGCGGGGCGCCATCCGCTGCCCGAGCCGGGGCGCCTGCAGGACGCGCTGCGCGGCGCCGGGGTCCGCGACGGCTCGCGGGTCGTCGTGCTCGACCACGGCGACGCGACGATGGCCGGCCGCGCGTGGTGGCTGCTGCGCTGGGCGGGGCTGCCCGCGGAGCGGGTGCAGGTGCTCGACGGCGGCTGGGCGGCCTGGGTCGCGGCCGGGCTCCCGGTCACCGCCGACCCGACGCCGCCGGTCGCCGGGGACGTCGCGGTGCGGCCCGGCGGCATGCCCGTGCTCGACGCCGACGGCGCGGTGGCGGTGGTCGACGCCGACGGGGTGCTGCTGGACGCGCGCTCCGGGCCCCGCTTCCGCGGCGAGACCGAGCCGCTGGACCCGGTGGCCGGGCACGTCCCGGGGGCGGTCAACCTCCCCGCGGCGGAGCTGCTCGGGGCGGACGGGTTCTGGCCGTCGCCGGCCGAGCTGGCCGCGCGGCTGGAGGCGCTCGGGGTCCGCGCCGGGGCGCCGGTCGCGGCGTACTGCGGGTCGGGCGTCACGGCCGCGGCGCTGGTGCTCGCCGCCGAGCACGCCGGGGTGCGGCCGCCCGCCGACCCCGCGGCGCTCTACGTCGGCTCGTGGTCCAACTGGTGCGCCCTCGGGCGACCGGTGGCCACCGGCGACGCACCCGCCTACGGTCGTGACTCATGAGCCCCCGCACCTCGGTGGTCTGGACGCCGGACTTCCTGAGCTACCAGCTCTCCGACGACCACCCGCTCAACCCCGTGCGCCTCGACCTGACGATGCGCCTGGCCGCCGGGCTCGGCGTGCTCGACGGCGTCGAGACCCTCACGCCGGAGCCGGCCACCGACGAGGACCTGACGCGCGTGCACACGCCGTCCTACCTCACGGCGGTGCGCAGCGCCCCGCACGAGCCGTGGGGCGTCGGGCACGGCCTGGGCACCGACGACAACCCGATCTTCCTGGGGATGCACGAGGCGAGCGCGCTGATCGCGGGCGGGTCGGTGCTCGCGGCGCAGACGATCGCCGAGGGCCGGGCCGACCGCGCCGTCAACCTCGCGGGCGGGCTGCACCACGCGATGGCCGACCGCGCCGCCGGGTTCTGCGTCTACAACGACTGCTCGGTCGCGATCGCGTGGCTGCTGGAGCAGGGCTACGAGCGGATCGCCTACGTCGACGTCGACGTCCACCACGGCGACGGGGTGCAGGCCGCGTTCTACGACGACCCGCGCGTGATGACGATCTCGATGCACCAGCACCCCCTCACGCTCTGGCCGGGCACCGGCTGGCCCGGGGAGTACGGGAAGGGCGACGGCGCGGGCTACGCCGTGAACGTGCCGCTGCCGCCCGGCACCGGCGACGCCGGCTGGTTGCGGGCCTTCCACGCGGTGGTGCCGTCGCTGCTGGAGTCCTTCCGGCCGCAGGTGCTGGTCACCGAGTGCGGCGCCGACACCCACTCCGACGACCCGCTGGCCAACCTGGAGCTGTCGGTCGACGGCCAGCGGGCGATCTACCACTCCCTGCGCGACCTGGCCGAGACCACCGCCGGCGGCAAGTGGCTGGTGCTCGGCGGGGGCGGCTACTCGCTGTTCCGGGTCGTGCCCCGCTCGTGGACCCACCTGCTCGCCACCGCACTCGACCGCGACGTCGACCCGGCCCGTCCGCTGCCCGCCGACTGGGTCGCGCACACCGCGGGCCTCACCCGCCACCCCCTGCCCACGGCGATGACCGACGGTGCCGACCCGTCCTTCGCGCGGTGGGGCGACGACATCGCCGACCGGGTCGACACCGCCATCCTGGAGACCCGCCGTGCGGTGTTCCCGCTGCACGGCCTCGATCCCGACGATCCGCGCGACTGACGCGGCCCACCCGACAGGACCCCCTGCCATGACCCGCTCCCCGGGTGCCGCACCGACCGACGCGACCGACCCGCCGACCGCCGATCCCGCACCGGGCGAGATCTCCGCGGATCCCGCCGAGCCCGACACCACCGGTGCGGCGCCCGGCACGCCCCCGGCCGCACCCGGGTACCCGCGGCACTGGGAGGCCGACGTCGTCGCCTCCGACGGCGGGATCGTGCACCTGCGCCCGATCCTGCCCTCCGACGCCGACGCACTGCTCCGGTTCCACGAGAGCCTGTCCGAGCGCACCCGCTACCTGCGCTTCTTCGGGCCCTACCCGCGCATCGCGCCGCGCGACCTCAAGCGGTTCACCGAGGTCGACCACCGCGCGCGGGTCGCGTTCATCTGCCTGCTGGGCGACGAGATCATCGCCGTCGGCCGGTACGAGGGACTGCCCGGCGACGGCGGGCCCGGCGGCACCACCGGCACCGACGCCATCGACTCCGCGGAGGTGGCCTTCGTCGCCCGCGACACCCACCAGGGCCGCGGCCTCGGCTCGATACTGCTCGAGCACCTCGCCGCCGCGGCCCGGGAGAACGGGCTGCGCCGGTTCGAGGCCGAGGTGCTGGTCGAGAACCACGCGATGGTGCGGGTGTTCCGGCAGGCCGGCTACCAGGTGAGCCGGGCGTTCGCCGACGGCGTGCTGCACCTGGAGTTCGACATCGACCCCACGGAGAAGTCGCTGGCGGTGCGCGACTCCCGCGAGCAGCGCGCCGAGGCCCGCAGCGTGCACAACGTGCTGCACCCCACCTCGGTGGCGGTGATCGGGGCGTCCACCGACCCGTCCAAGATCGGCCACGCGGTGTTCTCCAACCTACTGCGCGGCAACTTCACCGGGCCGGTCTACCCCGTCAACTCCGAGGCGCGATCGGTGCGCGGGGTCCGGGCCTACCCGTCGGTCACCGACATCCCCGACGACGTCGACCTGGCGGTGGTGGCCGTGCCCGCCGCGGGGGTCGACGAGGTGATGGACTCCTGCCTGGCCAAGGGGGTCAAGGCGCTCGTCGTGGTCAGTGCGGGGTTCGCGGAGGCCGGGGCCGACGGCTCCGGGGCCCAGCGCCGGCTGGTGGAGGAGGCCAGGGCGCACGGCATGCGGGTGATCGGGCCCAACGCGCTCGGCGTGGCCAACACCGATCCGGAGGTGCGCCTCAACGCCACGCTGGCGCCGACGCTGCCCGGGCGCGGGCGGGTCGGGTTCTTCTCGCAGTCCGGCGCGCTCGGCATCGCGATCCTCGCCGCGGCCAAGGAGCGCGGGCTCGGGCTCTCCACGTTCGTCTCGGCGGGCAACCGGGCCGACCTGTCCGGCAACGACCTGCTCCAGTACTGGCAGACCGACCCGGCCACCGACGTCGTGCTGCTCTACCTGGAGACCTTCGGCAACCCGCGCAAGTTCGGCCGGCTCGCGCGCCGGCTGGCCCGCACCAAGCCGATCGTGGCGGTCAAGAGCGGGCGGCACTCGGCGCCGATCGCGGCGCACGCCGAGGTCTCCGCCCCGATCGACGACGCCAGCGTGAAGGTGCTGTTCGAGCAGTCCGGGGTGATCCGGGTCGAGACGCTCTCCGAGCTGTTCGACACCGCACTGCTGTTGGCCTACCAGCCGCTGCCCGACGGGCCGCGCGTCGCCGTCGTGGGCAACTCCACCGCACTGGGGCTGCTGGTCACCGACGGGCTGCTCGACTCCGGGCTGGACCCGGTGGGGGAGGCCGTCGACGTCGGGGCCGCCGCGACCCCCGAGCAGTTCGCCGCGGCCGTGGCGAACGCGGTGCAGGGCGACCAGTGCGACGCGCTCGTCGCGGTCTTCGTCCCGCCGGTCGCCACCCCCGGCGCCGAGTACGCCCGCGCGCTGCGGGCCGCGGTGGAGGGGTCCGGGAAGCCGGTCGTCGCGGTGTTCCTGGCGGTCGAGGGCGTGCCCGCCGAGCTCGCCCTGCCCGGCCCCGACGGCTCTCCCGGTGCCGGGTCGGTGCCGAGCTTCCCGAGCCCGGAGCGGGCGGTGGCCGCCCTCTCGCGGGTCTCGCGCTACGCCCGCTGGCGGTCGCGGCCGGTGGGGGAGTTCGTCACGCCCGAGGGGCTCGATCTCGAGCGCGCCCGCGAGCTGGTCGCGACGCTGCCGGCCGGCCGGCTCGACGACGAGTCGGCGGTGGCCCTGCTCGACTGCTTCGGCATCCCGGTCACCCCGTTCCGGCGGGCGCGGGGCGCCGACGAGGCGGTCGCCGCGGCCGACGAGCTGGGCTACCCCGTGGCGATCAAGGCGGTCGGCGACCGGTGGCGACACCGCACCGACCTGGTCGGGGTGCGCCTGGACATCGGCACCGGGCCAGGGGTCCGCCGGGCCGTCGACGACCTGGTCGCCCTCACCGGCGACGACGAGGTCTACGTGCAGCGGATGGCGGTCAAGGGTCTGTCCTGCGTGCTGGAGGTCGTCGAGGACCCGTCGTTCGGCTCACTGCTGTCCTTCGGGCTGTCCGGGGTGGCCACCGAGCTGCTCGGCGACCGCGCGTTCCGGGTGGTCCCCGTGTCCGACGTCGACGCGGCGGCGCTGGTCCGCAGCCCGCGGGCGGCCCCGCTGCTGGCCGGGTACCGGGGCAGCGAACCCACCGACCTCGCCGCGTTGGAGCAGCTCGTCCTGCGCGTCGGGAAGATCGCCGAGGAGCTGCCCGAGGTGCGTTCGCTCGCGCTCGACCCGGTGCTGGCCTCGGCCTCCGGGGTGTTCGTCACCGGCGCCAGGATCGTGCTCGGACCCCCGCCCACCCGCAACGACGGGGGGCCCCGCCGCCTGGGCTGATCCGGATCGGTGGCCGCGGCCGGGCAGCGCCCCCCCGGTGTCGAGCTCGGCGCGGCCGACGGCCACCGTCGGGCCGTGCGTGGTCAGTCCCGAGGAGGGCGGGCGGGGTCGAGCACGGCGAGCAGGGCGTCGGCCATGTCCGCGCCCAGCTCCGCCGGGGTGCGGGGGCCGCTGGGGCGGTACCACTTGTAGGTCCAGTTGACGGCGCCGAGGCACATGTTGACGAAGACCTTCGGCGACATGCCCAGGCGCAGCTGCGGGTGCGCGGCGAGGTGGCGCTCCAGCGTCGAGGTGGCCACGTCCTCGAACAGGCGCCGGCGCACGAGCAGCTCCTCGGCGAGGTCGGGCCGCAGCTCGTCCTCCTCCTCGAAGCAGATCTTGAGCAGCTCGCGGTTCTCGCAGGTGTGCACCACGCGGGAGACGAGCAGGTCGCGCAGCCCGTCGAGCGGGGTGGGTGCGGCGGCCACGGTCTCGCGCGCCATCCGCAGGCTGTCGTCGAGCACGTCGGAGTAGATCCGGACGAGCAGCTCCTCCTTGTTGCGGAAGTAGTGGTAGAGCGTCGGCTTCGACAGCCCGACGCCCGCCGCGATCTCGTTCATGGACGTGGCCCGGTAGCCGCGCGTACCGAAGATCTCGACGGACGCGGCGAGGACGCGGGCGCGCTGGGCGTCGGCCCGCGTGGGAGTGGTGGGCGGCATCGCGGTGACCGTATCCCGTCTTGACAGCGGTGAGCCCGACCACTCTACTGGTTCGACCGACCGGGCGGTCGGGAATCTGAGAGGGGCCGCATGAACTGGGAGCTCGACACCGAGCACGACGCGTTCCGCGACACCTGTCGCACGTTCGTCGACCGCGAGGTGCGCCCGCTGGTCCTCGCCGCGGAGGCGTCGGGGACGTTCCCCGCCGAGCTGTGGAAGCCGCTCGGGGCCGCCGGGCTCCTGGGCCTGGTCACCCCCGAGGAGCACGGGGGAGGCGGTGGCGACAGCGTCACCGTCGCGCTGCTGGCCGAGGAGCTGGCGCGGGCGAGCGGCGGCATCGCGGTGACCGCGCTGGTCAGCGCCTACATGGCCGCGCCGCACGTCGTCCGGCACGGCACGGCGGCCCAGCAGGAGCGCTGGCTCGGCCCGCTGGCGTCGGGGGAGGCGGTGGCCTCGATCGCGGTCACCGAGCCCGGCACCGGGTCCGACGTCGCGGGCGTCACCAGCACCGCACGGCGCACCGACGACGGCTGGGTCATCAACGGCCGCAAGATGTACATCACCAACGCCGGGCTGGCCGACCTGCTGGTCGTCGCGGCCCGCACCGGCGAGCCGGGGCGCGGCGGCGTCACGCTGTTCCTGGTCGAGGGCACCGCCGACGGGGTGTCGACCGGCGCCCCGCTGGCCAAGATGGGCTGGCACTCCTCCGACACCCGCGAGGTCGTCCTCGACGACGTGCACGTGCCCTCCGACGCGGTGCTCGGCCAGGAGGACCGCGGCTTCTACCAGATCATGGAGGCCTTCCAGCTCGAGCGGATCGCGCTGGCCGGGATGGGTCTGGGGCACGCCGCGGAGTGCCTGGACCTGGCGCTGCAGTACACCCGCGAGCGCGAGGCCTTCGGGGCCCCGCTCATGCACCTGCAGACCGTCCGGCACAAGCTCGCGCTGATGGAGATCGAGCTGGAGTCGGCCCGGCTGGTCACCTACCAGGCCGCCGCCCGGCTCGACGCGGGCCACCCCGAGGCGGGGAAGTCCGTGGCGCGGGCCAAGTACGTCTCGGCGGTCGCGTGCAACCGCATCGTCGACGACGCCGTGCAGCTCTTCGGCGGCGCCGGGTTCGTCGAGGAGTCGCCGGTGGCCCGGCACTACCGCGACGCCCGGATCCTGCGCATCGGCGGCGGCACCGACGAGATCCAGCTGGAGATCCTGACGCGCGGCATGGCCTCGTGACCCGCACCGCAGCCGGTGCCGCAGCGGCCGGTCCGGCCGAGACCGCCCCGGAGCCGGACCCCGGGATCCCCGCCGCCGGGGCCGCTGACCCGGCTCCCGCCGCCGCGGCCGGCGACGCCGCTGCGGTCCCGGCCGCCGGGGAGCGGCCCGCGGCCCCGACGCCCGACGAGGTCGTCGCGGCCACCGAGGTCGCCCTCGCCGGCGGCGACCCCACCCGCTGGCCCGACAAGCTCCCGGTCCGCGACCGGATCGCCGTCCTCGTCGACGCCGGCTCCTTCGTCGAGGACGGGCTGCTCGCGACCGCCGCCGACGGCGCGCTGCCGGCCGACGGCGTGATCACCGGCGTCGGACGGGTCGAGGGCAGGCCGGTGGCGGTGATCGCGCACGACTTCACCGTCAAGGCCGGGTCGTGGGGCGAGCTGACGTGCGAGAAGCAGATCCGCATCCTGGAGCGGGCCGACCGCGACCTGCTGCCGGTGGTCTACCTCGTCGACTCCGCGGGCGGGCGGCTCACCGACCAGATGGGGTTCTTCCCCGGTCGCCGCGGTGCGTCGGCGATCTTCCACCTCCAGGTGAAGCTGTCCGGGCGGGTGCCGCAGCTGTGCTGCCTGCACGGACCGAGCGCCGCCGGCGGGGCGTACATGCCGGCGTTCTGCGACTGGGTCGGCATGGTGGAGGGCAACGCCTCGATGTACCTGGCCAGCCCGCGGGTGGCGGAGAAGGTCACCGGCGAGCGCACCTCGCTGGAGGAGATGGGCGGGGCGATGATGCACGCCGAGGTCTCCGGCTGCGGTGACGAGGTGTTCGACGAGGACTGGCAGGCCATCGCCGCGGCCCGCCTGCTGCTGTCCTACCTGCCCGACGACTTCCGCTCCGCCCCCGCGCGCACCGCGGCCCGCGAGCCGGAGCGCGACGACTGGGCCGGGCTCGTCCCGGAGGACCCGAACACCGCCTACGACGTGCGCGGGGTCGTCGACCGGCTCGTCGACGCCGGCACGTTCTTCGAGATCAAGGCGCGCTGGGCGCAGGAGCTGGTGACCGGCCTGGCCCGCCTCGACGGCCGCGTGGTCGGGATCGTCGCCAACCAGCCGATGGTCCGCAGCGGCGCGATCTTCGTCGACTCCGCCGACAAGGCCGCCAGGTTCATGAGCCTGTGCGACGCGTTCAACGTGCCGCTGGTGTTCCTGCAGGACGTGCCCGGCTTCATGGTGGGCGTCGACGTCGAGCGGGCCGGGATCATCCGGCACGGCGCGAAGATGATCACCGCGATGTCGAGCGCCGAGGTGCCCAAGTACTCGGTCGTGCTGCGCAAGGCCTACGCGGCCGGCTTCTACGCGATGTGCGCCCCGGGGTTCGAGCCCCGCGCCACGCTCGCGCTGCCGACGGCGACGATCGGCCCGATGGGCGCACAGGCGTCGGTCAACGCCGTGTACGCGAACAAGATCGCGGCGATCGAGGACGAGGACGAGCGCACCGCGTTCGTCGCCGCCCGCGCCGCCGAGCAGCAGGCCGACATCAACCTGCTGCGCATGGCGTCCGACCTGGTCGTCGACGCCGTGGTGGAACCCGAGCGGCTGCGCGCCGAGCTCGTCGCCCGGATGGTCGACGCCGACCGCTGGACGCGCACGACCGGCCGCCGCCACCACCCCATCAGCCCCGTGTGACCTGGAGGACGACGATGTCCGACGACAGCCTGACCACCCTGCTGGACGCCCCGATCGTCCCGCTGCGCCCGGAGTGGACGGTGCCGGAGCGGGTCGAGCAGCTCGCCGCCGCGCGGGCGCTCACCGATCCGGACGACTACTGGGAGTGGGTGGCGCGCCAGCAGCGCTGGTCGACGCCCTGGACGACCGTGCGCACCGGTGAGATCGACGACTTCCGCTACTTCGAGGGCGGCCGGCTCAACGTCGCCGACAACTGCGTGGACCGGTGGGCGCAGGACCCCGCGACGGCCGACCGCGCCGCCGTGGTCTGGGAGGGCGAGCCCGGCGACACCCGCACCGTCAGCTACGCCCAGCTGGCCGACGAGCACGCCCGGCTCGCCGCCGGCCTGCTGGACCTGGGCGTGACCAAGGGCGACGTCGTCGCGATCTACATGCCGAACCTGGTGGAGGCGTTCACGACCATCCACGCCTGCAACCGGATCGGCGCGATCTACACCGTGCTGTTCTCCGGGTTCGGCGAGGAGGCGGTGGCGTCGCGGCTGCAGGCGGCGCGGGCGAAGGTCGTGGTGGTCGCCGACGCGATCTACCGCCGCACCAAGCCCGTCCCGCTGCTCGAGACCCTGCGAGCCGCCCGCGTCCGGACCCCGACCGTGCTGGCCACCGTGGTGGTCGACCGCACCGGCGACGGCGTGCCGCTCGTCGACGGCGAGCACGCCTACGCGGCGGTGCTGGAGCGGGGCGCGGCCGGTACCCCGGCCGTGCCGCTCGACCCCAACGAGCCGTCGTTCCTGATCTTCACCAGCGGCACCGAGTCCACGCCCAAGGGCGTGGTGCACTCCGTCGGCGGGTTCCTGCTCGGCACCTGGGCCAACGCGCACTGGCAGGCCGGGTACGAGCCCGGCGACGTCTACTGGGTGGCCGCCGACGTCGGCTGGCTGACGTTCCCGATCCAGGCCGTCGTCGGCGGGCTGGCCTGCGGCATGACGATCGCCTGCTTCGAGGGCGCGCTCGACACCCCCACCACGTCGCGGTTCTACGAGGTCTGCGAGCGCCACGCCGTCACCAAGGTGCTGTGCGCGCCGACGCTGATCCGGATGCTGCGCAAGTTCGGCGACGACCTCGCCGCCGCGCACCCGCTGCCCGGGCTGAAGCTGATCACCGTGCAGGGCGAGCCGCTCGACGGCGACACCTTCGGCTGGGCCACCGACACGCTCGGGGTGCCCGTCGTCAACGCCTACGGGCAGACCGAGACCGGCTCCACCTGGACCTACCCGGTGTACGGCGCCGAGGACCTCAAGGCGGGCTCGGTGGGCACGCCGGTGCCGGGGCACTCCTTCGAGATCCTCGACGACGACGGGCGGCCGGTCGCGCCGGGCGTCAAGGGGAACCTGGTGCTGACCAGCCCGTTCCCGACGCTCGCCCGCACGGTGTGGGACGACCACGACCGGTACCTCAGCACGTACTTCTCCCGCTTCCCCGGCCGGTACGCCACCAACGACGAGGCCGTGCTCGACCACGACGGGCACCTGTGGGTGCTCGGCCGCGCCGACGACGTGATCAACGTGGCGGCGCACCGGATCTCGACGATGGAGATCGAGGCGGTCGTGACCGCGCACCCGGACGTCGTGGAGGCGGCGGTCGTCGGGGTGCCGGACCCGACGAAGGGCACCGTGCCGATCGCGTTCGTCACGCTGCGGGCGGGGGCCGGGCCGGACGCCGCGGAGCAGATCCGGGCGCGGGTCGTCGCGGAGATGGGCGGCTACGCCCGCCCCGACCGCGTCTACGTCACGCCCGCGATGCCCAAGACGCGCACCGGGAAGACCATGCGCAGGCTGCTGCGCGACGTCGTGGTGCACGGCGGGCCGACCGGCGACACGTCGGCGATGGACGATCCCGCGGCGCTGGACGCCGTCGCGGCGGCGGTGGGGGGAACGGCGTGAGCGGGCTGTGGTTCGAGGACCTGACGGTCGGCCGGGTGGTGGAGGCGGCGACGCGCCGCACCGTCACCGAGACCGACAACGTCCTGTTCACGACGATGACGATGAACCCGCAGCCGCTGCACCTCGACGCGGAGTTCGCGGCGGGCACCGAGTTCGGGAAGCCGCTGGTGAACTCGATGTTCACGGTCGCGCTGGTCGTGGGTCTGGCGGTGCCGGAGCTGACGCTGGGCACCACCATCGCGAACCTCGGTTTCTCGTCGATCGAGTTCCCCAAACCGGTGTTCGCGGGTGACACTCTGCGGGTGATCACCGAGGTGGTGGAGGCGCGGCGCAGCTCGTCGCGGCCGGACGCCGGCATCGTCACGTTCCGGCACGACGCGTCCAACCAGCGCGGCGAGATCGTCTGCCGGGCCACGCGGGCGGCGTTCATGCGATGCAGGCCCGCGGCATGAGCGGCGTCCTGCGCAGCCTGCTGTTCGTCCCCGGCGGGCGCCCGGACATGATCGCCAAGGTGGGCCGGTCGGCCCCCGACGGCGTGGTGCTGGACCTGGAGGACGCCGTCGCGCCGGGCGACAAGGAGGCGGCGCGGGCCACGGTCGTCGAGGCGCTGGAGACGCTCGAGGTGCCCGACGGCACCCTCGTGCTGGTCCGGGTGAACGACGCCCACAGCCCGTGGTTCGACGACGACGTCGCCGCGGTGGCGGGCACCCGGGCCGACGGGGTGGTGCTGCCCAAGCTGGAGCGCACCATCGAGCTCGTGGAGCTGCGCTCGCAGCTGCAGGCCCGCGGCCGAGGCGACGCCGTGATCGTCGGCGGGCTGGAGTCGGCCGCCGGCGTGGTCGACGCGCGGTCGCTGCTCTCGGTCGGGGCGACGGTCGGTCTGGTCGCGGCCTACTTCGGCGCCGAGGACTACATCGCCGACCTGGGCGGACGGCGCACGGCGGAGGGCCACGAGGTGCTCTACGCCCGCAGCCAGGTGGTGCTGGCGGCCCGCCTCGCGGCGGTCGCGGCGCTGGACCAGGTGGTCACCGCGGTGCGCGACGACGACGCGTTCCGCCGCGACGCCGCCCGCGCCCGCGACCTCGGCTACCTGGGCAAGCTCTGCATCCACCCGGCCCAGGTCCCGCTGGCCCACGAGGCGTTCACCCCGACCGAGGCCGAGCTGGCCCACGCCCGCGCGGTGATCGAGGCGTCGGCGCAGGGCGTCGGGACGGTGGACGGCGAGATGGTCGACGACGTCCACGTCCGCATGGCCCAGGTGACGCTCGGCCGGGCCCCCGCGCCCTGACCGGGGTCAGGAGCGGCGGAAGCCGATCTGCAGGGTGGGGGCGCTGACCTCGGAGAAGAAGTCGTTGCCCTTGTCGTCCACCACGACGAACGCGGGGAAGTCCTCCACCTCGATCTTCCAGACCGCCTCCATGCCCAGCTCCGCGTACTCCAGGACGTCGACCTTGCGGATGCAGTCCTGGGCCAGCCGGGCGGCGGGGCCGCCGATCGAGCCGAGGTAGAAGCCGCCGTGCGCGGCGCAGGAGTCGGTGACCTGCTGGCTGCGGTTGCCCTTGGCCAGCATCACCAGCGACCCGCCCGCGGCCTGGAACTGCGCCACGTAGGAGTCCATGCGCCCGGCCGTCGTCGGCCCGAAGGAGCCCGACGCGTAGCCCTCGGGGGTCTTGGCCGGCCCGGCGTAGTAGACGGGGTGGTCGCGCAGGTACCCGGGCATCTCCTCGCCCGCGTCGAGCCGCTCGGCGATCTTGGCGTGGGCGATGTCGCGGGCCACCACGAGCGGGCCCGTCAGCGACAGCCGCGTCTTGACCGGCAGCGCCGAGAGCTGCTCGCGGATCTCGCTCATCGGGCGGTTGAGGTCGACCCGCACGACGTCGGAGGACAGCCCCTCGTCGGTGACCTCGGGCAGGAACTGCGCCGGGTCGCGCTCGAGCTGCTCCAGGAACACGCCCTCCGGCGTGATCTTGGCCTTGGCCTGGCGGTCGGCCGAGCAGGACACCGCGATCCCGACGGGCAGCGACGCGCCGTGGCGGGGGAGGCGGACCACGCGCACGTCGTGGCAGAAGTACTTGCCGCCGAACTGCGCGCCGATGCCGAACTGCGCGGTGAGCTCCAGGACCTGCTTCTCCAGGTCGTGGTCGCGGAACGCGTGGCCGAGCTCGGAGCCCGCGGCGGGCAGGTTGTCGAGGTAGCGGGCCGAGGCGAGCTTCGCGACCTTGAGGTTGTACTCCGCCGACATCCCGCCCACGACGACCGCGAGGTGGTAGGGCGGGCAGGCCGCGGTGCCGAGCGAGCGCAGCTTCTCGTCGAGGAACGAGGCCAGCTTCTTCGGGTTCAGCAGCGCCTTCGTCTCCTGGTAGAGGAAGGTCTTGTTGGCGCTGCCGCCGCCCTTGGCCATCGTCAGGAACTCGTACTTCGGCGCCTGCCCGGGCACCGAGTACAGCTCGACCTGCGCCGGGAGGTTGGTGCCGGTGTTGCGCTCGTCCCAGAACGACGTGGGCGCCATCTGCGAGTACCGCAGGTTGAGCGTGTCGTAGGCCTCGAAGATGCCGCGCGAGACCGACTCCTCGTCCTCGCCGCCGGTCAGCACCGTCTCCGTGCGCTTGCCGATGACGATCGCGGTGCCGGTGTCCTGGCACATCGGCAGCACGCCGCCCGCGGACACGCACGCGTTGCGCAGCAGGTCGGTGGCCACGAAGCGGTCGTTGGGCGAGGCCTCGGGATCGTCGATGATCGCGCGCAGCTGCCGCAGGTGCGAGGTGCGCAGGTAGTGCTGGATGTCGTGCACCGACTCGCGCACCAGTGCGGTGATCGTGGCCGGCTCGATCTCCAGGAACGTGCGGCCGGCGGCCTCCACGACCCGTCCCGGCGGCAGGTCCAGCCGCCGGTACTCGGTGGAGTCGGGGCCGAGGGGGAGTACCTCTGTGTGGTGGAAGTCAGGCACCCCACGACGGTAACAAGTGGTCGGGAGGCCGGACCGGCCCCCGACCAGTCCGGCCCCCCGGGGGAACGCGCAGCGGGACCGTGAGGTCCCTCGACGCGGGGTCTCCGGATGGAGACCCTCCCCGAACGGGGAGGGTCCGTCAACCGCTGACGGGTGCGGGGCGATTCGGTTAGCGTTGGTACATGCCTGGATCGATTCTCGGTACGTCCGTCCGCCGGGTCGAGGACCGCGACCTCGTGACGGGGGCGAGCACGTACGTGGGCAACCTCGTCCTCGACGGGATGCTGCACCTCACCTTCGTCCGCTCACCGCTGGCCCACGGCCGCATCACCGGGATCGAGACCGCCGCCGCGGCCGCCGCGCCCGGGGTGGTCGCCGTGTTCACCGCGGCCGATCTCGACCTCCCCGCCCACCACGGGCTGATGGTGCTCAACCCCGACCTGCCGCGGCCCCCGCTGGCCGTCGACCACGTCCGGTTCGTCGGCGAGGCCGTCGCGGTCGTCGTCGCGCAGACGCAGGCGCAGGCCGTCGACGCCGCCGAGCTCGTGGAGGTCGACTACGACCCGCTGCCCGCCGCCGTCGACCCGGAGGCCGCGCTGGCCCCGGACGCCCCGCTCCAGTACCCGGGCCGCACCGACAACCTGGCCGGCGGCGCCCGCAGCGACGCCGACCCGCTCGCCGACGCCGAGGTGGTCGTCCGGGCGCGGATGGTGAACCAGCGCCTGGCCGTCATGCCGATGGAGGGCAACGCGATCGCCGTGCGGCCCGAGGTGGACGACGCGCTCACGATCTGGGTGTCCACCCAGATGCCGCACGGCTTCCGCACCCAGGCCGCCGCGCTGTTCGGGCTGGAGCCCGAGCAGGTGCGGGTGATCGCCCCGCACGTCGGCGGCGGCTTCGGCGGCAAGGCCGGGGTCCTCGCCGAGCACACGACGGCCATCGCCGCCGCCCGGGCGCTGGGCCGCCCGGTGCGCTGGGTGGAGACCCGCTCGGAGAACCTCGTCTCGATGCCGCACGGCCGCGGCCAGATCGCCTACTACGAGCTGGGGCTGACCCGCGCCGGGAGGATCACCGGCCTGCGGGCCCGGGTCGTCGCCGACTCCGGGGCGTACGCCGGGTTCGGGGGCGCGCTCGCGCTCGGCCCGACGTACACGATGAGCCAGGGCGTCTACGACATCCCGGTGGTCGGCTACGACGCCGCCGCCGCGCTCACGACCACCACGCCGATGGGCGCCTTCCGCGGCGCGGGCCGCCCGGAGGCCACCGCCCACCTGGAGCGGATCATGGACATGGCGGCCGCGGAGCTGGGCATCGACCCGGTCGAGCTGCGCCGCCGCAACTTCCTCGACCCGGCCGCCTTCCCGCACACCATGCACTCCGGCGCGCGCTACGACGTGGGCGACTACGACCTGCCGCTGCGCGAGGCCCTGCGCCTGGTCGACGTCGACAAGGTGCGCGAGGAGCAGGCCGCCCGCCGCGAGAGCGGCGACCCGGTGCAGATCGGCATCGGCGTGTGCGTCTACGTCGAGATCACCGCGGGCGGCGGCGGCTCCGAGTTCGGCTCCGTCACGATCCACGCCGACGGCACCGCGACGATCTCCGCGGGCACCTCCGGGCACGGCCAGGGCCACCCGACGGCGTTCGCGATGCTCGCCAGCGACCGCCTCGGCATCCCGATGGAGAAGTTCACGTTCGTCCAGTCCGACACCGCGCTCGTGCCGCGGGGGAGCGGCACCGGAGGGTCGCGGTCGCTGCAGCTCGGCGGCAACGCGGTCGTCGTCGCCGCCGACGACGTGCTGGTCCAGGCCCGCCGCCGCGCGGCCGCGCTGCTGGAGGCGGCCGAGGACGACGTGGAGCTCACCGAGGACGGCGAGTTCGGCGTCGCCGGGGTGCCCTCGGCGACCGTCACCTGGGCCGAGGTGGCCAGCGCGGGGGAGGAGCTGCACGCCGGGCTCGACTTCCGGCAGGAGGGTGCGACGTTCCCGTTCGGCGCGCACGTCTCGGTCGTGGAGGTCGACACCGACACCGGGAGGGTCACCCCGCTGCGCCACGTCGCCGTCGACGACTGCGGGCGGATCCTCAACCCGCTGCTGGTCGCCGGGCAGCAGCACGGCGGGCTGGCGCAGGGCGTCGCGCAGGCGCTGTACGAGGAGGTCGTGTTCGACGGCGAGGGCCAGCCCCTCACGGCGACGCTCGCCGACTACCGCATGCCGACCGCGGCCGACCTGTTCACCTTCGAGACCGCCAACACCGAGACCCCGACGCCGCTCAACCCGCTCGGGGCGAAGGGCATCGGGGAGTCCGCGACGGTCGGGGCGACCCCGGCCGTGCAGAACGCGGTGGTCGACGCGCTGGCCCCGCTCGGGGTGCGGCACGTCGACCTGCCGTGCACCCCGGAGCGGGTCTGGCGGGCGGTGCAGGACGCCCGCGCCGGCACCCTGCCCGACCCGTGGCGCGAGCCGCCCGCGGTCTTCGCGACCCTCCCGGTGCGCGGCGCGAAGGCCGCGGCCCCGGAGGGCGGCGAGATCTGACGAGCCCCGCCCCCGCCCCCGCCCAAGTTGCAGTGGGGTGGCTTCACTCCCACCCAGTTGTAGTAGAGCCACCCCACTGCACGTGGGACAGGGGGTGTGGGCGGGGCCTCAGTGGGTCGGCGCCGGCTCTGCGTCGCGGGGCGAGTCGGAGCGCAGGCGCAGGCTCGCCAGCAGGCCGAGGGCCAGGAACGCGCTGGCCGTCCACGCCGCGGTGCGGGCGCCGTCGGTGAGGGCGGCGCGGGCGGCGTCGGCCACGGCCGCGGTGGCCGGGTCGGCGGCGAGCCCGGCGATGGCCCCGCCAGCGCTCTCCCGCACGGCGTCGACGAGCCCGACCGTGCCGGGAGCCTCACCGAGCCGCTCGGTGAGGCTCCGGCCCAGCTCGGTGAACAGCACCGACCCGAGCACGGCGATGCCCAGCGCCGAGCCGAGCTCCTGGGCGGTGGTCTCGGTGCCCGAGGCCTGGCCGCTCGCCGACGGCGGCACGTCGGCGAGCACCACGTTGCCCAGCTGCGCCGTGGCCAGCCCGACGCCGAACCCGTAGACGGCCAGCGGTCCGACGGTGCCCCACCACGGCGTGTCGACGGCGATCACCGACGCCAGCCACGCCACGCCCGCCAGCTCGCAGACCAGGCCGAGCTGCACGGTCCGCGCGGCGCCGTACCGGTCGGTGAGCACGCCGCCCACCCCGCCCGCGACGAACGACGCCAGCGCCAGCGGCAGCAGCGCGACGCCGGTCTGCAGGGCGGTGTAGCCCAGCGCGTTCTGCAGCCACAGCGGCAGGGCGAACAGGATGCCGAACTGGCCGAGCGACACGGTCAGCGCGGCCACGTTGCCGCGGCGGAAGCCCGGGACGGCGAACAGCGTCAGGTCCAGCAGCGCCACCCGCCCCGCCGCGGCCCGGCGTCGCTGGTGGGCCACGAACGCCACGGCCAGCACCACCGACAGCAGCAGCAGGTACGGCACGGGGGACAGCGGGCCGGGCCACCACGGCCCGACCGGCTCGCGCACCGCCCACCAGCCCAGCGTGCGGCCCTCGATCAGCGCGAACACCAGCGACCCGGCCGCCCCGGCGGAGAGCAGGGCGCCGACGGCGTCGATCCCCGGGCGCGAGTCCCCGTCGCGCGACTCCACGACGAACGCCAGCACCCCGGCCACCACCAGCGCGCCGAGCGGGACGTTGATGCCGAACGCCCACCGCCACGACGCCTCGGTCGTGAGCCACCCGCCGAGCAGCGGTCCGACGGCGGCCATCCCGCCGATGGTGGAGCCCCAGACGGCGAACGCGACGCCGCGCTCGCGGCCGACGAACGTCGCGTTGATCAGCGACAGGGTGGCCGGGAAGATCGCCGCCCCGCCGACGCCCTGCAGCATCCGCGCGGCGATGAGCAGGCCGGGGGTGGCGGCCAGCGCCGCGAGCACGCTCGCCGCGACGAACACCGCGATGCCGGCCACGAGCACCCGCCGCCTGCCGATCCGGTCGCCGATGCGCCCGGTGGTGAGCAGCAGCGCAGCGAAGACGAGGGTGTAGGCCTCCTGCACCCACTGGGCCTGCGTGGCCGTCGCACCGAGGTCGGTGATGATGGCGGGCACGGCCACGTTGACGATCGTGACGTCGATGATCACCAGGGAGACGGCGAACGCGATCGCGACCAGGCCGTACCAGCGGCGCCGGTCGGTGGACGGGGGTGCGGACTGCATGAGATCCTCCGATAGCTAGTTTGTCTAGCGATCGCAGAGTAGAGACTGTCTGGTGACTAGGCAAGCTAGCGATATGGGGGAGGGGTGGACGTGGAGATCGACGACGTCGAGGCCGCGGAACGGCGGGACTCGCCGGAGCTGAGCGAGGTGTCGTGGGCGCTGCGCGAGGTGAACCGGCTCACCGACGCGGTGAACGACGCGGTGACCCGACGCCTGGGCGTGGGCCACAACGAGACCCTCGCGCTCGACATCCTGCTGCAGTCCCCGGAGGCCATGGGGCCGGTCGAGCTGGGCAACCACCTCGGCATCCGGTCGGCATCGGCCACGGCGCTGGTCGACCGGCTGGAGTCGTCCGGGCACGTCCGGCGGGTGCGGCACCCCACCGACCGCCGCCGGTTGATCGTCGAGACCACCGACTCCGCGCGCCGCGACGTGCTCGCCGCCCTCCTCCCGCTGCTGACCGACGTCGAGGCGATCGCGCAGGAGCTCAGCGCCGACGAGGCCGCGGTCGTCACCCGGTACCTGCGCGGCGTCGCCGGGGCGATGCGGCGCTTCAGCACCGGGTGACCCCTCCGTTCCGCCAGGTGCGGACCTGCGAACGGGTGGCTGCGCATTGACGCGTCGCAGTGGCTCCGCGAGGGTGTGACGTGACCCACACGCAGTCCACATGAGGAGTCGATCCCGTGAGTTCGTCCATCGACAAGGTCCTGCAGGACGCCGTCGACGCCGGAGCCGTACCGAGCGTCGCGGCGATCGCCGCGGACCGCAACGGCGTGATCTACGAGGGGGCGGCGGGCCCGAAGGCGGCCGGCAGCGACGACCCGCTCACCGTCGACACCCACTTCCGGATCATGTCGATGACCAAGATGGTGGCCACGGCCGCGGCACTGCAGCAGGTCGAGAAGGGCACGCTCGACCTCGACGCCCCGATCGCCGACTACTGCCCCGAGTTCGCCGACGTCCAGGTCCTCGACGGGTGGGACGGCGACACCCCGAGGCTCCGGGCCCCGGCGAGCCAGGCCACGGTCAAGCAGCTCGTGACGCACACCTCCGGCCTGGGCTACTGGTTCTGGAGCGAGGACCTCGTCAAGTGGGAGGCGGCCACCAGCACGCCCAACGTGCTGTCGGGGTCCAACGTCGTCTTCACCGCGCCGCTGCTCGCCGACCCGGGCACGCAGTACATCTACGGCATCAACACCGACTGGCTGGGCAAGGTCGTCGAGGCCGCGTCGGGCACCACCCTCGACGTCGCGATCAAGGACGGGATCACCGGCCCGCTCGGGATGAACGAGACCGCGTTCGCGCTGAACGAGGGTTGGAAGGACTCCACGACGCCCGTCCACGTCAAGGGCGAGGACGGGAAGTGGATCGACTCGGGCATCGAGCTGAACCAGACCCCGGAGTACTGGGCGGGCGGCCACGGGCTGTACTCGACCCCGCGCGACTACATCAAGTTCCAGCAGGCGCTCCTCGGCGGCGGCGAGTTCGGCGGGGTCCGGATCCTGCAGCAGGCCACCGTCGACCAGGCCTTCACCAACCAGATCGGCGACCTCGACTTCCCGGCCGCGATCCCCACCGCCGACCCGGCGTCGACGCACGAGTTCAACGCGGGTCCCGGCTACAAGTGGGGCCTCGGGCTGCTGCTCAACACCCAGGACGTCCCGGGCATGCGCCGCGCGTACAGCGGTGCGTGGGCGGGGCTGTGCAACACCCACTTCTGGGTGGACCCGACCACCGGCATCTGCGGCTCGATCTACTCCAACTTCCTCCCGTTCGTCCCGCCGGAGGCGCTGGAGCTCTACGCGAACTACGAGAAGGCCCTTTACGCCTCGCTCTGAGCGACCTCCGCCCGCCCCCGGATGCACTCCGGGGGCGGGCTGGGCGAGACTTCCGGCGTGACACCCGCGACGGAGGAGACACGATGAGGCTGGCCACGATCCGCACCGCCACGGGGCACCGTGCGGTGCGGGTGGACGACACGACGGCGGTGGAGACCGGTGACGCCGACGTCCGCGCGCTGCTGGAGCGTCCGGACTGGGCCGCGCACGCCGCGGCGGCCGCCGGACCGTCCCACGACGTCGCGGGCCTGGACTACGCGCCGCTGGTCCCGTCGCCGGAGAAGATCGTCTGTGTGGGCCTGAACTACCGCGACCACGTGCTGGAGATGGGCAACGAGCTGCCCGAGTACCCCACGCTGTTCGCCAAGTACGCGCCGTCGCTGGTGGGCGCGCACGACGAGATCGTGCTGCCCGAGGCGTCGGAGAAGGTCGACTGGGAGGCCGAGCTGACCGTCGTCATCGGCACCCCGGTGCGCCACGCCGACCGCGAGCAGGCGCGGGCGGCGATCGCGGGCTACACCGTCCTCAACGACGTCAGCGTGCGCGACTTCCAGCGCCGCAGCAGCCAGTTCCTGCAGGGCAAGACGTTCGAGCACTCGACGCCGCTCGGCCCGTGGCTGGTCACGCCCGACGAGCTGCCCGGGGGCGGCCCCGAGGCCGGCTGGGCGATCTCCACCACCCTCGACGGCGAGACGATGCAGGAGTCGACGACCGCGGAGCTGGTCTTCGGCGCGGTCGACCTCGTCGTCTACCTCTCGGCGATCGTCACGCTGAACCCCGGCGACGTGATCGCCACGGGCACGCCCGGCGGCGTCGGACACGCCCGCACGCCCCCGCGCTACCTGACCGACGGCGCCGAGCTGGTCACCTCCGTCGCGGGGGTCGGCGAGCTGCGCAACACCTGCCGCAGGGAGAAGCGGTGACGCGTCGTCTCGACGAGACGCTGGCCTGGGCCGGTGACGGGGCGGCCCACCTGCGCGGGCTGATGGCGCGGATGGGCGACGACGCGTTCGCCGCCCCGTCGGGCCTGCCCGGCTGGAGCCGCGCCCACGTCCTGTCCCACATCGCGCGCAACGCCGACGGGATGATCAACCTGCTGACGTGGGCGCGCACCGGCGTGCCCACCCCGGCGTACGCGAGCGCGGAGGCGCGCGACGCCGACATCGAGGCCGGCGCCACCCGCAGCCCCGCGGCGATCCGCGACGACGTCGTGGACTCCTCGGACCGGCTCGCGCAGGCGGTCCGGGAGATGCCGGCGCAGGCGTGGTCGGCGCACGTGAAGAACGTGCAGGGCGTGGAGATCCCGGCCACCGACATCCCGTGGATCCGGGCGCGCGAGATGTGGATCCACGCCGTCGACCTCGACGTCGGGGCCTCGCTGTCCGACCTGCCGGTCCCGATGCTGGTGGAGGTCGTTGGCGACGTCGTGCGCGTCGTCGGGGCGAAGCCGGACTGCCCGCCGCTGCGCCTGGCCACCACCGACGCCGACCGCAGCTGGGTCCTCGGCGACGGCACCGGCGCCGAGGTGCGCGGCCCGGCCGCGTCGCTGGCGGGCTGGGTGCTGGGCCGGTCCCGCGGCAAGGACCTGCGCACCTCCGAGGGGACGAAGCCCCCGGTGCTGCCGCGCTGGCTCTGACGCCCGTGGGAGGCTGCCCGGGTGTCCGCCCGTCCTGACTTCGCCGCCGTCCGTGTCGAGTTCGGCCTCCCGGACGGGTTCCCGCCCGAGGTGCTCGCCGAGGCCGCCCGGGCGGCGGCGCGGCCGCCGTCGCCCGGCCGGCTCGACGCGACCGACCTCCCCCTGGTCACGATCGACCCGCCGGGGTCCAAGGACCTCGACCAGGCGGTCGGCGTCTCCCGGGACGGCGACGGCTTCCGCGTCCACTACGCGATCGCCGACCTCGGTGCCGTCGTGGAGCCGGGCGGTGCGCTCGACCGCGAGGTGCTGCGGCGCGGCCAGACGGTGTACCTGCCCGACGGGTCGGTGCCGCTGCACCCGCCCGTGCTCTCCGAGGACGCCGCGAGCCTGCTGCCCGACGGCCCGCGCGCCGCGGTGCTGTGGACGATCGGTCTCGACGCCGCGGGCGAGGTGGGCTCGGTCGACGTGCGGCGGGCCGTCGTCCGCTCGTCGGCGCGCCTGGACTACGCCGGCGTGCAGGCCGACGTCGACGCCGGACGGGTGCACCCCGCCATCGCCGCGCTGCCGGAGCTGGGGCGGCTGCGGCGCGCCCTCGCCGTCGCGCGCGGGGCGATCGAGCTGGAGCTGCCCGAGCAGGAGGTGCTGCCCGACGGCGACGGGGGCTGGACGGTGCAGGTGCGCCGCCGCGACGAGGTCGAGGACTGGAACGCCGAGATCTCCCTGCTCACCGGCATGGCGGCGGGCGCGATGATGCTCGAGGGCGGCGCGGGCCTGCTCCGGACGCTGCCCGCTCCCGACGCGGGGGCGCTGGGGGCGTTCGCGCGGACCGCCGCCGGGCTGGGGTTCACCGTCGAGCCGACGGTGCACGCGGTCGCGGCGCTGCTGGCCGGGCTCCCGCGCGACGACGCCCCCGCCCTGGCCCTGCGCCGCGCGGCGACGACGCTGCTGCGCGGGGCGGGCTACACCGCCTTCGGCGACGGCGTCGCGCCGCCGGAGGACCCCGGGCACGGCGGCATCGGGGCGCCGTACGCGCACGTCACCGCGCCGCTGCGGCGCCTGGTCGACCGGTTCGGCACCGAGGTCTGCCTGGCGCTGGCCGCGGGGGAGGAGCTGCCGGGCCCGCTGCGCGCGGCCCTGCCGACGCTGCCCGAGCTGATGGGCGCCTCCGACGCGACGGCCGCCGCGGTCGACCGGGCCTGCGTCGACCGCACCGAGGCCGCGCTGCTCGCCGGCCGGATCGGCGAGGAGTTCGCGGTGATCGTGCTGCGGCCCTCGACCGAGGACGCCGCGGGCGAGGTCTACCTCGTCGACCCGCCGGTGCTCGCGCGCTGCGAGGGGCCGCTGCCCGCGGGCGTCACGGCGTCCGTCCGGCTGACCGAGGCGGACCCCGCCACCGGGCGCATCACCTTCTCGGCCGCAGGTAGCTGACCCGTCACTGAGCGTACCCTCACCTCCGGCGGTACGAGGGTCCGCCAGGATCCGGAGGTCCGCGCGTGTTCCGCTACGGCATCGAGCACGAGGTCGCGCTGCTGCGCGCCGACGGTCGCTTCGCCGACTTCACCGACGTCGTGTTCGGCGAGGTGCAGTCCGTCGTCGACGGGCTGCCCGAGGACGCGGCCGACTACCCGGGCCTGCGGATCGGGGACCAGGGGATCAAGCGCAAGCGGTGGTACGTCGAGGGCTACGAGCGGTTCGACGACGACGGCGAGCTGGTCCGCTGCGACCCCAAGGGACTGGAGATCCGCACGCGCATCCACGACTCGGTGGAGGACACCGTCGCCGCCCTGCGGGCCGACCAGCAGCTGCTCGACGCCGCGCTGGCCGACCGCGACCTGCGCACCTGCGTCGTCGCGTTCAACCCGGTGCGCTCGGACTACGCGATCGAGCCGCCGCTCAACCCGTGGGAGGAGAAGCACCGGCAGGGCTCGCCCGAGGAGCGCACCGCGCACCTGCACATGCTCACCTACGGGCCCGACCTCAACCTGTCCGGCGACGAGATCGCCGATCCCGTCGACTACGCCCGCAAGCTCACCCACTACAGCCCCTGGCTGGTGCCGCTGTCGTTCTCCTCGCCGTTCCGCGACGGCGGGCCGTGGGGCGGGCTGTCGGCGCGCACGCACCTGCGCACCGGGGCCCGGCCCGCGGCGCTGGTGTTCCTCGCCTCCGAGGTCGGTCACGTGCCCAGCGACCCGTCGTTGACGCAGGTGGCGCGCCTGCCTGCCGAGGTGGGCCGCGTCGAGTTCAAGGCGTTCGACGCCTGCCCGGACCCCGAGCTCTACGGCGAGCTGCTCAGCCTGCTCACCGGTCTGGCGCTCGACGACTCCCTGCCCGGGCGGCGCACCACACCCGACGCCGACGCCCACCGGCACGTCGCGGGGGCCGGGCTGGCCGACGACGACGTGCACGCCGGCACCGGGGCGCTGCTCGACGCCGCGGCCTGCGCGCTGGCGGGTCGCCCGGCCGACCTCGACCGGCTCGCCGCGCTGCGGGAGCGGTGGGCCCGGCGGTGGTGCCCGGCGCTGGACCTGCTGGCCCGCTGGGAGGCGGGGGAGCCGGTGGTCGGGGTGCGTCGGACCCGCCCGGCCTGACGTGCAGCATGGCCACCTTCACGCAACGAGGTGGCGTGAAGGTGGCCATGCTGCAATCCGGGCCGGGCGCCGAGGGACCCCCGTGAGGCAGGATCAGGTCCGTGACGCGCACCGGCACCTCCCTCGCCCGGCTGGGGCTCACCGAGGCCTGGGCCGAGGCCACCCTCGGCGAGCTGGGATGGTGGGCGGGTGACCGGCCGGTGGCGGGGGCCGAGCCCGTCATGTGGTCGCTGGCGCGCAGCCCCGACCCGGACCTCGCGCTGCGCTCGGCCGAGCGGCTCGTGGCCGCGCTCACCGACCGCCCCGCCTTCGACGCCGCCCTGCGCGCCGACGCCGCCCTGCGCGGGCGGCTGTTCGGGCTGCTCGGCAGCTCCACCGCGCTCGGCGACCACCTCATCACCCACCCCGACCGCTGGCACCGGCTCGTCGGCGGCACCGGCCCCGACCCGGCCGGGTACAGCGCCGCGCTGCTCACCGCCGTCGGGGCCGACCCGGACGCCCCGCCCGCGGGCTGCTCCGACGGCGGCCGCGCGACCCTGACCGGCCCCGCCGCGATCGAGGCCCTGCGCACCGCCTACCGCGACGAGCTGCTGGTGCTCGCCGCGGCCGACCTCGCCGCGGTGGGGGAGCCCGAGCTCCCCGTGCTGGAGGTCGACGAGGTCGCCGCGCACCTGTCCGACCTCGCCGCCGCCGCGCTGCAGGCGGCCATCGCCGTCGCCGCGGCCGAGGCGTTCCCGAACAGCGGCGACGCGGGCGAGGGGCGCCTGGCCGTCATCGCGATGGGCAAGTGCGGCGGCCACGAGCTCAACTACGTCAGCGACGTCGACGTGGTGTTCGTCGCGGAGCCCGCTGACGCGCGCGCGTCGAAGCTCGCCGCCCGGATGATGCGGGTGGCGGGGGAGGCGTGCTTCGAGGTCGACGCCAACCTGCGCCCGGAGGGCCGCAACGGCGAGCTGGTCCGCACCCTCGACGGGCACGTGTCCTACTACCGCCGCTGGGCCAAGACCTGGGAGTTCCAGGCGCTGCTCAAGGCCCGCCCGATCGCGGGCGACCCCGAGCTGGGCGCGGCCTACCTCGACGCCGTCGCGCCGATGGTGTGGAGCGCCGCGGAGCGCGACGACTTCGTCGCCGACGTGCAGGCCATGCGGCGACGCGTGGAGGACCACGTCAAGCCCGAGATCGCCGAGCGCGAGCTGAAGCTGGGCCGGGGCGGGCTGCGCGACGTCGAGTTCGCCGTCCAGCTGCTCCAGCTCGTGCACGGGCGCACCGACGAGGCGCTGCGCTCGCCGTGCACGCTGGAGGCGCTGGCCGCCCTGTCCGACGGCGGGTACGTCGCCCGCGACGACGGCGCCAACCTCGCCGCGTCCTACCGCTTCCTGCGCCTGCTGGAGCACCGGCTGCAGCTGCAGAAGCTGCGCCGCACCCACCTGCTGCCCGCCGCCGACGACACCGACGCCCTGCGCTGGCTGGCCCGCGCCGCGCGGCTGCGCCCGGACGGCCGCCGCGACGTCGTCGGGGTGCTGCTCGCGGAGTGGACCCGCAACGCCCGCCGGGTGCGGCGGCTGCACGAGAAGCTGTTCTACCGCCCGCTGCTGACGGCGGTGTCGCGGCTGCCCGCCGACACCGCGCGGCTGTCGGAGCCCGCGGCGAAGGCGCGCCTCGCGGCGCTGGGCTGGGCGTCGCCGGAGGGGGCGCTGGGCCACCTGCGGGCGCTCACCGCGGGCGTCTCGCGCGCCGCGTCGATCCAGCACACGCTGCTGCCGGTGCTGCTGGAGGAGCTCTCCGGGAGCCCCGACCCCGACCGCGGGCTGCTGGCCTACCGCCGCGTCTCCGAGGCGCTCGCCGCCACCCCGTGGTACCTGCGCCTGCTGCGCGACGAAGGGCTCGTCGTCTCCCGGTTGATGAAGCTGCTGGGCACCTCGGCGCTGGTCCCGGACCTGCTGGTGCGCGCCCCGGAGGTGCTGCGGCTGCTCGCGGCTCCCTCGGCGGGCCGGGCCGACGAGCTCACCCGCGACCCCGCCGAGGTCGCGGCGTCGCTGCGCACCGCGGTGGCGCGCCAGCAGGACCCCGACACCGCCGCGGCCACCGCCCGCTCGACGCGCCGCCACGAGATGCTCCGCGTCGCCTGCGCCGACCTGCTCGGCGAGCTCGACACCGAGCAGGTCTGCGCCGCCCTGTCGAGCGTGTGGGTCGCGGTGCTGGAGGCCACGCTCGCGTCGGTGCAGCGGGCGCTGGGCCCGACCGACCGTCCCGCCCGGATCGCCGTGATCGGCATGGGCCGCCTCGGCGGGGCCGAGCTGGGCTACGGCAGCGACGCCGACGTGCTGTTCGTGTGCGAGCCCGTCGACGGGGCGAGCGACCAGGAGGCCGTCAAGTACGCCACGACCGTCGCGGAGACCGTGCGGCGCCGGCTCGGGGCGCCCAGCCCGGACCCGGCGCTGGTCGTCGACGCCGACCTGCGCCCCGAGGGCCGCTCCGGGCCGCTGGTGCGCACGCTCGCCTCCTACGCCGCGTACTACGCGCGCTGGTCGGAGCAGTGGGAGGCGCAGGCGCTGCTGCGGGCCCGACCGATCGCGGGCGACGCGGGGCTGGGGCGCCGGTTCGTCGAGCTGATCGACCCGATCCGGTACCCGGCCGACGGGCTGTCCGACGCCGCGGTCACCGAGATCCGCCGGATCAAGTCCCGTGTCGACGCCGAGCGGCTGCCGCGCGGCGCCGACCGCAGCCTGCACACCAAGCTCGGGCTCGGCGGGCTCGCCGACGTCGAGTGGACGGTGCAGCTGCTGCAGCTCCAGCACGCCGGCGACCTGCCCGAGCTGCGCACCACCTCGACCCTGGAGGGCCTGCGCGAGGCCGGGGAGGCCGGGCTGCTCACCCCGGAGGACGTCGCCGAGCTGGCGGCCGGGTGGACCACCGCCACGCGGGCCCGCAACGCGGTGATGCTGGTGCGCGGCAAGCCCGGCGACCAGCTCCCGCGCTCCGGCCGCGAGCTGGCCGCCGTGGCCGCCGCGCTCGGGTACCCGGCCGGGGGCGACTCCGGGGTCTTCCTCGACGACTACCGCCGGGTCACCCGCCGTACGCGCGCGGTGGTCGAGCGCGTCTTCTACGGGTGGTGAGCGGGTGCCGTCGGTCGAGACCCTCGTGACGTTCGCGCTGGCCGGGATCGTGCTCGTGGTGATCCCCGGGCCCAGCGTGCTGTTCATCGTCGGCCGTGCGCTGGCCCACGGCAGGCGGGCTGCCCTGACCAGCGTCGCCGGCAACACGACGGGTGCCGCGCTCGTCGTCGTGGTGGTGGCGCTGGGGTTCGGGGCGGTGGCGGCGCAGTCGCTCGCGGTGTTCACCGTCCTCAAGCTCGCCGGTGCCGCCTACCTGGTCCACCTCGGCGTGCAGACGTTCCGGCACCGCGGCGACCTCGCCGCCGCGCTGGGCGGCGCGCCCGGCGCGGTCGACCGGCGGTTGTACTGGCAGGGCGTGGTCGTCGGTGCCACCAACCCGAAGGTGCTGATCTTCTTCGCCGCGGTGCTGCCCCAGTTCGTCGACGTCCGCGCGGGCGACGCCACCACGCAGATGCTGGTGCTCGGGCTGCTGTTCGCGGTGCTCGCGGCCGGACTCGACTCGCTGTGGGGCCTCGCCGCCGGCACGGCCCGCGACTGGTTCGCCACCTCTCCGGCCCGCCTGCGGCGCCTGGGTGGGACGGGCGGCCTGACCCTGATCGTGATGGGGGTCGGCCTGGCGGTCAGCGGCCGCAGGGACTGACCCCCGGCCGCGTCAGGGGTGGGCGCGCAGGGCGGCGGCCAGCCACTCGAACGCCGGGATCCGCGGCGGGAACGGGTCCCAGCCGTTGAGGACGCCGAGCAGGGTCCAGTAGCGCTCGACGCGGCGGTCGGCGAAGGTGTCGATCACCGCGGCCTGCGCGGCCCGGTCGGAGCCCGGCGGGGAGATCCGGTCGACGACGGCACGGGCGTCGGGGGAGTCCGGGGCGGTCCCGGCGGCCAGTGCGGCTCCCGCGTGCTCGGCCACCAGCGCCGGGTCGACGGCCTCCGGTCGCTCCGCGGCGGACCCCGCGACGGTCATCTCCCGCACCCTGGCCAGGAACGCGGGGTCGCCGACCAGCTCGGCCAGCTCCACCCAGGCCTCCACCTGCTCGGTGCTCGGGTCGTCGGGCAGCTCGGCGGGCAGGGTGCGCATGGCGTCGGCGATCCCGGCGCCCGGGGAGCCGGGGTCGGTGCCGGCGAACGCGGCGTCGACGAACCCGTCGATCATCCGGCGGCGCTCGGCCGCGGAGAGTCGGGCGAGGTCGTTCATCAGTGCGGCCTTCCGGGGTGAGGGGGCCCCGCGGGCGAGCAGCGTGCACACGGCGCGCTGGGTCCGCAGGACGCGGATGCGGTCGTCGATGGCGCGGACGTGCTCGGCGGCCACGTCCTCGACGCTGCGGCGGCGGTCGAGCACCAGCCGCACCTCGTCGAGGCCCATGCCCAGCTCGCGCAGCGTCCGGACCAGGTCGAGCCGGGCGACGGCCCGGCTGTCGTAGCGGCGGTAGCCGCCGCGGGACCGGTCGGTCTCGGGCAGCACGCCCTCGTCGGACCAGAACCGGATCGTGCGCACCGGCACGCCCGACCGGGCGGCGAGCTGCCCGATGGTCAGCTTCGTCATGCGGGAGAGCCTGGACCCTCCACCCGCTGGAAGGTCAACCCGGTTCGGCAGGATGGCGCCATGGAGCTGATCGACGAGGCCACCGCGGTCGTCACGCGGCTGATCGACGAGCGGCCGACCGTGCTCCTCGCACTGGTGCTCGCGCTGGTCGCGGTGCTGTGGTCGACCTCGTGGCGGTGGACCCGCACGGTGGTGACGATCGCGCACGAGGGCGGGCACGCCATCACCGCCGTGCTGGCCGGGCGCGGGCTCACCGGCATCCGCCTGCACCCCGACACCTCGGGCCTCACCGTGTCCACCGGCGCCCCGGCCGGGCCGGGTCTGGTGTTCACCTTCCTCGGCGGCTACCCGGCGCCGGGGCTGCTCGGGCTGGGCGGGGCGGTCCTGGTGGCCGCCGACCGCGCCGAGTGGGCGCTGTGGATCGCGCTGGTGCTGCTCGCGGCCACGCTCGTGCACGTGCGCAACCTCTTCGGGGTGCTCTCGGTGGTCGCCACCGGAGCCCTCGTCGCGGTCGTCTCCTTCGCCGGCAGCCCGCGCCTGCAGGACGGGTTCGCCGCCGCGCTGTGCTGGTTCCTGCTCTTCGGCGGCCTGCGCGCGGTGCGGGAGCTGCAGCGCGGCCGTCGGCGCGGCCGCCGCGGCTCCTCCGACGCCGACATGCTGGCCCGGCTGACGGGCGTCGCGGGCGGAATGTGGGCGGGCCTGTTCTGGTTGATCTCCGGCGTGGCGGTGATCACCGCGGCATGGGTGCTACTGGGATGAGGTGCGGCGTGAGCGACATGAACGACTGGAACGCGAAGATCATCGAGGAGTTCCGGGCCAACGAGGGGCGCGTCGGCGGCCCGTTCGAGGGCGCGGACATGATCCTCGTGCACCACGTCGGGGCGAAGAGCGGCACCGAGCGCGTGTCGCCCCTCGTGCACTTCCCGCAGGGTGACGGCCGCACGGTCATCGTCGCGTCGAAGGCGGGTGCGCCGACCAACCCCGACTGGTACCACAACGTCAAGGCCAACCCGCGGTTCGCGGTCGAGGTGGGCACCGAGACCTACCCCGTCGAGGCCACCGAGATCGTCGGCGACGAGCGCGCCGCGGTCTGGGAGGCGATCAAGGCCAAGAGCCCCGGCTTCGCCGAGTACGAGCGCAAGACCGACCGCACGATCCCCCTGATCGTCCTGGCCCGCCTAGACTCCGCCGCGTGACGATCACCCTCGACCAGGCCCGCACCATCGTCGACGCCGCGCTCGCGCACGGCACCGAGGCGGGCTTCAAGCCGCTGACGGTGGCGGTGCTCGACCCGGGCGGCGCGCTCGTGGCGCTCGCCCGCCAGGACGGCTCCGGCTTCCTGCGCCCCGACCTGGCCACGGCCAAGGCGTCCGGGGTGCTGGCACTGGGCATGACCAACCGCGCGATCTCCGCCCGCGTCGCCGACGACTCGGACTTCTTCACCACCCTCGCGACGCTGACCGGCGGCAAGGTCGTGGCGGCGCCGGGGGGCGTGTTCGTGCACGACGCCGGCGGGGCACTGCTCGGCGCCGTCGGCGTCACCGGCGACGCCTCGGCCAACGACGAGGCCGCGGCGCTCGCCGGCATCGCGGCCGCCGGGCTGGTGGGCCGCACCGGGGCGGAGGACTGACCCTCCCGGGCAGGGCCGGCGCGGGTCTCGGGCTCGCGCTGGTCTCGGCGGTCTCCTTCGGGCTCTCCGGCCCGTTCGCCGGCGCGCTGACGTCCGCGGGCTGGTCGGCCTCCGGTGCGGTGCTGGTGCGCCTGGCCGGGGCGGCGGCGATCCTGCTGGTCCTGCTCGCCGTCACCCGACCCGGGGTGCTCGCCGCGATCCGCGCCGACGGCCCCGCCCTGCTGCTCTACGGCGTGCTCGCCATGGCCGGGGTGCAGCTGGCGTTCTTCAGCGCGCTGCAGTACCTGCCCGTGGCGATCGCGCTGCTGCTGGAGTACCTCGGCCCGGTCCTGGTCATCGGCTGGGTGTGGCTGGTCCGCCGGTCGCCGCCGGGGCCGCGGACGGTGCTGGGGGCGGGGATCGCGGTCGTCGGCCTCGCGCTGGTCGTCCAGGTCTGGTCGGGTGCGGCCCTGCGCGTCGAGGGGCTGGTCTGGGGCCTGGTGGCCGCCGTGTGCCAGGCCGCGTACTTCCTCGTCGCCGACCGCGCGAGCAGCGCCACCCCGCCGCTCGTGCTCGCGGGCGTCGGCATGACGGTCGGCGCCGTCCTGATCGGGCTGCTCGGCCTGGTCGGGGTGCTGCCGGTGCTCGTCGACCCGTCGGTCACGGGGGTGGTCCTGGCCGGGGTCGACGTCGGGTGGCCGGTGGCGGCGGGGCTGCTCGTCGTCGTCTCGACGGTGATCGCCTACCTGACCGGGGTGGCCGCGCTGCGCCGGATCGGGGCGACGCGCGGCTCGCTCGTCGCGCTGCTGGAGGTGCTGGTCTCCGCGGTCGCGTCCTGGCTGCTGCTCGGTCAGCTGCTCACGCCCGTGCAGGCGCTGGGCGGGGCGCTGATCCTCGCCGGGGTCGCGCTGACGAACACCGCGCGGCCGGCGGCGCTGGCGGAGCCGGTCTGATCGCAGCATGGCCACCTTCACGCAACGGGATGGCGTGAGGGTGGCCATGCTGCAATCGGGGGAGCCTGTCACCCGCCCCGCCGCCACCACCTGCTCTTCGGTGCTGCGGGCGGTGGGGTCGCCGGGGCCGGGGGTGCCGTCCGGTCGGCCGCCCACCGCGCGACGGCCGCGTCGACGTCGACCTTGTGCACCGGGACGCGGGGGCCGCTGGGGTAGCGCAGGTGCTCCGCGACCCGCCGGTTGACCTCGCGGACGTGCTCGCGGACGGCGGCCTCGGTGCGCAGCGCCGCGAGCGTCGCGGGCAGCCGGTCGAGCTCCTTGCGCAGCTGCACCGACGGCGGCAGCAGCAGATCCCGGGAGATCCCCTCGCGGTCGAGGTAGCGGCGCAGCCACCAGTCCTCGGACGGGTCGTCGAGGTGCGGGAGGGGCTTGCCCTTGCCGGGCAGGTCGTCGAACGCCCCGCGCTCCGCGGCCTCCCGGATCGCCCGGTCGACCGCCGATTCGTACGGACGGTCCCCGTCCCGCACCTGCGCCATGCCGTCCGAGGCTAGCGTCCGCAGCGGCGTGGTGCCACGACGATCCGCGCCGCGGGCACGGTTCCGTCCCACGATCCGGCCGGTGATCTTCCGGGTGATCGGACTATTCCGGACATCCCCCCGGGCCGCTAGCGTCGGGGACCACCCGAACCGCCACCGCGCCCCACCCGTCAGCAGCCTCGCCGAGGGAGCCGCACACGTGACCGCGACCACCGAGAAGTCCACCGAGAAGTTCGTCGGTCAGAGCATCCTGCGGCGCGAGGACGCCGCGCTGATCACGGGGCAGGGCACGTTCACCGACGGCATCGCGATGCCCGGTGCCCTGCACCTGGCCGTCCTGCGCAGCCCGCTCGCCCACGCCCGGATCACCTCGATCGACCTCACCGCCGCGCTCGCCCTCCCCGGCGTCGTCGCCGCGTTCACCGGCGCCGACCTGGCCTCGGAGTTCGCGATCGGGCTGCCCTGCGGCTGGCCGGTCACCGAGGACATCAAGATCCCCGAGCACCCGCCGCTGGCCGTCGACGAGGTCAACCACGTCGGCGACGGCGTGGCGGTCGTGCTCGCCACGGACGCGGCGACCGCGGAGGACGCGCTCGGCCTGGTCGAGGTCGACTACGAGGCGCTGCCGGCCGTGTTCGACGTGGAGGCCGCGCTGGAGCCGGGCGCCCCGCTCGTCCACGAGGCGCTGGGCACCAACCACTGCTACACGTGGCCTCTGGCCACCGGTGACGTCGACGCGGCGTTCGCCGAGGCCGACGTCGTCGTCGAGGGCCGCTACCTGCAGCAGCGCGTGCTGCCCTCGCCGATGGAGCCGCGCGCGGTCCTCGTCAGCCCCGACCCGGTCGGCGGCGGGTTCACGATCTACTCCTCCACGCAGGTGCCGCACTTCCTCCGCGACATCGGCGCGATGGTCGTCGGCATGCCCGACTCGAAGCTGCGGGTGATCGCCCCCGACGTCGGCGGCGGGTTCGGGGCCAAGCTCAACGTCTACGCCGAGGAGGCGCTGGCCCTCGCGCTCGCTCGGCGGCTCAAGAAGCCGGTGCGGTGGAACGAGACCCGCTCGGACCACCACATCGCCACCACCCACGGCCGCGGCCAGGTGCAGAAGATGGCGGTGGCGGCCACCCGCGAGGGCAAGATCCTCGGGATGAAGGTGGAGCTGCTCGCCGACATGGGCGCCTACCTGCAGCTGCTCACCCCGGGCATCGCGGTGTTCGGGGCGTTCACCTACTGCGGGCTCTACGACTTCGGGTCCTACTCCTTCGACTGCAAGGGCGTGTTCACCAACCTCACCCCGACCGACGCCTACCGCGGCGCCGGGCGGTCCGAGGCGGCCTACGCCCACGAGCGGATCATGGACGACCTGGCGCGCGAGCTGGGCATGGACGCGGCCGAGGTGCGGCTGATCAACCTGCACCCGAAGTTCCTCGAGCCGCGCACCGTCCCCTCCGGCGTCCTGTACGACTCGGGCGACTACGAGCCGTGCATGCGCGAGGCCATGCGCCTGGTCGACTACGACGCCGTCCGCGCCGAGCAGGAGCAGCGCCGGGCGTCCGGCGACCCGGTGCAGATCGGCATCGGCATCGGCAACTTCACCGAGAGCGGCGGGCTCTCGCCGTCGAAGGTGGCGGCGGGCGTACGGCTGCAGAGCGGCGGCTGGGAGGCCGCGACGGTCCGGATGCTGGTCAGCGGCAAGGTCGAGGTCGTCACGGGCACCTCGCCGCACGGGCAGGGCCACGAGACGGCGTGGTCGCAGATCGCGGCCGACGCCCTCGGCGTGCACCCCGACGACGTCGAGGTGCTGCACTCCGACACCGCCATCGCCCCGTTCGGCCGCGACACCTACGGCTCGCGCAGCCTCCCCGTCGGCGGGGTGTCGGTGCACCTGGCCGCGCACAAGGTCGTCGACAAGGCGAAGACGATCGCCGCGCACCTGCTGGAGGCCTCCGAGGACGACCTGTCGTTCGAGAACGGGCGGTTCGCCGTCGGCGGCACCGACGCGGGCATCACGATCCAGGAGGTGGCGATGGCCGCCTACCTGGCCGACAACCTGCCCGAGGGCATGGAGCCGCTGCTCACCGCGGAGAACGCGTTCGACCCGCCCAACTTCACATGGCCCTTCGGCACGCACATCTGCGTGATGGAGGTCGACACCGAGACCGGGTTCTCGAAGATCCGCCGGTTCGTCGCGGTCGACGACTGCGGGCACGTCGTCAACCCGGAGATCGTGGCAGGCCAGCTGCACGGCGGCATCGCGCAGGGGATCGGGCAGGCCATGTTCGAGGAGGCCACGTTCGACGCCGACGGCAACCCGACCACGGCCACCCTCGCCGACTACCAGTTCGCCGCGGCCTCGGACCTGCCGCACATCGAGCTCGGCAGTACGGTCACGCCGTCGCCGACGAACCCGATGGGCGTCAAGGGCATCGGGGAGTCGGGGGCGATCGGCTCGTCGCCCGCCGTGGTGAACGCCGTGATCGACGCGGTGGCCCACCTCGGGGTGACGCACATCGACATGCCCACCACGCCGCAGCGGGTGTGGCGGGCCATCCAGGAGGCGCGGGGATAAGTCATGGTCGACATCAACTGCGACATGGGCGAGGCGTTCTCGATCTACCGCTGCGGCGACGACGAGGGGCTGATGCCGCTGATCACGCTGGCCAACGTGGCGTGCGGGTTCCACGCCTCGGACCCGTCGGTGATGGCGTCGACGGTGAAGCTGGCCAAGGCCAACGGGGTGCGGGTCGGGGCGCACCCGTCGCTGCCCGACCGCGAGGGCTTCGGCCGCCGCGAGATGAAGATGGACCGCTCCGAGCTCACCGCGGCCGTGCTCTACCAGGTGGGGGCGCTGGCGGCGTTCCTGCGCGCGGAGGGCATGGAGCTCAACCACGTCAAGGCGCACGGCTCGCTCTACGGCATGGCCGCCCGCGACGAGGAGGTGGCCGGCGCGATCGCCGACGCCGCCGACGTGTTCGGCGTGCCGCTGATGGGCATGGCCGGCACCGTGCACGAGCAGGTCTGGGGCTCCCGCGACGCGGGGTTCATCTCCGAGTACTACGCCGACCTCGACTACCGCCCCGACGGCTCGCTGATCATCACCCGCACGCACGCCGCGTTCGACCCGGAGCGGTCGGCGGAGCGCGCGGTGCGGGCGGTCACCGACGGCGTCGCCACCGCCGTCGACGGCTCGGAGATCCCGGTCCGCGCCGACTGCGTCTGCGTGCACTCCGACACCCCCAACGCGGTCGAGCTGGCCACCGCCGTCCGCTCCGCACTCGCCCCCCACCTGTAGGAGATCCCCATGGCCCGCCACGAGGTCGTCTCGCCCATCCCCGGTGTGTTCTACCGCCGCCCCGACCCGGACAGCCCGCTGTTCACCGACGCCGGGGAGACCGTCGGCGCCGACGACCCGGTCGGCCTGGTCGAGGTCATGAAGTCCTTCCACGAGGTGCCGGCCGGCGCGGCGGGCACCGTGGTGGAGTTCCTGGTCGAGAACGAGTCCGAGGTCGACGCGGGGCAGGCCGTGGCGGTGATCGAGGCGTGAGGCGGCTGCTCGTCGCCAACCGCGGCGAGATCGCCGTCCGGATCGTCCGCGCCGCCCGCGACCTCGGCATCGAGACCGTGGCGGTGCACAGCGACGCCGACGTCGACGCGCCGCACGTGCGCCTCGCCGACCGGGCCGTGCGCATCGGCCCGGCGCAGGCGGCGAAGAGCTACCTCGTCGTCGACGGCCTGATCGAGGCGGCGAAGGAGTCCGGCGCCGACGCGGTGCACCCCGGCTACGGGTTCCTCTCCGAGCGGGCGTCGTTCGCCGCGGCCGTCGTCGACGCCGGGCTGACGTTCGTCGGCCCCGACGCCGCGACGATCGAGCGGATGGGCGACAAGGTCGCGGCGCGGGAGGTCGCGCGCGACGCGGGCGTGCCGACCGTGCCGGGCACACCGGGCGGGGTGGAGGACGTCGACGCCGCGGTGGCCGCCGCGGACGAGGTCGGCTACCCGGTGATGCTCAAGGCCGCCGCGGGCGGCGGCGGGCGCGGCATCCGGGTCGTCGAGGACGAGGCGGGGCTCCGGAAGGGGTTCCCGCAGGCGTCGCGCGAGGCGTCCACCGCGTTCGGCGACGGCCGCATGTACCTGGAGCGGTTCGTCCGCCGGGCCCGGCACGTCGAGGTGCAGGTCCTCGGCGACGGGGAGTCGGCGGTGCACCTGTTCGAGCGCGAGTGCTCGCTGCAGCGCCGCAGGCAGAAGGTCGTGGAGGAGGCCACCGCCCCCGGGATCGGTGACGACGTGCGCGCGGCGATGACCGAGGCCGCGGTGCGGCTGGCCACCGAGTGCGGCTACCGCAGCGCGGGCACCGTCGAGTTCCTCGTCGACGACGAGACCGGCGAGTACTTCTTCATCGAGATGAACACCCGCATCCAGGTGGAGCACCCGACGACCGAGCTCGTCACGGGCGTCGACCTGGTGGCCGAGCAGCTGCGGATCGCCGCGGGGGAGCCGCTGCGGCTCGCCCAGGACGACATCGCGGCGCGCGGGCACGCGATCGAGTTCCGGATCTGCGCCGAGGACCCCGACAAGGGGTTCCTGCCGCAGCCCGGGAAGGTCGGGCGGGTGCACCTCCCGGCCGGGCCGTGGGTGCGCAGCGACACCTGGCTGGAGCCCGACTCGGCCGTCTCGCCGTACTACGACTCGCTGCTGGCCAAGGTCATCGTGTGGGGCGCCGACCGCGACGAGGCGATCCGCCGCTCGCGCCGCGCGCTGGCCGAGCTGGAGGTCGAGGGGGTGCCGACGACGACGTCGATGCACCGCGCACTGCTGGACGAGCCGTGGTTCGCCGCGGGGGAGTTCCACACCGGAACGCTGGAGGAGTGGCTATGAGCGCGCGCTACAGCTGGGGCGGCGACGAGTTCGTCTTCGTCGAGCTCGCCGAGGAGATGAGCCTGCAAGCCAACTTCCGGGCGATGGCGATCACGAACGCCCTGCGCGAGCAGCGCCCCGACGGGCTGGTCGACATCTGTCCGGCCAACGCCTCCTACCAGGTGCGCTACGACCCCGACGTGCTCGACCCGCACACCCTGATGGCGCAGCTCCAGGCGCTGGAGGAGCAGGTGGGCGACGCGTCCGACGTCGCGCTGCCCACCCGCGTCCTGGAGATCCCGGTGCTCTACCGCGACCCGTGGACCACCGAGACCCTCATGCGGTTCCGCGACCGCCACCAGGACCCCGACGGCACCGACATCTCCTACGCCGCGCGCATCAACGGCTACGCCTCCGAGGACGAGTTCATCGCCGCGCACTCCGGGTCGCCGTGGTTCACCTCGATGGTCGGCTTCGTCGCGGGCCTGCCGTTCAAGTACCAGATGGTGCCCCGGGACCGGCAGATCGTCGTGCCGAAGTACCTGCGCCCGCGCACCGACACCCCGAAGCAGACCGTCGGCTACGGCGGCTGCTTCTCCTGCATCTACTCCGTCCGCGGTGCCGGCGGGTACCAGATGTTCGGCATCACCCCCGCGCCGATCTACGACCCCACGCAGTCGCTCCCGGACTTCACCGACTTCATGGTGTTCTTCCGCCCCGGCGACATCGTGAAGTTCCGGCCGATCGACCGCGACGAGTACGACGCCCGGCTGGCCGAGGTGGAGGCGGGCACGTTCCGCATCCGGCAGGCGCCGGTGGAGTTCGCGCTGGCCCCGTTCCTCGACGACCCCGACGGCTACAACGCCCGCCTGCTGGAGGTGCTCGCATGACGATCGAGGTGCGCAAGCCCGGTCTGTCGACCACGGTGCAGGACGCCGGCCGCACCGGCTACTACGACCTGGGCATCCCGCCGTCGGGCGCGCTCGACCAGTACTCGCTGCGCGCGGCCAACCTGCTCGTCGGCAACGCCGAGGGCGACGCCGTGCTCGAGTGCGTCTACATGGGCCCGGAGCTGGTGTTCTCCGAGGCCGCGGTCGTCGCCGTGACGGGCGCGGCGATGGTGCCGAAGGTCAACGGGGAGGAGCGCCCGCAGTGGGAGTCCTTCGCCGTCGACGCCGGGGACGTGCTGTCCTTCGCCTACCTCACCGGCGGCGCGCGGGCCTACGTCGCGGTCTCCGGCGGCGTCGACGTGCCGGTGGTGCTGGGCAGCCGCTCCACCTACGGGCTCGGCGCGCTGGGCGGGTTCTCCGGCCGTCCGCTGGCCGCGGGCGATGTGCTCCCCGTCGGCTCCGGGTCCGGGTCGGCCGGGCGCTCGGTGCCCGAGGACCTGCGGACGACGTACTCCAAGGACGTCGAGGTCCGCGTGATGATGGGCCTCTACGACCACCGCCTCACCGCGGGCGGTCGCGCGACGTTCCTGGACACCACCTGGAAGCTCACGCCGGTCGCCGACCGCATCGGCTTCCGCTACTCCGGCGCCGAGCTGGAGACCGTCGACCGGGAGCCGCCGTTCGGGGCGGGGCAGGACCCGTCCAACATCGTCGACGCCCCGTACCCGATCGGCTCGATCCAGGTGCCGGGCAGCGTCGAGCCGATCGTGCTGCACCGCGACGCGGTGTCCGGCGGCGGCTACATGATGGTGGCGACGGTCCTGTCCGGCGACCTCGACGTGGTGGCGCAGTCGGCCCCCGGCACCCGCACCCGGTTCGTGGAGGTCGACCTCGACGGCGCCCTCGCCCTGCGCGCCGAGCGCCGGGCGCGCGACGCGCGGCTGCGGGAGGCGCTGGGCTGACCCGGCCGGGCGGCCCGCGGGCCGGTCAGCGTCCCAGCGCCCCCACCAGGTCCGGGTGGTGCCGCGCCGCCACCTCGGGGTGGGAGCGGAACCAGCCCTTCAGGGCGTTGTCGCCGAACCGGGGGAGCAGGGCGTTGTGCTCGGTCTCGGTGACGCCCGGCGCCTCGGCCGCGAGCGCGGGCGGCAGGGGGACCGGCTCCAGCACGGCGTCCAGGCGCGGGGACCAGAAGAACCCGACCGACTGACGCGTACCGCCCGGCGCGCACGGCAGCACCCGGTGCACGGTGGCGGCGAGGTAGCCGTGCGTGGCGACCTCCAGCATCTCCCCGACGTTGACGACGAGCGCGCCGGGCAGCGGCGGCACGTCCACCCACTCCCGCGTCCGCGGCAGGCGCGCCTGCAGCCCGCCCGTGCCGTCCTGGAGCAGCAGCGTGAGGAAGCCCCAGTCGGCGTGCGGGCCGACGCCCTGGGCGTCCCCGGCCCCGCCGACGTAGCGGATGACCTTGCCGAACCAGTGCGGGTCACCGGCGAACAGCGCGTCGAAGTGGTCCTCGGCCAGCCCGAGGGACGCGGCGAGCGCGCGGGTCAGCTCGGCGCCGACGCCGCTGAGCAGGTCGGTCCACGCGAGCACCGCGGGCCGCAGCTCCGGCAGCGCGTCCGGCCACTGGTTGGGGCCCTCCAGCAGCCGGAACGGCGCGTCCCACGACCCGGCCGGGCGCACCGGCTGCTCGGGGGCGAAGTCGAGCTGCTCGCGCGCGTCCGGGTGGCCCGCGGTGATCTCGTGGCCCAGGCGGGTGTAGCCGCGGAAGTGCGGCGAGCGCCGGTTGTCCAGCGCGAGCCGGTCGGCGAGCGGCAGGGCGAAGAACCGGTCGCACGCCGCGGCGAGCGCGTCGACCTGACCCGGTGCGGCCCCGTAGCCGGTGAGCTGCAGGAACCCGACCTCGTGCAGCGCGCGGCGCAGCTCGTCGAGGAAGCCGGGGGCGAACCGGCCGTCGGGTCCGCGGGATCCGGCGAGCGACAGGACGGGGATCGGGTCGGCCATGGGTCCAGTCTGGACGCCGCCGTAACGCCCGGGCAACGGCGGACGACTCCACCGTCGGCAGCTTCGCGCGTCGCTGGGGAGCGGACGCGCCACCCGCACGGCCCCGGGGTCACCGGTGACCCCGGGGCCGTCGCACGTCCGGGTCGGGTGTGTGCGCCGGGCCGGGTTCAGCGGTACAACGGAGGCGGCACGTGATCACGCGTGCCGTCGTCACGACCGAGGAGCCGGGCAGTGGGAGTCATCGGAACCATCATCGGGTGGATCGTCTTCGGCCTGATCGCCGGCTTCATCGCCCGTGCGATCGTGCCCGGGAAGGACCACATCGGCATCGCGCGCACGATCGCGGTCGGCGTGGTCGGCTCGATCCTCGGCGGGATCGTCTTCGGCCTGCTCACGGGCGGCTTCCGCGGCTTCCAGCCCGCCGGCTGGATCGGCTCGATCATCGGTGCGGTGATCGTGCTGGTGGTCTACAACCGCGTCACCGGCCGCAAGCAGAACCGCCTGTAGCGCTACTGCCCGTGGGTCCCGGCGCTCCGGTAGTCGGTGTAGGTGTAGGGGTTGTCCAGCACCTTCGTCTCCGGGATGTCGGGGTTCATGCCCTGCTGCCAGGCGTCCTCGCCCATCGTGGAGCGCAGGTGCTCCACCGTCCGCTCGACGGTGCGCCGCACCGCGGACAGGTCGACGTCGACGAGCCGGCCGTCGCGCTTCACGACGCGGCCGTTCACCAGCACCGTGTGCACGTCGGCGCGCTGCGCCTGGAACGCGACGTGCCCGTGCGGGTTGAGCAGCGGGAACGACACGGGGGAGTGCTCGTTCCTGATCAGCACGAGGTCGGCCTTCTTGCCCACCTCGACGCTGCCCAGCTCCGACTCGCGGCCCAGCGCCGCCGCCCCGCCGCGGGTGGCCCACTCCACGACCTGGTCGGCGCGCAGCGACGAGTGCGTGACGGTGTCGCCCGCCGCGTGCGCCTCCAGGTGCTCGCGCGAGCGGTCGGCGCCCAGCGTGCTGCGCATCGCGGAGAACAGGTCACCGCTCCACCACACGCTGGTGTCCATCGACAGCGACACCGGGATGCCGTGCGCGCGCAGCGCCCACGTGGGCGGGTAGCCCTGGCCCGCGCTCTGCTCGCTCTCGGTCGACACCGACACGGAGCCGCCGGTGGCCGCGATGCGGTGGTAGGAGTCGGCCGACAGCGTGGCCGCGTGCACGTACACCGTCTCCGGGGTCATGAACCCGTGGTCGTGCATCAGCTTGATGCCGTCGTCGTTGGTGGCGCCCCAGACCCCGGCGTGCGTGCTGACGGGCACGCCGAGCTCGCGGGCGACCTCGAACGCGGGCTTCTCCGGGAACGTCGGGTCGCCGGTGACGTCGAAGGCGAGCTGGAAGCCGAGCAGGTCCGAGCCCGAGCCGCGGCGGGACACGAAGTCGCGGAACTCCGGGGTGGCCGTCCAGTTCGCGGGGGCGTCCTGGATGTTGCCGTAGGCGAGGACGAACCGGGCGGGCACCGCCTCCAGCGCGTCGACGGCGGCGTCGGCGTGGTCGGTGGTCTGCAGCCCGTGCGACCAGTCGACGGTGGTGGTGACGCCCGCGTCGAGCGCCTCCCAGGCCCCGAGCAGGTTGCCCGCGTGCACGTCCTCCGGGCGGAAGATCTTGCCCCACTCCAGGTAGTACCAGACGAAGTACTGGGTGAGCGTCCAGTCGGCGCCGTAGCCGCGCATGGCCGTCTGCCACATGTGCCGGTGGGTGTCGATCATGCCGGGCATGACGACGCCGCCGGTCGCGTCGATCTCCTCGGTGCCCGCGGGCACCTCCAGGTCCGGGCCGATCGCGGCGATGACGTCGCCGACGACCAGCACGTCGTGCCCGGGCAGCACGGTGCGCCCGGCGTCGACGGTCAGGACGGTGCCGCCCCGCAGGACCACCGGACGCTCGCTCATCGCGGTCTCTCCTCCATCTGCGTACACTCGTCCGTCTGACGGACAAGTGGGTTCGGGCTGACTGTCGCGCAGGTCGGCGTCGCTGTCAATCCGGTCGGTTACCCTGCGCAGGACCGGCCGCGTCGAGAGGGGACCGTGCGATGCCACGCGAAGGCGCGGGTCCCGACTTCATCGAGGCGCTGGCCCGTGGCCTGGAGGTGATCGCGGCCTTCGGGCCCGACCGGCCGTCGATGTCGCTCGCCGAGGTCGCCGCGGCCACCGGCCTCGCGCGCCCCACGGCCCGGCGGATCCTCATCACGCTCGACGAGCTCGGCTACGTCCGCAGCGAGGGCCGCGGCTACGCGCTCACGCCGCGGGTGCTCGACCTCGGCGTCGCCTACGTCCGGTCGCAGGGGCTGTGGGAGGTCGCCCGGCCGCACATGGAGAAGCTGGGCGCGCGCACGAACGAGTCGGTCTCCATCGCGCAGCTCGACGGCTCCGACATCGTCTACGTCGCCCGGGTGTCGGTCCCCAAGATCGTGTCGCTGGCGGTGCAGATCGGGACCCGGTTCCCGGCCCTGCCGACGTCGCTGGGCAAGGTCCAGCTCGCCGCGCTGCCCGTCGACGAGCTGGAGGCGGTGCTGGCCCAGCCCACCCGCTCCGGGCTGACGGCCCGCTGGCGGCCCGACCGCGCCGAGCGCGACGCCGCGCTGCGCGAGGTCAGGGCGCGGGGCTGGGCGCTGACCGACGAGCAGCTGACGCTCGGCATCCGGTCGGTCGCGGCCCCGCTGCGCGACGGGTCCGGGCGGGTCATCGCCGGGCTCAACGTCAACTGCCACGCCGCCGAGACCACGGTCGACCACCTGCTGGGGCACCACCTCCCGCTGCTGCTGCAGGCCGCAGGCGAGATCAGCGCCGACTTCGCGCGGGTGCAGGACGTGCCGCACGTCGCGGTGTCCTGACCCGACTTGACCTCCGCGGGGGCCGGGCGCAGACTCGCGTCCGGGCGGACAGGTGTCCGCTCGACGGACGAGGAGGGTGCATGACGGGACCGCTGTCGGGGGTGCTGGTCGCCGACCTCTCCCGCGTCCTCGCCGGGCCGTACGCCACGATGCTGCTGGCGGACCTGGGCGCCGAGGTCGTGAAGGTCGAGAGCCCCCAGGGCGACGAGACGCGCACCTGGATGCCGCCCGTCCGCGAGGAGACCTCCACGTACTACCTGGGGGTCAACCGCGGGAAGCGGTCGATCGCGCTCGACCTGCGCGACGACGCCGACGCCGCCGTGGCCCGCGAGCTGGCCCGCCGCGCCGACGTCGTGATCGAGAACTTCAAGCCGGGCGGGCTCGCGAAGTACGGCCTGGACTACGAGTCCGTCCGCGCCGCGGACCCCCGCACCGTCTACGCCTCGATCAGCGGCTTCGGGTCCGGCACGGGCGCGCACGTGCCCGGCTACGACCTCATGGTGCAGGCGATCTCCGGCCTGATGAGCCTCACCGGCTCCCCGGACGGGCCGCCGTACCGCGCGGGCATCTCGGTGTTCGACGTGATGGCGGGCAACCACGCCGTCATCGGCATCCTCGCCGCCCTGCGCCACCGCGACGCGACCGGCGAGGGCCAGCACGTCGAGGTCAACCTGCTGTCCTCGGCGCTGACCGGGCTGGTCAACCACAGCTCGGCCTACGTCGCGGGCGGGGTGGTGCCGACCCGCATGGGCAACGCACACCCCAGCGTCTTCCCCTACGAGCCGCTGCCCACCGCCGACGACGACCTCATCGTCGCCGCGGCCAACGACGGCCAGTTCCGGCGGCTGTGCGACGTGCTGGGGATCCCCGGGGTCGCCGACGACCCGCGCTTCGCGCGCAACGCCGACCGGACGGCGAACCGGGAGGAGCTGCGTCCCCTGCTGGAGGAGCGGCTCGCCACCCGCGGGGCCGTCGAGTGGTTCGAGGCGCTCACCGCCGTCGGCGTGCCGTGCGGGCCGATCCAGAGCATCGACGGCGGGTTCGCGATGGCCGAGCGGTTCGGCCTCGACCCGGTCGTCGAGGTGGGGGAGGGTGACCGCGCCGTGCCGACGACCCGGCACCCGATCCGGTTCTCGGCGACCCCAGCGTCCTACCGGCTCCCCCCGCCGGAGCTCGACGAGCACGGGGCCGAACTGCGGAAGTGGCTGGGAGAGCCGGATGCCTGAGTACCCGACCGCGCTGGGCGCCTCCAGCCGCGAGACGATCACCCTCCTCGGCCACGACCTCGCCGGCGACGTCATGGGGAAGGTCGGGTTCGGCGAGCTGGCGTTCTGGCTGGCCACCCAGCGCCGGCCCACCTCCGGCGAGACGCGCGTGTTCGAGGCCGTGCTCGCCGCGCTCGCCGACCACGGCTTCACCCCGACCGCGATCGTCACCCGGCTCACCTACCTCTCCGCGCCCGACTCCGTGCAGGGCGCGCTCGCCGCGGGCCTGCTCGGTGGCGGGTCGCGGTTCCTGGGCGTCACCGAGGACTGCGGACGCTTCCTGCACGCGCACCTGCCCGCCGACCTGCCGACCGACGACGCCGGCTGGGACGCCGTCGCGCTCGAGGTGGTGCGCGCCCAGCGCGAGGCGCAGCGGTTCGTCCCCGGCCTGGGCCATCACGTGCACAAGGACGGCGACCCCCGCACCCCGCGGCTGTTCGCCATCGCCGCCGAGGAGGGCCTGTACGGGCCCCACCTGTCGCTGTTCGCCGCGATCGGGCGGGTGCACCCGCAGGTCCTCGGAAAGACGCTGCCCCTCAACGGCGCAGGCGTCTGCGGCGCCGCGCTCGCCGACCTCGGGCTCCCGCTGGAGCTGCTGCGCGGGTTCGCGCTGCTCGCCCGCACCGCGGGCCTGATCGGGCAGCTCGCCGAGGAGCTGCGCCACCCCGTCGGCAACGACATCTTCCTGTCGGTGGACCTCAACAACCGGTCCGTCGACCCCGACCCGTACTGAAGGACTGAAGGGGAAGCGATGGACGCCGTCACCGAGGACACCGTCACCGACCTCGCCGTGCAGCGCTGGGGCACCGCGCACGACCCGCGCACCGGTGAGGTGCTCACGGCGCTGATCCGGCACCTGCACGACTTCGCCCGTGAGGTCCGGCTCACCGAGGCCGAGTGGATGGCGGCCGTGCAGTGGCTGACGCGGACCGGGCAGATCAGCGACGACAAGCGCGAGGAGTTCATCCTCGCCTCCGACGTGCTCGGGCTGAGCATGCTCGTCGTGCAGCTCAACCACGACCTCGACCCGGGCGCGACCCCCGCGACGGTGCTCGGCCCGTTCCACATCGACGGCTCGCCCGAGCTGGGGTTCGGCGAGGACATGAGCCAGGGCCTGCCCGGGGCGCCGCTCTACCTGTCCGGCACGGTCCGCGCGCTGGACGGCACGCCCGTCGGCGGGGCGGTGCTCGACGTGTGGCAGGCCGACGAGGACGGCGCCTACGAGGCCCAGCTCCCCGTCGACGAGGCCCGGCTGCGCGCGAAGTACACCACCCGGCCCGACGGCTCGTACTGCGTGCGGACCATCGCACCGAAGGGCTACGCGATCCCGATGGACGGCCCGGTCGGCGAGCTCATCGCCCAGACGGCGATCAGCCACTACCGGCCCGCCCACGTGCACGTCCTCGTCGACGTCCCGGGGTTCCACCCGCTGGTCACGCACCTGTTCCGGGAGGGCGCGGAGTACCTCGACAGCGACGTCGTGTTCGGGACCAAGCCGGAGCTGGTCGTCGCGTTCACCGAGCGCGGGCCCGGCCCGACCCCGGACGGCGGCCGCTCCGACGTCGCGTGGCTCGACGCCCGGTTCGACGTCGTGCTGCAGCCCGCGTGATCGCCGCCCGGATCGTCGTCCCGGGGCGGGCCCCCGAGGTCGGCGAGGGCCCGGAACCGGCGGGGGAGGGGCTGGTCGACGTGCTGGCCGCCCCGATCACCCCGCTCGACGTGCTCTGCGCGTCGGGCACGTCGTACTTCGGCACCCCCGCCACGCCGTACGTGCCGGGGGTGCAGGGGGTCGGCACGCTCGCGGGGCCGCTCGGCGACCTCGCCGCGGGTACCGCCGTCTGGTTCGCGACGACCGCGGGCACGGCCCCGGGCGACGGCAGCATGGCGCAGCGGGCCGCGGTGGGCGCCGACGACGTCGTCGCGCTGCCCCCGGGCGTGGACCCGGTGCTCGCCGCCGCGCTGGGCCTGTCCGCGGTGGCCGCGTGGATGTGCCTGACCCGCCGCGGGCGGCTCGCCGCCGGCGAGACGGTGATCGTGCTCGGGGCAGGCGGGATCGTCGGGCAGGCCGCGGTGCAGCTGGCCCGCCTGGCCGGGGCGGGCCGGGTCGTGGCCTGCGCGCGGTCGGCGTCGGCGCTGGAGCTGGCCCGCTCGCGCGGGGCCGACGCCACGGTCCTGCTCGACGGAGGCGACGACCTCGCCGCCCGCCTCGCCGACGCCTCCGGCGGGGCGGACCTGGTGATCGACCCGCTCTCCGGCGACCCGGCCGCGGCCGCGCTGTCGACGCTGCGCCCCGGCGGCCGGCTGGTGAACCTCGGCGGGTCGGCGGCCGAGTCCAGCCCCGTCTCCTCGGCGACGCTGCGCAGCCGCTCGCTCGACGTGCTGGGCTACACCAACGCCTCGCTCGACGCGGCCACCCGCGGCGAGGCCGTGCTGGCGGTGTGCCGCTTCGCCGCGGAGCACCGGCTGACCGTCGGGCACGAGCGGGTGCCGCTCGCCGACGCCACCGACGCCTGGACCCGCCAGTGCGACGGGACCGCCCGCGGCCGGATCGTGCTCGTTCCCTGATGGAGGTCTCCGTGTCCCTGCCCCTGCTCCCGACCTCGCTGGTCGGGTCCTACGCCCAGCCCGACTGGATCATCGACCGCGCGAAGCTCGCCGGCCGCTTCCCCCCGCGCGTGCGCGCGAAGGAGCTGTGGCGGGTCGCGCCGGAGTTCCTCGCCCAGGCCCAGGACGACGCCACCCTGCTCGCGATCCGCGCGCAGGAGGACGCCGGGCTCGACGTCGTCACCGACGGGGAGATCCGCCGCGAGTCCTACTCCAACCACTTCGCGACGGCACTGGACGGCGTCGACGTCGACAACCCCGGCACCGCGCTCGACCGCAGCGGGCACCCCAACCCGGTCCCGCGGATCACCGGCCCGATCCGGCGCACCCGCCCGGTCGAGGTCGACGACGTGCGGTTCCTGCGGGCGCACACCGACCGCACCGTCAAGATGACGGTGCCCGGCCCGTTCACGATGAGCCAGCAGGCGCAGAACGACCACTACCCCGACGCCGAGGCCGCGGCCATGGACTACGCCGTCGCCGTCAACGCCGAGATCCGCGCGCTGCACGAGGCGGGCGCCGACGTCGTGCAGATCGACGAGCCGTACATGCAGGCCCGCCCGGACGCCGCCCGCGCCTACGGCCTCGCGGCCCTGAACGCGGCGCTCGACGGCGTCACCGGCACCACCGCGGTGCACATCTGCTTCGGCTACGCCGCGATCATCCACGAGCGCCCCGAGGGCTACTCGTTCCTGCCCGAGCTGGCCGGCTGCCCGGTGGACCAGGTGTCGATCGAGACCGCGCAGTCCGGGCTGGACCTCGGCGTGCTCGCCGACCTGGCCGGGAAGACGATCATCCTGGGCGTGATCGACCTGTCCGACCCGGCCGTCGAGACCGCGGAGGTCGTGGCGGGCCGGGTGCGCCGCGCGTTCGCCCACACCGCGCCGGAGAACCTCGTCATCAGCACCGACTGCGGCATGAAGTACCTGCCGCGGGACAGCGCCGAGGGCAAGATGCGGGCGATGTCCGGCGCGGCGGCGCTGCTGCGGGCCGAGCTCGGGTAGCCCTCAGGCGACGGCCTGGGCCTGCTCCACCGCGAGCGCGTCGACGAGGTCGTTCATCGCGTCGCCGGAGTGGCCCTTGACCCAGCGGAAGGACACGTCGCCGCGCTCGTTGACCAGCGTGATCAGCGGCTCCCACAGGTCGCGGCTGACGACGGGCTTCTTCGCGCTGGTGACCCAGCCGCGGTCGATCCAGCCCTTCCACCAGCGGTCGCGGAAGCAGTTGACGACGTAGGTCGAGTCGCTGACGACGACGAGCGGCCCGTCCAGGGACCGGACGGCCTCCAGCGCGGCCCGGATCTCCATGCGCTGGTTGGTGGTGGGGGACTCCCCGCCCGCGCCGCGACGGCCGTCCTGCGTGGCCCACGCCCAGCCGCCGGGGCCGGGGTTGCCCGAGCAGGCGCCGTCGGTCCACACCTCGAGCGCGCCGTCGGGGGCGGGCATGTCGGGACGGGCGGGCTTCTTCGCCCGCGCGGGTGCCGTCGCCGCGGGCCTCCCCGCGGCCGGAGCGGCATCGGCGCAGGCCACATGGCCCCAGCCGGTGCCGGCGCGGGCGATCTCCTCGCCGGGGGAGACGCGGTTCGAGCAGACGCCGCAGGTGGTGGCGTACTTGGCGGTCATCGGCACCCGGACACCGTATCCGGGGCCCGGGTGCCGAGGAGGGAGGGGCTCAGCCGGTGTACGGCGCGCCGAGCGGGTCGACGACCTCCCGCTCGCCGACGTCGGCGGTGAGCCGGCCCAGCGCCCAGTCCCCGTCGCCGTGCAGGTGGTCGATCGCCGTGAGCCGGCTCGTGTAGTGGCCCACCGAGTACTCCGCCGTCATGCCGATCCCGCCGTGCAGCTGGATGGCCTCCTGGCCGACGTGCCGCCCCGCCTTCGCCGCCTGCAGCCGGGCGCGGGCCGCCGCGGTGACGACGTCGCCGCCCGCGTCGACGACCAGCGTCGCCCACAGCGCGATGCTGCGGGCCAGCTCCAGCGACACGTACATGTCGGCGGCCCGGAACGTGAGCGCCTGGAACGTGTTCAGGGTGACCCCGAACTGCTTGCGGGTCTTCAGGTACTCGGTCGTGGTGGTCAGGGCCGTGCTCATCGCGCCGACCGACTCGTGCGCGTAGGCGATCCGGGCCACCGCGAGGGCGCGCTCGATGTCGGCGCGGCGGTCGCCGGTGCCCTCCCCGAGCAGCTCGGCGGGGGCCCCGTCGAAGCGGACCTTGGCCGCGCGGCCGCCGTCGTGGGTGCGGTAGCCGTGCCGGGCCAGGCCCTCGGCGTCGCCGCGCACGAGGAACAGCCGGGTGGCGCCGTCGGCGACCGCGCTGACCACCAGCACGTCGGCGCGGGCGCCGTTGGGCACCGGCTCCTTGACGCCGGTGAGCCGCCATCCGCCGTCGGCCTCCGTCGCGGTGACCGCGGCGGCGGTGGTGCTCCACCGGCTGCCCGGCTCGGTGTGCGCGAACGCGGCCAGGACGCTGCCGTCGGCGATCCCGCCCAGCACCTCGGCGCGCTGCGCGTCGGTGCCCGCGGCGTCGACGAGGCCGCCCGCGAGGACCACGGCCTCGACGAACGGCTCGGGGGCGATGACGCGCCCGATCTCCTCGGCCACGATCGCGACCTCGACCGGCCCCGCCCCGGTGCCGCCGACGCTCTCGTCGAAGGGCAGGCCCAGCAGGCCCATCTCGGCGAGCTGCGCCCAGAGCCGCTCGTCGAAGCCGGGGTCCTGGGCGACGGCCTTCCGGCGCTGGTCGATCGCGCCGTAGGCGCGCTCGAGGATGCTGCGGACGGCGTCGCGCAGGTCGTTCTGCTCGGTGTCGAAGGTGAAGTCCATGATGGTCAGAGCCCCAGGATCGTGCCGGCGATGATGGTCCGCTGCACTTCGTTCGAGCCTCCGTAGATGGAGACCTTGCGGTCGTTGAGGTAGCCCGGCGCGGAGATGCGGGCCCACTCGGGGACGTCGGACTCCGGGTCGGGCGCCGCGGCGATCGACAGCGGCCCGGCGATGTCCATGACCAGCGCGGTGGCGTCCTGCTCCAGCTGCGACCCGCGCAGCTTGAGCACCGAGGACGCCGGGTGCGGGCGCCCGCCCGCCGAGTGCGCGACGACCCGCAGGGCCGTCAGCTCCAGGGCCACCATCTCGTTCTCCAGCTCCGCGAGGCGCGCGGCGATCCGCGCGTCCTCGATGAGCGGGCGGCCGTCGGCGGTGATCTCGTGGGCGTAGCGGCGGGCGTTGGCCAGCAGCCGCTTGGTGGAGCCGACGCGGGCGATGCCGACGCGCTCGTTGCCGAGCAGGAACTTGGCGTAGTCCCAGCCCTTGTTCTCCTCGCCGATCAGGTTCTCCGCGGGCACCCGGACGTCGGAGAAGAAGACCTCGTTGACCTCGACGCTGCCGTCGACGAGCTCGATCGGGCGCAGGCTCACCCCGGGGGAGTCCATCGGGAACACGATCATCGAGATGCCGCGCTGCTTCTTCACCGACGGGTCGGTCCGCACGAGGCAGAAGATCCAGTCGGCGTGCTGGCCGAGCGTGGTCCAGGTCTTCTGGCCGTTGACGACCCAGTCGTCGCCGTCGCGGACGGCGGTGGTGCGCAGGCTCGCGAGGTCGGAGCCGGCGTCGGGCTCGGAGAAGCCCTGGCACCACCAGATGTCGAGGTTGGCGGTGGCGGGCAGGAACCGCTCCTTCTGCTCCTGCGTGCCGAACGCCGCGATGACCGGCCCGATCATGCTGGCGTTGAACGCGAGCGGCTCGGGGACGCCCGCGAGCTGCATCTCCGAGCGCCAGATGTGGCGCTGCAGCGGGGTCCAGTCCCGGCCGCCCCACTCCACCGGCCAGTCCGGCACGGCGAGGCCCGCCGCGTGCAGGATGCGGTGGCTCTCGATCCACTGCTCGCGGGAGAGCTCGCCGCGGGCCGCGACGGTGTCGCGCATCGACTGGGGGATGGCGGTCGTGAAGAACGTCCGCATCTCCTCCCGGAAGCTCTCGTCCTCCGGGGACAGCTGCAAGCGCATCGGGTTCTGCCTTCCCTTCGAGACGGGCGGGTGCCCGGTTACCTGAGAGTAGGACTTGTCGGGGGTGTCGCGCAGGCGGGGGGACGCGATCGCCGTGGAAGGATCACCGGCGTGCTGACCGTGCAGGCGTCCCGGCCCCGGCCGCGGTCGCGCACCGTCGCGGCCGCGGGGGTCCCGCTCGGCTACCTGGTGCTGGCCCTGGTGGTCACCGGGCCGTGGTGGACCCCGCTCGGGCGACGGGTCACCTCGGTCAACGAGCCCGACTCCGTGCTGTTCGGCTGGCTGCTCACCTGGACCCCGCGGGCGCTGGCGCAGGGCCGCCTCCCGCTGTACTCCGACGCCCTCAACCACCCCGACGGCATCAACCTGATGTGGAACAACGGGATGGTGCTGCCCGGGCTGCTGCTCGCGCCGGTCACCGCGGCGTTCGGCGGGATCGGCACCGTCACCGTGCTGACCACCCTGGGCCTGGCCGCGACGGCGTCGGCGACGTTCTGGTGCCTGCTGGCCCGGCCGCTGGGCGTCGGGACCGGGCCCGCGGCCGTGGGCGGGCTGCTCGCCGGGTTCTCCCCGGCGATGGTCGCGCAGGCCGCGGGCGGGCACCCGAACCTGGTGCTGAACCCGGCGGTGCCCGTCCTGCTGCTGATGTCGGTGCGGCTGCTCACCGACGCCCGGCCGGCGCGCTCCACCGCCGTGCTGCTCGGCCTGGCCGCGGGGCTGCAGGTGTACGTGGGCGAGGAGATCCTGTTCCTCTCCGGCCTCGTCGTCGCCCTGCTGCTGGTGGTGCTCGTGGCGTCGCACCCGCGGGAGGTGCGGGGCCGCGCGGGCCGGGTCACGGGCCGGGCCCTGCTCGCCCTGGGCGTGTTCGCGCTGGTGGGCGGGCCGGGCCTGGCGTTCCAGCTGCTCGGGCCGCTGCCGCAGGAGGGCAGCCCGTTCGCCACGGCGTACTACTCGACCGACCTCGCCGGCCTCGTCGTCGGCACCCCGCTGCAGGTGCTCACCACCTCCGCCGCGGCCGAGCGCTCCGCGGTGTTCGCCGGCGGGATCGAGGAGCGCACGGCCCTGCTCGGGTTCCCGCTGCTGGTCGTGCTCCTCGCCGGGCTGGTCCGCTACCGCCGCGACGCCCGCCTGCGCACCGCGCTCCTGGTCGCCGCGGCGACGGCGGTGCTGGCGCTGGGCCCGGAGCTCGTCGTCGACGGGGTGCGGACGGGCGTGCCGCTGCCCTGGGCCCTGCTCGCGGGGCTGCCCGGGTTCGAGCACGTCATCGCCACGCGGCTGCCGCTGTTCACGGCGTTCCTCGCGGCGGCGGCACTCGCGCTGGCCCTGGAGCGGGTGCGGGCCGAGGCGGTCGCGGTGCGCGGCGCGGTGGCGTTCGCCGTGGTCGTCGCCCTGCTGCCGCTGGTGCCCGGCCCCCTCCCGGCGCAGGACGCGCCGGCGGTCCCCGCGTTCCTGACGTCGGGGGACCCGGCCCTGGACTGCCCCGGCGGCAGCGTGCTGCTGCTGCCCTTCCCGGCCGCGCCCGACGTCGACGCGATGGCCTGGCAGCAGGCCGCCGGGCTGTCCTTCGCGATCCCGGGCGGCTACTTCATCGGACCGGCCGCCGACGGCCGCGCGTACGTCGGGGGGCAGCCGACGCACACCGGCCGCCTGCTGCACGACGTGCACGTCGACGGCGCCGTCCGCGAGGTCACCCCCGAGGTGCGCGCCCGGTTCCGCGCCGACGTCGCCCGCTGGGGGGCGTGCTCGGCGGTGCTCGGCCCGTCCCGCAACGTCGACGCGCTGGTGCAGCAGACCACCGCGCTCGTCGGGGCGGAGCCGGAGTTCGTCGGCGACGTCGCGGTGTGGCGGGACCTGGACCCTCCCGGCTGAGCCTCAGCCCCCGGTCGACGCGGCGAGCACCTCGGCGAACGTCGTCGCCGGGCGGCCGAGGAGCTCCCCGAGCGCGGGGTCGACGGCGGCGAAGTCCCCCCGGCGGCTCGCGAGGAACATCCCGAGCAGCATCCGGGCACCGCCCTCCGGCACGCCGCGCGCCACCATCCCCGCGGTCCACTCGTCGTCGGCGACGGTCACGCGGGTGATGTCGCGGCCCGTCAGCTCCGAGGCGAGGGCGGCGATGTCGCCGAAGTCGAGGGCCTGCGGTCCGGTGAGCGGGGCGGTCACGCCGTCGAGGGCCCCGTCCAGGGCGAGCGCGGCGGCGTCGGCGAGGTCGGCGTGCGCCGTCCAGGACACCGGTCCGTCCTCGGGGGCCACGAGCTGCCCGGTCGTGAGCGCCTGCCCCATGAGCTGCACCGCGGTGGCCGCGTAGAACCCGTTGCGCAGGGCGGTGCAGGCGACGCCGCTGCGCCGCAGGTCGTCCTCGGTCTCGGCGTGGGCGGGCATCGGGGCGAACGGGGAGTCGCGCCGCGCTCCCATGTGGCTGGTGTAGAGGATCCGCCGCGCGCCCGCGGCCGCCGCCGCGTCGACCGCGCGCCGGTGGGCGGCCGCGTCGGCGGGTCCGGAGACGATCAGGACCCGGTCCGCGCCCTCGACGGCGTGCGCCAGCGCGGCGGGGTCGTCGAAGTCGCCGCGCCGGACGCGGACGCCGCGGTCGGCGAGGTCCCGGGCCGCGCCCGGGTCGCGGACGCTGACCCCCAGCCCGTCGGGGCCGCCGCGCTCCAGCAGCCGCTCCACGACGGCGCGGCCCAGCCGCCCCGTCGCGCCCGTGACGATGATCATGGTCAGCTCCCTCGGTTATCACTGATACCGGAATCGTGTGATCAGTGGCGTTTCCAGTGATACCACGGATCAGGTAGCGTCGGATGCATGGACGCCCGGCGCGAGGTGCGCGACCACGTCGTGGAGGCCGCCGCGCGGCTGCTCGCCGAGGGCGGCCGCGACGCCGTGTCGACGCGCGCGGTCGCCGCGGCGGCGGGCACCCAGGCGCCCGCGCTCTACCGCCTGTTCGGCGACAAGGACGGCCTGCTCGACGCCGTCGCCGAGCACGGGTTCGCCGCGTACCTACGGACGAAGGTCCTCGACCCGCCCGGTGACGACCCGGTCGAGGACCTGCGCGCGGGGTGGGCCGTGCACGTCGGCTTCGGGCTCGCCCACCCCGCGCTCTACCTGCTCATGTACGGCGACCCGACCTCGGGCCGGACGTCCCCCGCCGCGGAGCGGTCGTGGGCCGTCCTGCGTCGGCACGTCCGGGCGATCGCCGCGGCGGGCCGGCTGACCGTCGACGAGCGCACCGCGGCCGACCTGGTGCACGCCGCGGCCTGCGGCACGGTCCTCACGCTGCTCGCGACCCCCGCCGACGACCGGGACCCGGCGCTGTCGGACCTCGCGCGGGACACCGTGCTCGCCGCGATCGCGACCGGCGCTCCGCCCCGGCGGGAACCCGGTCCGGTCACCGCCGCGACGACGCTGCGGGCCGGGCTCGACGGGATCACCGCGCTCACCGAGGGCGAGCGGCACGTGCTGGGGGAGTGGCTCGACCGGATCGCCGCGGGCCGAGCGGCGACCGCGTCGGCCACCCCCGGTCGTCCCGGCGCAGGCCTCACCGGGTGAGCCGGCCCGCGACGAGGGCGAGCGGGGGCCGCGCGGCCCGGCCCCGCCCGACGACCGCGAACGCCCGCAGCAGCACGTCCTGGACCAGGTCGAGGCGGCCGGCGCGGTGCGCGATCCGCGTCGCCGGGATCGGGTTCGTGGTGGCCGCCGGCGCCGGCGCGGCGCGGTCCGGCGCCCGCCCGCTCGTCGCGGACGGGGCGCCGGCGCGCTGAACCCGGGGCCGCTCAGCCGGCCGCGACGGTCCGGCGCCGCCGCAGGGCCCGCGGCCGCCGCCTGCCGTTGAGCCACGCACCGAGCCAGGTGCCGCGCACCAGCAGGTCGTAGCCGAGGAGGAGGACGACCGCGGTGACCGCCCAGGTGAGCACGAGCTTGACGGGGATCGGCCAGGCCAGGTCGGCGAGCAGGATCTCGATGCCGACGAGCAGCGGCAGGTGCAGCAGGTACATCCAGTACGAGGCGTCGGCCAGGTAGCGCACGACCGGTCGCTCGCGGGTGAGGTACCGGCTGCACACCCCCACCAGGCCGTAGGTCCAGGTCCACCCGGCCAGCGCGGTGATCGCCGCCGCGGCCCACAGCGGCAGCGCGGCCGCCCCCAGCAGCACCACCGCGCTGAGCACCACGGCGGCGCCCAGGTGCACCGGCCACGTCGCGGCGAGGCGGGTCAGCGCGTCGGGGCGGGCCTGCAGGAACCAGCCGACACCGAACGCGCCCAGGTAGGTGACGAGCGGGGCGACCTCGGGCAGGACCGTGAACGGTTCGACGATCCCGCCCGCCGTGTGGCCCTGGACCAGCAGCCCGACCAGGTACGGGACCGCCGCCAGGCCGACGCCCCACGGCGACGCGAGCAGGGCCCCGGCCCGCCCGGACAGGCGCGCGACGCGGTCCGGGCCCGCCAGGCGCCGCGCCACCGCCCGGACCACCACGGTGATCAGCACGCACTCCATCAGGACCAGCAGGAACCAGAGCTGGCCCGGCGTGAAGGCGAGCAGCGGGGAGGCGTCCGCGGCGGGCGTCGGCGGGGGCTCGACGCCGCGCAGCGCGACGTTCACCCCGACGAGGATCCCCAGCGAGAGCACCGCGACCGGCCAGAACGCGACGAGCGGGAGCAGGATCCGCAGCGCGCGGTCCCGCAGGTAGGCGCCCGTGCCCCGGCGGTGCAGCACCATCCGGCCGAAGTAGCCGGCCAGCATCATGAACAGCACCATCCGGAACAGGTGGATGAGGACCAGCGGGACGTTCACGGCGTCGCTGGTCACCGAGTCGGTGACCAGCCACAGCGCCCCCGGGGCGAACGGGATGAGCGAGTGCAGGACGATCCCCAGCCCGAGCGCGGCGGCCCGCAGCGCGTCGAGGCCGTGCAGCCGGGGCGGTGCGGTGGTGGCGGTGGTCGCGGTCATGACAGCGACGCTAGGCACGCCGGCCCGCCCGGTCGTCCGACGATCGGGCGGGTGGAGATCCACCGTTCGACGGACCCCGCGCGAGTCCGGCAGGGCACGATGTGCGGATGCCCGACGAGCGGCTGACCGCGAAGTCTCCAGCCGTCCCGGTGACGCTCAGGCCCGCGCCCGGCCGGCGCGCCGCAGGGTGAACGCGGCGAGCCGGACCGTCAGCGCGTCCACCACGAAGGCGCCGATCCGCCACGCGTCGAGGGGATCGGTGGCCGGACCCCCGATCCCCAGCAGCGGCAGGATCAGCGGCAGCGCGAACGCGGCCACCCCCACGACGCCGGCCACCGCGGCCACGACCAGCAGCTCGGGCCGGGGGTCCACGAGCAGCGCGGCCGCCCCGACCAGGGCCACCGCGGCGAGGGCGAACCCGAGCACGGCGCCCGCGCCGTCGCCGCGGAGCGCGATCAGGAGGTGGACGACACCGGCGACCGCCCACGTCGCCGCGACGACGGTGGAGCCACCGCGAGGGACAGGGGGCATGGTCGGGCTCTCCTCCGGGTGACCGTCCGGGGGTTCTCCGGCTCGCCCGAGGGTAACCGCTGGCGTGCGGTGGCCCGCCCCGCCGTCAGCCCGCCGCGCCCGGCCCGGCCGCTCCCCGGATCGCCCGCCACACCTTCTCGGGGGTGAGCGGCATGTCGATGTGGCGCACCCCGAGGTGCGAGAGCGCGTCGATCACGGCGTTGTGCACGGCCGGGGTGGAGCCGATCGTCCCCGACTCCCCGATGCCCTTGGCGCCCAGCGGGTTCAGGTGCGTCGGGGTCTCGGTGGTGGACGCCTCGAACGCGCACAGGTCCGCGGCGCTGGGGATCGTGTAGGACACCAGGTTGGCGGTGGTCGGGTTGCCGTCGGCGTCGTAGTCGACCAGCTCGTAGAGCGCCTGCGAGACGCCCTGGGCGATGCCGCCGTGCTGCTGGCCCTCGACCAGCAGCGGGTTGAGGATCCGCCCGCAGTCGTCGACGGCCACGTGCCGCAGCGGGGTGACCCGGCCGGTGTCCAGGTCGACCTCGACGACGGCGATGTGCGAGCCGAACGGGAAGCTGGACTGGCCCTGGGCGAAGTCCAGCTCCTCGCGCAGGGCGGCGGCCGCGCCGTCCGGGCGGCCGGTGCCGTCCTCGGCGGCCGCCGCTGCCTGGGCCCAGGTCACGACCGGCCCCGTGACGCCCCTGACCCCGAATCCGGCCGCGGACAGCTCCACGTCCTCCGCCGACGCCTCCAGCAGGTGGGCGGCGATCTCGCGGGCGCGCACGACCAGCTCGGTGCTGGAACCGTGGATCGCGCTGCCGCCGGTCTGCAGCGACCGCGACCCCATGGTCCCGAGCCGCGGGGCACCAGCGCGGTGTCGGACTGCACCAGCCGGATCTTCTCCATCGGGACCTGCAGCACCGCGGACGCGAGCTGTGCGAACGCCGTCTCGTGGCCCTGGCCGTGGCTGCTGGCCGCGGGCAACTGCTGCGTGCTCAAGCCGGCCGAGGACAGCCCCGTCACCGCGGTCGAGCTCGCCCGCCTGGCCGCCGAGGCGGGCTTCGCCGACGGCGCGTTCAACGTCGTCACGGGCGTCGGGGTCGAGGCGGGCGCCGCGCTGGCCGCCCACCCGGGCATCGACCACCTCTCCTTCACCGGCTCGCGCCCGGTGGGCACGGCGGTCGCCACCGCCGCCGCGGCGAACGTCGTGCCCGTGGTGCTGGAGCTGGGAGGCAAGTCCCCGAACATCGTCTTCGCCGACGCCGACCTCGACCGGGCGGTCCCGCTGATCGTCAACTCGATCGTGCAGAACGCCGGGCAGACCTGCACGGCGGGCTCGCGCGTGCTGGTGCACCAGTCCGTGCACGACGAGGTGGTGGCCCGGGTCCGGGAGCGGTTCGAGGCGGTCCGCACGGGTCCCGGGCCGGACGACCCCGACCTCGGGCCGCTGACCAACGCGACGCAGCGCGACCGGGTGGCCGCGATGGTCGGGCGCGCTCGGGCCGACGCCGAGCTCGTCACCGGCGGGGAGGCCCCCGGCGGCGCCGGGTTCTTCTTCCCGCCCACCCTGTTCGACCACGTGCCGGTCGGCTCGGAGATCGGGCAGCAGGAGGTGTTCGGGCCGGTGCTGGCCGTCACGACGTTCCGCACCGACGACGAGGCCGTCGAGCTGGCCAACGCCACCGAGTACGGGCTGGTCGCCGCGCTGTGGACGGGGTCGGTCGGCCGGGCCCACCGCCTGGCCGCCGAGCTCGACGCCGGCCAGGTCTTCGTCAACACCTACGGCGCGGGCGGCGGCATCGAGCTGCCGCTGGGCGGCACGAAGCGGTCCGGGTACGGCCGGGAGAAGGGTGTCGAGGGGCTGCTCGGCTACACGCGGACCAAGGCCGTCGTCGTGGGGCTGGCATGACCGCGCTCCCGCTGGACGGGATCACCGTCGTCTCCTGCGAGCAGGCCGTCGCCGCGCCGCTGGCCACCCGGCACCTGGCCGACCTCGGGGCCCGGGTGATCAAGGTCGAGCGGCCGGGGTCCGGCGACTTCGCCCGCGACTACGACGAGACCGTCGAGGGGCTCTCCAGCCACTTCGTCTGGCTCAACCGGTCCAAGGAGTCGATCGCGCTGGACCTGAAGGACCCGGCCGGGATCGACGTGCTCCGGCGCCTGCTGACCGACGCCGACGTGTTCGTCCAGAACTTCGCCCCCGGCGCGGCCGAGCGGCTCGGGCTCGGGGCGCAGGAGCTGCGCGCGCGGTTCCCCCGCCTGGTGACCTGCTCGATCTCCGGGTACGGCGACAGCGGCCCGTACCGGGACGCCCGGGCCTACGACCTGCTGATCCAGGCCGAGGCCGGGCTGCTGTCGGTCACCGGGACGCCGGAGCAGCCGGCCAAGAGCGGCATCCCGGCGGCCGACATCGGCGCGGGGATGTACGCCTTCAGCGGGATCCTCGCGGCGCTCTACGAGCGGGAGCGCACGGGCCGGGGCGCCGCGCTGGAGGTGAGCCTGTTCGACGCGCTCACCGAGTGGATGGGCTACCCCCTCTACTACGCGGGCTACGGCACCCCGCCCGTGCGCGCCGGAACCAGCCACGCCGCGATCGCGCCCTACGGCTGCTTCGCCGCGGGCGACGGGGTCGAGGTCGTGCTCGCGATCCAGAACGAGCGGGAGTGGGTGCGCTTCTGCGACGGCGTGCTGCAGCGCCCCGAGCTGGCCGTCGATCCGCGGTTCGACACCGGCAGCCGCCGGGTGGCGCACCGCCCCGAGCTGCACGCCGAGATCGACAAGGTCCTCCTCGACGTGACCGGTGACGGGCTCGAGGCCCGCCTCGCCGAGCACCGCATCGCGCACGCCCGCCGCCGGGAGCTCGGCGAGGTGCTGGAGCACCCCCAGCTGGCCGCCCGCGACCGGTGGCGGACGGTCGACTCGCCCGCGGGGCCGATCCGGGCGCTCCTGCCCCCGATCGGGTACGACGGGCGGGAGCCGCGGATGGGCGCGATCCCGGCCGTGGGCGCCGACACCGACCGCATCCGCAGGGGGCTGGAGGAGGGCTGACCGAGGTCCCCGGTCCCGGGATGCACCGTGGCCTAGGATCGTGCCGGATCCACGAAGCGCGGGGAGTGGTGATGACCGCAGTCCAACCGACCAAGCGCGACCAGATCGTCGACGAGCTGCGACGCCGGATCCTCTCCGGCGAGCTCGCCCGCGGTGAGCGGATGCCGCAGGACGACCTGGCCCGCCAGTTCGGCGCGAGCATCACGCCGGTCCGGGAGGCGATGCGCCAGCTCGAGGCCGAGGGGCTGGTCGTCTCCGAGCCGCACCGCGGCGTCCGGGTCGCGGGGGTGGACCTCGACCAGGTCACCGCCACCTACGTGGTGCGGCGGCTCACCGAGACCTACGCGATGCGCCGGGCGACGCTGCGCCTGTCGCGCCGCGACCTCGCCCAGGCGCGCAGGCTCCTCGACGACGGCGCCGGACCCGGCGGGACCGGCACGCGTGAGCGCAACCGCGAGTTCCACTTCCTGTTCTACGAGCGCTGCGGCATGCCCGCGCTCACCGAGCGGATCGCGGTCATGTGGCAGGCGTTCCCCTGGGACCTGATGCTCGACGCGGCGCCGCGGGCCGAGCAGTCGCACCGCGAGCACCTGGAGATCCTCGCGGCGGTCGAGGACGGTGACGTCGACCGGGTCGCGGCGGCCACCGAGCTGCACCTGCGCAACGGGTTCAGCGC